>JAVBNO010000048.1:0-56571 GCA_031551485.1 Oscillospiraceae bacterium
CGCTTACCCCCACCGATAATGGCTGCTTTCAGGCTTTGGGTGCCGTGACAGTCACCCCCGGCCGTCGCTATGCCTTCTTGCAAATGGAAACCCCCGGCGGCAAGATTACCATCTTAAAATTATCCCGCGGTTATGGTATAATAAACGAAACGGCGCTGTTGGCTGCGGTGGACGTGGTCATTTCCCCCACCGGCGAAGTCCGCCCCGTCTCCGGTCGCCTCACTTCTGTCACCACCCTTGGCGATATCTCTCGTCTTCGCATTCCCCTTTCCGCAGAAGCCGAACCCCCGTCTGCCAAAAGTCCGGGGTGAATGAAAGGGTGCTGGTTATGGAAACAGTGCAGTGCATCAATCAGGCCGCCTTCGATATGCTTTCGCCAAAGCTTCGGAAGGGGGAGACCATTCTCTGGTGCGGCCAGCCCAACACCAGACGGCCCGTTGGCATGTTGCTTCTCCAATACGGCGTGTCGCTCCTTTTTTCTTTTACATACCTGGCCTATTTTATGTATGCCTCCATTCAATATCAATTTCCTGCCATTGTTTACGTTTTTTACCTATTCATGGCCATGGTGACGCTGATGATCATCACGGGAGTGATCAGGGAACTGATAGGCCGCCGCCACGTCTATTACGCCGTCACCAACCGCCGGCTGCTGGCACTGGAGAAAGGGACGAAAGGAAAAGAAAAAGGGCTTTATACCGTCGACCTCCGCTGCCTTACCCAGGAAAGCTATAAGGGTCACAAAAATGGCGTGGGCACCGTTATCTTTGGTAAAAGCGCTGTCGAGTGCCGCCAAAAAAGCGAAAAGCACCGCTCCAGCAGGATGATCGCCACAAATGGCCGCCTGACCTTTTTCGATATTGACAATTGGACCGATGTCTACGGCATTTATCAAACGGCGCAGGCAAACTGCCTCAAAGAATTGGGGCCGCCGCCTGCGGCGCCCAAGGCATCCCAAAGGGCTGCTGGTGATACAGACAAAGCCGAAGACACCGGCGAAACGATAGAGTAGGACGGAATCCCCAATGATTTACAATGACGAAAAACAATTTGCCGCCCATATCAAAGAAAAAGCTTTCGACGGCGTCTATCTTTTGTATGGCAGCGAAAACTACTTAATTGAACTTTACCGGGACAAAATTGCCGCTGGTGTCGGGGGCGGCAATTTTGCCGACTTCAACCTCCAAACCTTCTCCGGCAAAACCGGCCTGGATATAGACGCCCTGGCCGATGCCGTCGAGGCCATCCCCCTGATGGCCGGGCAAAAATGCGTCATCGTCGACGACCTGGATCCGGACAAGCTTTCCGCCGGCGATATGGCCAAGCTGACCCAATTGTTGGAGGATCCTTCCGACACCACCGTGCTGGTGTTCACAGTGCGCACCTCCGCCTTCGATGTACGCAAAAACGGCAAGGCGAAAAAGCTCCAAACCCTTGTGAACCAAAAGGGGAAAAGGGGCCATGTGGTGGAGTTGGGCCACCGGGAAACGGGCGATATGGTGCGTTTTATCCGGGCCATGGCCAACCGCGGTGGCTGCGATATACCCCCCGACCTCTGCCGTGCCCTAATGGAGCGCTGCGGAGTCGACATGCTCACCCTTAAATCGGAAATCGAAAAAATCTGCGCCTATGCAGGCGGAGAAGGGAACATCACCGCCGCCCACATTCAGGCGGTCACCCAACCCCAGGTGGATGCCGGCATTTTCGACCTCTCCAAAGCGGTCATGCAAAAAGACCACGCCAAAGCCATGGCCATTATCAGCGACCTCATTTTTCTGCGCAACACCCCCATTTCCATTCTCTCCGCGCTCTCTTTTGCTTTTGTGGATATTTACCGGGCCAAAATTGCCACCGCCCGCCGCATACCCGAATCCGCCGCCATCCAGCGTTTCGGGTACTATGGCCGGGATTACCGCTATAAAGCGGCTTTGCGCCAAAGCGCCGGATTCCAGGTGCCTTATCTGCGCAAAGCCCTGCGCCTTTTGGCCGAAAGCGATACGACCTTTAAAAGCGCCCGCAGTGACGAGCGGGCCCTTTTGGAAACCACCGTTACAAAGCTCTTCTTAATGAACCGCTAACCCATTCCAACGCTGGAGGAAATGCCCGTGATCAAGCTAAGGCAAACCATTGTGGTGGAGGGCCGCTACGATAAATCCAAACTGGCCACCCTCTTTGACGCCAACATCATTGAAACGGGCGGCTTTGTCATTTTTAAAGATGCCGAAAAACTCGCGCTGCTGCGCCGTCTGGCCGCCCAATCCGGTGTCATTCTCCTTACCGATTCCGACGCCGCCGGTTTTCGCATCCGCGCCTTTCTTAGCGGCGCGCTGCCCAAAGAGCAAATCACCCATGTCTATATCCCCGATGTCTACGGCAAAGAACGCCGGAAAGAACGCCCGTCTGCCGAGGGCAAATTGGGGGTGGAGGGCGTGGACAAAGACCGTATCCTCCAAGCCTTTCGTTTGGCGGGTGTGCCCCTGGATGGGGACCCGCCGCAACCAAAGGCTTCCGGCGCCAAAGATGACGCCCCCATTACTGCCGCCGATTTGTACGCAGACGGCTTGACAGGCGGCCCCGATGCCGCCACCCGTCGCCGCAGGCTCCAGTCTTTGCTGGGTTTGCCCGCCCGCCTCTCCACGGCGGCCCTCCTCCAAATTCTCAACCGGCTCTATACCCGCCGCCATTACCGCGAAACCCTTCTGCTTCTGTCTGGGGAATTCGGTGACGAATCCCAATAAGGGCCACGGCGGCCTCAATTTCATTTCAATATCAAAAGGGGGTGAAACCGTGCATCTGTACAGCCTGGCGTTTCTCTGTCTGGGCCTGCCGCTTTGTCTGGGGCTGTACCGGATCACGCCCCCCCGTTTCCGCATGGCCCTTTTGCTTACCCTTTCCCTGGTGTTTTACGCCGCGCTCGAGCCGCTGTCCTTTCCCATCATGCTGGGCAGTCTGCTCATTGACTATGCCGCTTCCTATTCGATCCATCGCCACGCCGACAATGCCAAAATCCGTCGCTGGATCATGTGGGCCCTATCCGCCAAAGCTGTCGGAATTCTGGTAATCGCCTCTGTGCTAAGCCAACTTTACGGCATCGGCATTCCCCTTGGCCTCTTTATCTACACCCTTTCCTCGCTGGGATATGTCGTCGACGTTTACCGGGCCGAAGCCCCTTTTCAGCGCGATATCATCCGCTTTGGGGTTTTCAGCTGCTTTTTCGGCAAGCTGTACGCCGGCCCAATGGTGGATTACACGGTCATGAACGATCAGATGGATCACCCGGAGTACACACTGCAAAATACCGGCCAGGGCTTGCGCGTTTTCATTCTCGGCTTTGCGAAAAAAGTGGTTCTGGCCGACGGCATTGCCGTTGTCTCCGCGTCCTTGGCCGCGTTGCCCCTGACAAGCCACACCCTCGTTTCCGCTTGGCTGATGGTGTTCTGCTCCCTCTTTTCCATCTATTTTCTGCTTTCGTCCTACAGCGACATGGCCCAGGGTTTGGGCCTGCTGTTTGGGTTTAAGTTTCCCCGCAACTTTTACTTTCCCCTCCAATCCCCCTCCATCACCGATTTTTTCGACCGGTTTAATATGACCGTTCACCGCTTCATCCGTCGCTATGTCTACCGCTCCTTGGGCGAAGATTCCAATACCCGCGCCTCCGCCATCCTCAACATTATGCTCATGAATATGCTGTTGGGCTTGTGGTATGGTCTGGAGCTCAACAAACTGTTGTGGGGCATTTTCCTCGGTGTTTTTATGACGCTGGAGCTTTTCTACCATAAGCAATTTGCCGCCATTCCGCCTTTTTTTTCGCGGATTTACTCCTTTGCGGTCATCCTCGTCTCCTTTGCCATTTTCGTGGGCCATTCGCCCGCCCAAAGCATTGCCTATCTGGGGCTGATGTTCGGCCTAAGCGGTCGTCCGGTTGTGGATATGTGGGCCCTCAACCTGATCAGTACCAACTATCTGCTCATTATTATTTGCTTTATCTGCTCCACCAGCATCTTCGACCTACTGGGCCGCTATCTGGACAAACGGATGCATAAAACATCCCAAATCGCCATGACCGCCGCCACACTGGCGGCGTTGGCGCTGGCGTTGGCATTCAGCTTGTAAATACAGCAAAAGAGGTGAAAAGCATGAAGCCGGGCAAGCTGGTTTCCCTATTTCTCATTTGCGTCATTCTTTCATTGCCGCTGGTGCTGCTTTTCCATGCGCCCGTCCAGACCGGTGCCGGCGAAGCCAGAACCCCCAACAAGGGTTTGGCCGCTGTCGTCGACCGCTGGATTGTTTCCAGCCTGCCCTACACCCACGAGCTGCGTCAAGGCGTGCTGCGGCTGCGCATGGCGGGCGGCCAGGTGGAGTTCGACAATATATATTATACGGGCGACAGCCTGATGAAAGATTTTCGTCCTACAACCAATGGGGCATTACAAACGGAAAATACGCAGCAAATTCAGCAGTTTGTCAGCACGAATAAAGTGCCCACCTATTTGGCCATTTTGCCCACCGCCTGTGTGGTCAACCAAAAAAAACTGCCACAGTTCACTGCCGACATGCTCTATAATCAACCCGGCTACATCAAAGAAGTGTACCGCAGTCTGGCGGGCAATGTCAGCACCATCGACGTCTATCCGGCCCTCTTTGGCGCCAGCGCCGATTGCCTCTATTACCGCACCGAGGATAATCTGAACGCCTATGGTGGCTATGTGGTTTACCGCGCCATGGCACAGCGCCTGGGGCTTGACCCAAAAGGGCGCGAACAATTCGAAATGGAAGATGTGGCCCACGATTTCCGCGGCGATCTGGCTGCCCGTTGGCAATATGAATACACCGGCAAAGATATCCTCACCCTTTATCACTATGTTGGATCCCCCCGGCGCTATCTGGTCACCCATCCCGACGGCGAACCCAGAATCTATAATACACTTTATCCCACCCAAATGCTGTCCCTGTCCCATCCCACCAATGTCTATCTCGGCGGGCTCGACCGTCTGACCATCGATGCCGAGGGCGGCGGCCCCCAACTGGAACTGTTGGTGTTCGGCGATAAAACGGCCCTGAGTTACCTGCCTTTTTTGGCCGCCCACTATCGCCGCATCCAGTTTGTCGACCTGGCCCAAATGACCCCCCAGGACATATACGCGCTCGACATCAATCGGTTTGATCAGGTCCTGTTTGCCTACAGCATTGAAACCTATATGAATACGGACATTCCCGCCCTCTGCCGCTACACAAACGCGGCGGAACTTTAAAAAAGGCGGGGCAGGGAAGAAGCCATCTGTTCCCGTTTCGTGCCACCAAAGCTGTTTCCCCAAGAACCAGGCGCTTCCTGTGCACCTATGCCCTCGCCCTAAGGATGGGGTTGGGGGAAACCATGTGGGTTCCCCAAGAAATGTTTTTGCATACTTTTTGCGCCAAAAAGTATGAGCCCGCCGCAGCCGGAGCGACAGACTATATGCCTGCCGGAGCGTCTGTACCTCTGCTTTATTTTGATATTTATTTCGCTACCAAACTTTTTTCTCTTCATCACCCTTCGCACCCGAATACAGACCCAAAACCGTTTTCCCCATAGGCCGGGCGTTTCCTGCGCACCTATGCCCTCGCCCTAAGGATGGGGTTGGGGGAAACCATGTGGGTTCCCCGAAAAATGTTTTTGCATACTTTTTGCGCCAAAAAGTATGGGCCCGTCGCGGCTTAAGCGACAAACTACCTCCTTGCCGGAGCGGCTGCACGTCTGCTCCACTTTGATATTGACATCAGTACCCTCCTTTTTTCTCCACGCCTTGCGCCAAAAAGGTTGAGCCGGTCGCGGCTTAAGCGACAGGCTGCATGCTTGCCGGAGCGGCTGTACGTCTGCTTTACATTAGTGTCAATGTTTCTTTTCATCGTATAAGTGCTGCTGAACCCCGCGTCTGACGCGGGATTTTCCTATCAAACAAAAAAAGCTGCGGTGCCTTTCGGCGCCGCAGCTTTTCATATCCTGTGCTTACAGCACAATTTCAAAGCAATCTTTTTCCGCAAAATTCTCAAGGAAAAAGTCGTTAACATAAGTGCGCTCGGGCAATACGATCAATGCGTGCAGAACACTCTCGCTTTTGGGCAACGGGCACAAATGCCACACGCCGGGATAAAGGGTGACAATCGTGCCCTTGGGCACAATAAACACCTTTGTTTTTTCAGGCACAGGGTCGGTGCCGCCAGCCGGGGCCACATGCAAAATCATATCGTCGTTCACAGGCATAATGGCTTCACAGGTCTTGTTGTGATATTCTGCGCAGGTGATGACCATCTTGTCCGGCCGCTTCACAACGATAGGCGAAAAGCCCACAGGCAGCTTGCCCTCATAAAAATAACGGGAATTTTCACGGTAAAAACTGTGGATCTCCCCATGAAGCGCCTCACCTTTCGGCTCCATCACCGATGCAAAACAACCAAAAGGCGCAAAATCTTCCAATGTAAGGGGTTGGGCTTTAATCTGTCTCATATCGTCACAACCTTTCTGCTTTTTGTGCGGTACCTTTACCTCAATATAGCACAGACAGCCCCCCACCGCAATGGGGAACTGCGATAAAGATAAAAGCATTTTTGAGCATTTGTAACACTGATGTGCCTCGGCCACATTTCTGTGGCGTGCAATCGGTTTGCAAAAAACAACAGTTCGCGCCACAAGGACATAAAATCAAATAATGTACTCTAAGCAAGGACGTAAAAATGGAGTGTTTTGCAACAAGATGACGGAATATAAGTGAATATTGCGGGAATGGTGGAATTGTATGCCGAAAACATTGCAAAACACGTCAAAAACCACTGATTATATTATCATTTGCATATAGTTGTGTAGTCTATTTGTAACTTGACTTTCAGTGTCTCACCGATATAATTATTTCAGAGTGAAAACACAATAAAACCCACGTTAGGAGGAGGAAAATGGGCAGCGAGAAATATGTAATAGGCTGTGACTATGGTACTCTTTCCATGCGCGCGGTGCTTGTGCGCGTCAGCGACGGCACAGTGGTGGCGGAAGAGATATATGAATATCAAAACGCCGTAATTACCGACATTTTGCCCGACGGCAAAACAAAGCTGGAGGGTGTAAACTGGGCGCTCCAGGATCCCGACGATTATTTGCGCGCACTTGATCATTGTATTCCTGCCTCGGTCAAAAAGGCAGGCCTTGCCCCCGAGGATGTGGTGGGCATTGGTGTGGACTTTACCACCTGCACCATGATGCCAATGACCCAAGACGGCGTTGTCCTTTGCCAGCTGCCCCAGTACCGCAGCCACCCCCACGCCTGGGTCAAATTGTGGAAAAACCATACCGCCCATCGTGAAGCGGATGCCATCACCGAGTATGTGACAGCCAATGGGTTGCATACGCTGGATAACTATGGATTTAAAGCGTCGTCCGAGTGGTTTTTTCCCAAACTTTGGGAAACACTAAAAAAAGACGAGGAAGTATATAAAGCCGCCTATACCTTTATTGAAGCTGGCGATTATGTTGTTTATAAGCTTTGCGGCCAAATTGTGCGCAGCGGCGTACTGGCGGCCGCCAAAGGTTTTCACGACAACAAAGCGATGTCCTTCCCGGACAAAGCCTTTTTCAAAGGGTTGGATCCCCGGTTGGAGAATGTTGTCGAAGAAAAGCACCTCACCAACGTCCACCGGGTGGGCGAAAAAGCCGGAGAGCTCACGGCCGAAATGGCCGCTCGCCTGGGGCTTCGGGCAGGCACGGCTATCTGCGTGGCCCACGCCGACGCCGCGGTGGCGCTGCCCGGCGGCGGGGTCGTCCAGCCCAATGTGATGACCCTTGTCCTCGGCACATCCACCTGCCATATGATGATGGCAAAGGAAATGGAGAAAATTCCCGGTCTGAACGCCGTCTATTACGAAGGCATTCTTCCGGGCCTTTATTGCTACGAAGGCGGTCAGGGCGCGGTCGGCGACATTTTTGCTTGGTTCTGCCGTAACTATCTGCCTGCCTCTTATACCGACGAAGCCAAAGCTCGCGGCATCCATATTATGCAGTTGATGAATGAAAAAGCGGGCGCCCTCAAAGCGGGTGAAAGCGGTCTTGTGGCGCTGGATTGGCACAACGGCAACCGTTGTATTCTTCAGGACGCCAACCTCACCGGTTTAATTATGGGACTGAATCTGCTGACCAAGCCGGAGGAAATTTACCGCGCGCTTATTGAAGCCACCGCCTTTGGCACACTGGTCATTATGGAGCAGTTCGCCCGTTATAATGTGCCGGTCAAAGAGCTTTATGCCTGCGGCGGCCTTGCCCATAAAAACAGTCTGCTGATGCAAATTTATGCCGATGTGTTGGGCCGTCCCATCAAAGTGACCGGTCTGGCCCAAACCTCCGCCGTCTCCACCGCCATTTTTGCTGCGGTGGCGGCTGGCGCCCACCCCGGCTTCGAGCAAGCGGTAGCGGCGATGGCGCCTCCGCCCAAGTGCGAATACAAACCCGATCCCCAAAACGTGAAAAAATATGCCGAAATTTATGCGGTTTATAAAGAGCTCCACGATTACTTCGGCGTCCAGGCCGGTGGCCCCATGCGCAGGCTGCGCGAAATCCAGCTCGACAGCATTTGATCTTCCGACCGGTAGTTAACTGCGACAAGTGCAGATGACTATAAAGCTGAACAAAATAATTAGGAGGAAAAACAGAATGAATGTTAAAAAAATGTTCGCAATTTTGATGGCATTGTCCCTGACCCTGGCACTGGCTGCCTGCGGCGGCACAACCCCTCCCCCCGCAAGCACACCCGATGCTCCTGCCAGTGAAGCCGGCACCCCTGCCGAGGACAACAGCCAATTCAAAATCGCAACAGTCGTCAAACTGACCGGCGTTGCCTGGTTCGACAGAATGGAAGAAGGCGTCAATAAATTTGCCGCCGACACCGGCGTGGATGCCTGGCAGACCGGCCACTCCACCGCTGACCCCGCCGAGCAAGTCCGCGTCATTGAGGACCTGATTTCTCAGGGCGTCGACGCCATCTGCGTCGTTCCTAACTCCACCGAGTCCCTCGAAGCCGTTCTGAAAAAAGCCATGGATGCCGGTATCATTGTTATTGCTCACGAAGCTTCCAACATTAACAATGCCAACTTCGACATCGAAGCTTTTGACAACAAAGAGTACGGCAAACACTTCATGGAAAAACTGGGCGTTCTCATGGGCGGCAAAGGCGAATACACCACATTTGTGGGCTCCCTGACCGCTACCTCCCACAACGAGTGGGTTGACGGCTCTGTCGGCGTACAGGAAGAGAAATTCCCCGACATGAAACTTGTCTCTCCCAAAAACGAGAGCACCGAGAACATCGACAACGCTTACAACAAAACCCTTGAGCTGTTCAAAACCTATCCTGACCTGGTTGGTTTCCAAGGCTCTGCCATGACCGATGTTGTCGGCGTAGGCAAAGCGGTTGACGAAATGAAGAAACAGGATTCCACTTTTGTAGTGGGTACCTCCCTGGTTTCCGTTTCCGGTCAATATCTGGAGACCGGCGCTGTCGACATGATCTCCTTCTGGGATCCTGCCGAAGCCGGTTATGCCATGAACGAGCTCGCTCTCATGATGCTCAAAGGCGAGACCCCTGCTGACGGCGTAAGCCTGAAAGCCCAGGGCTACCAGAACCTGAAACTGGTTGGCAAAGTATTCTACGGCTCTGCCTGGATCGATGTCACCAAAGAGAACATGGGCGACTACAGCTTCTAATTGTAACATTTAAAAAGATCGGGCGCTTCATAAGCGCCCGATAAGAAAATGGTCGAGGCCGTTGTGGAATGATGGCAGTTTGCATTTGCAAGCCCGTCCGCGGCGGCTTCGCTTTCTTTATATTCCTGCCGGTCCGGAGGGGCATGAAAACTGATTTGGAAAATAATTTTGACTTGAAATATAGGCCGTTTTATTTTATGATATACATTAGTGACAAATAGCTAAAAACTTGCCTGTCTGTGCGTAAAAATCGCGCGCATTTTACAGGTTCTCCTGCTTTTCCAAAGGCGTAATTGCGGTTGAAAGGAAGATGTATATGCCAAAAGCGTTCATCAAGTTGTCGGGCATATCCAAATCATTCGCAGGTGTCAAAGCCCTGCAGAATGTGGATATGGTCATCAACGAGGGTGAAACCCGTTGTTTGGCGGGCGAAAACGGCGGCGGTAAATCCACGCTGATTAAAATTATTTCCGGTTTCTACATGCCTGATGAAGGCCAAATCGAAATCGGCGGAAAAATTTTTAAAAAACTGACACCACAGCAGGCCATCCAGGAAGGCATTCAAATCATTTATCAGGATTTCTCAATATTTCCGAACCTGACGGTGGCCGAAAACATCGCCCTGTCTTACGAGCGGCTCAAGGGTAAAAAATTCGTCAACTGGAAAAGCGTGCGGCAAAATGCCCAGCGCGGTCTGGACATGATCAATGTCAAAATGGACCTGGATGCCCTGGTCGGCGAACTTTCGGTGGCGGACAGGCAGCTTGTGGCCATCTGCCGCGCCCTGCTGCAAGATGCACGGCTTCTTGTCATGGATGAACCCACCACAGCCCTCACTCGCAAAGAGGTCGACTCGCTGTTCGCAGTGGTCAAAGACTTGCAAAAGAAGGGCATATCCATCCTTTTCGTCAGCCACAAGCTGGAGGAAGTATTTGAAATTGCCGAGGAACTCACGATTTTGCGAAACGGCCGCAAAGTCATCGAGGGTCCCATGAAAGAGTTTGACCGGGAGCAATTCATTTACCACATGACCGGCCGCACCATTGAACCCACTCACTACGCCCAACCCAAAATCAGCGGTGAACCGTTGATGAAGGCGGAGGGCATTGGCATTAAAGACCTCTTCACCGACATTTCCTTCGATCTTTACGGTGGCGAGGTAATCGGCATTACCGGCCTGTTGGGCTCCGGCCGCAGCGAGCTGGCCCGGGCGCTTTTCGGCCTGGAGAAGCTGACCCAAGGCAAATTGTTTGTAGAAGGTAAAGAGGTTAAATTGACCTCGGTGAAAGACGCGATCAAAAACGGCATTGGCTATGTGCCCGAGGATCGCTTGACCGAGGGTCTTTTCCTGCCCCACACCATCAGCAACAATATCATTGCCGCCACCATTGACAAGACGCTGGACAAAACCACACTCATCAGCCCCGACAAAACCGAGGAGACAACGGTCCTATGGATCGACGAGCTTAAAATTGTCACCCCCTCCGGTGCGCTTCCGGTTCAAAGTTTGTCCGGCGGCAACCAGCAGCGTGTCGTGCTGGCCAAATGGCTGGCCACCAACCCCAAAGTGCTCATTCTCAACAGCCCCACCGTGGGCGTCGACATCGGTTCCAAAACCGACATTCACGCCTACGCCCGCAAGCTGGCGGAAAGCGGTATGGGCGTCATCATTATTTCAGACGATATTCCCGAAGTGCTGGAAAACTGTAACCGCATTTTCCTGATGAAGAAGGGCCGCATTGTCGAAAGCCTGTCCTGCGAAGGACTCACAAGCGGCACGCTGGCACGCAAATTAAGCGAGGCCTAAGGAAAATAAAGCAGAAAGGAAGATGCGTTTTGAATCAGTTAGTCAAAAATCTCACCAAGCGCAATGAGTTTTATGTGGCGCTCACCGTCATTGCCCTCTGCCTGGTCATTGGCATGCGCAATCCGGTGTTCTTCACCTTCAATAATGTGGTCGACCTCCTAAAGGCCTCGGTGGTCTATGGCATCATGGTGTTTGCCCTGATGCTGGGCATTATCGCCGGCGGCATCGACGTTTCCTTCCCGGCCATTGCGGTCTGTTCCATGTACCTCACCAGCAAATACTTTGAAGCCATTCATTATACCGGTTCGGTTGTCTGGCCCATTTTAATGGCAGTGGCCATCGGCACGGCCCTGGGCGCGGTGAACGGCCTTATTATTTCCATGTTTAAGCTCCCGGCTTTCATTGTCACCCTGGGCACCTCCAGCATATTCCACGGACTGCTAATCTCCCTGGTGGGCGCCAAGCCGGTCAACCGCCTCTGTGCCCCCATGGAAGCCATGAGCAAAGCCAAAATCCTCGAAGTAGCGGGGGAGGGCTACACCTCCATCTTGCCGGTTACCTTCTGGTTTTTGGTGGGGATTATCGTCGTGGTCTACCTCATCCTTAACTACACCATGCTGGGTCGCGGCATCTACGCCCTGGGCGGCGACCGTGTCTCCGCCGAGCGGGCCGGCTTCAACGTAAAAGGCATTACCATTTTTGTCTATACCTTCATCGGTTTTGCGGCCGGGTTGGCGGGCATCAGCCACACCATCCAGGCGCGCACCACCGTTCCCACCGACCTAATGGGTTGCGAACTGATTATTATCGCGGCGGCGGTGCTGGGCGGCACTCGTATCAGCGGGGGCAAAGGCACCGTGCTGGGCGCCATGCTGGGCCTGGCCCTCATCACCATCGCCCGCAACAGCCTTATTATGATGGGCATCCCTTCTACCGCGCAACGCATGTCCATCGGCATCATCATCGTTCTTGGTACCGGCGTCTCTGCTTACCAGGCATTGCGCGCCAGCCGCAAGATACCCAAAATTTTAGAAGACGAGACAGGGGGTGTGACCGTTGGCAGATAACACGAAAAAATCCCCCCTCACCCTCCAGGGTATCCGCCGCGGCCTCTTTGCCGATCCGGGTTTGGTCCGGCTTTTTGTCATCATGGTGGCGGCCTTTGTGCTCATGGCCATGCTCAATCCCAAGCTCTACCTGTCGGCCAGCAATTTCCGTTCCATGGCCTTCCAAATTCCCGAAATCGGTTTGCTCTCCATCGCTGTCATGATCGCCATGTTGCTGGGCGGCATCAACCTTTCGGTGCTGGGCATCGGCAACCTCTGTGCCATCTTTTCCGCCTATATTATGATCGCCCTCACCCCCCAAATCGGCGGTTTTGCCGCCATGGTGGTGGGCATTCTGGCGGCGCTGGCCATCGGCATTCTCTGCGGCGCACTCAACGGCGTACTCATTGCCTATGTGGGCATCCCCGCCATGCTGGCCACGTTGGGTACCATGGAGATTTTCTCCGGCCTGGGCATCCACCTCACCAAAGGTTCGGCTGTCTTCGGCCTGCCTGATGAATTTGCCTTCATTGGCGCCGGCGAGATTCTGGGTATCCCCATGCCGCTCATCATCTTTATCGTTGTCGTGGCCATTTACACCATCATCCTGCAAAAGAAAAAGTTCGGCCTTGAGGTATACCTCATGGGCACCAATGAAAAGGCGGCCCGTTTTACCGGCATAAAGACCTCAATGACCGTGATAAAAGCCCATATGTTGGGCGGTTTGCTGGCGGCGCTGGCCGGTATCATCATGGCCTCCCGCACCGTTTCCGCCAAGGCTGACTACGGCTCCTCCTACACCCTCCAGGCCATCCTTGTGGCGGTGCTGGGCGGCGTGAATCCTTCCGGCGGTTTTGGCAAGGTCACCGGCGTCGTTATGGCCATCATCACGCTCCAAATTCTCTCCAGCGGCTTCAATATTTTGCGCGCCGACTCTTACTTCAAAACATTCATCTGGGGCGCCGTGCTGGTCGCCAGTTTGATCATCAACTACTTTGGCGATAAATACGCCAACAAAAAGAAAGTCGATGCAACCAAAAGCAGCGGTGCGCCTGCTCAGAAATAAAACAATATTCTCTTGAAAAAGAGACAAAGTCACCCTGATTAAACATAATGATTTAGGAGGAATTGGTTATGCAAAGGATACTCAACAAGCCCGAAAATTATGTAAATGAAATGCTGGAAGGCGTTTTAGCGGCCCATCCCGACAAAGTCAAAATTGTGGGGGATGATCTGCGCTGTTACGTCACCGCAAAACCAAAAGCCGGCAAAGTGGGCATTGCCACCGGCGGTGGCTCCGGCCATCTTCCTCTCTTTATGGGTTATGTGGGCGAGGGCATGCTCGACGGCGCCTGCATCGGCGGCGTCTTCCAGTCCCCCAGCGCCGATCAAATGCTTCAGGTCACCAAAGAAATTGACAAGGGCGCCGGCGTCCTCTATATATACGGCAACTACGGCGGTGATATCATGAACTTCGACATGGCGCAGGAAATGGCCGAATTCGAAGACATCAAGATCATGCAGGTAGTCGCCGGCGAGGATGTTGTCTCTGCCCCCAAAGGCATGGAGAACAAACGCCGTGGCGTGGCAGGCATCTACTTTGTGTTTAAGTGCGCCGGTGGCGCGGCGGATGCCATGCTGCCGCTGGAGGAAGTGGCCCGCATCGCCCAAAAAGCGGCCGATAATGTCCGCACCATGGGTGTGGCCCTCACCCCCTGCATCATTCCCGAAAACGGCAAAGCCAACTTCGAAATTGCCCCTGGGCACATGGAAATGGGCATGGGCATCCACGGCGAACCCGGCATCGAAAAAGGCCCCATCAAGCCTGCCGACCAAATTGTCGACGAAATGCTGGCCCGCATCCTGCCCGACCTCCCCTACAACAGCGGCGACGAAGTGGCTGTCCTGGTCAACGGCCTGGGCGCTACCCCGCTGGAAGAACTGTATATCATTTATCGCCGTGTCGCCCAGGTGCTGGGTGAAAAGGGCATCAAAGTATTCAAGGCTGCTGTGGGCGAATACGCCACCTCCATGGATATGGCCGGTATGTCCATCAGCATCCTCAAGTTGGATGCCGAGCTGAAAAAATATCTGGCCATGCCCTGCCGCACGCCTTTCGTATCCCAGGAACAGCTTTAATGGCCTACAGGGCGGCGGCTTGGCCGCCGTCCTGTTTTACAAAAAGGAGAATGATAGGTGAAACGACTTGTCATTTTTTTGGCGGTGACCTTAACTTTCTTGGCCGGATGTGCCCCCGCGGCCGTCTCCCCCGAAAGTGCTTTGTCCCTGCCGGCTTCGTCTGCCTCATCACGGCCGAATGCAGCGCCTGTCGGTTCCTCTTTCGCGGAAAGTGAAGAAAGCGCTTCACTGCCGCCGCCCACATCGGCATCCAGCGCCCCGCAACAAGCGGCTGCCGCCAATCCATTTGTGTTGGATCCCGGCGGAGAATACGACCTATACGCCTACAATGCGGCCTTGGTAGGCTATGCCAACCTGGGCTACGCCTATTGGTCGGTTCATGCGGGCGCTTCCCAGCCGGAACTGGAGGCTGCCGTTGCCGCCATTAACGCCCTGCCGCCGCTGGCGGAAAAAACGGGGGCGGCCCCCGCCGCGCAAGCTGCCTATGGCTTAATGACGGTGGAAAAGCAAAACAATTTCGCCAAAAGACAATATTTTTTATACGAGGATGCTTTGGCCGTCGACGGCACTGTTTACAGCATCACCCCCGATCAATACACGGCGCTGCAAAAAGCAATGGCTGTCAAATCGGGTTCAGGTTATCTGGTAACACCCTATTGGTTGGCTTATATGAACCCCAACCGTGTGACAAAGGTAATGTGCACAGGGCCGGATGGCCAAATGCAGGAAATTAAAACGGATAATATGCCTGTGGCGGCCTGCGAACCCCAATACCTGGGCGTCACCAGTGTGAAAACATATACCCCTGGCACCAAAGATGTCAGCCAAATACCCTTCAAGGCGGTATATACCTTTGACAGCGGCGTCACCTACACCCTATATGTGACCAACGCCACGCCGCGTGTTCCCAATGTCACTTTTTACCTGGAGTCCAGCGATATGAATGTGGCTTACGAATACACAAGCGTCGGCTATATAAGCAACTTTGTCGAAGCCACCCAAGGTATGATCAATGGCCCGGCCAACCCAAGAACAATGTAACCAAGGAAAAGAGGATGCATAAGCAATGGATATCATCACAAGAGAAACGGTCATCGCATTTTTTGACGCTGCCAGCGCGCTCATGGCCGAGAAAAAGGACTACTTAATCGAGTTGGATGCCGCCCTTGGCGACGGCGACCTCGGCCTCACCATGAACGCCGGTTTCGCCAAAGCCAAAGAAACAGTCCATGCCACCGACGAAGCTGACCTAGGCAAACTGTTTATGATGGTGGGCATGGCCATTGCCAAAGAGGTTCCCTCCACCATGGGTACCCTGGTGGGCTCCGGCTTTATGAAAGTGGCCAAAGCCCTCAAAGGCAAAACCCAGCTGGATGTGGCCGACATGGCGACCTTTGCCGAAGAATATGTCACCGGCATCATGGAGCGGGGCAAAGCCAGCCCCGGCGACCGCACCATCATCGACTCCTTGCGTCCTGCGGCCCTTGGCCTGCGTGCCGACGCCGAAAAGAGAACAGCCCTTCCGGCGGCCATACAAGGCGCCGTCGCGGCTGCCGAAGCAGGTGTCGAAGCCACCAAGAATATGAAAGCTGCCTTTGGCCGCGGCGTCTTCTTTGGCGACCAGGTGCTGGGCAAACCCGACCAGGGCGCCATCGTCGGCATGTATATTTGGAATGCCTGGGCCACTGCCGTCGGTTGCTGAGTGCAGTTTTTCTTTGCTTTTTTGCACCCCAAAAGCAGACCCAAAACCATTCTCCCCATAAGCCGGGCGTTTCCTGTGCAGATATGCCCTCGCCCTAAGGATGGGGCTGGGGGAAACCATGTGGTTTCCCCAGAAAATGTTTTTGCATACTTTTTGCGCCAAAAAGTATGGGCCAGTCGCGGCCCAAGCGACATGCTAGATGCCTGCCGGAGCGGCTGCCCCTCTGCCGTATTTTGATTTAACATCAATATCAATGCCGACCTTTCCCCACTGCACCGCTTGCCCCCTAGCACAGACCCAAACCTGTCCTCCTCATAAGCCGGGCGTTTCCTGTGCACCTTGGCCCTCGCCCTAAGGATGGGGCTGGGGGAAACCATGTGGTTTCCCCAGAAAATGTTTTTGCATACTTTTTGCGCCAAAAAGTATGGGCCGGTCGCGGCGCGAGCGACAGGCCAGATAGTTGTCGGAGCGGCTGCACGTCTGCCGTATTTCTATATTTATAGCGGTATGGATATTGACGCTTTTTCTCATTCACCTCAAACACCTCACAATCGCCACCCAACCCCGCGTTCATTGACGCGGGGTTTCCCTATACAATCAAAAAAGACCTGCCGCATTTGGGCAGGTCTTTTTTTGCTAAACGCTTTTACCGTGCGTTTTTGTAAATCTCAATCAACTTCGCTTTGGGCAGCTCCATAAAGCGGCCAATTTTCTTTTGACCGCCCCGCACGCATTTTTCGGCCATATCTTCAATATCCGCGTCGGAAATGCTCTTGCCCACCAATGCCCCAATGGTAATAGGCATGCCGATGGAGGCAAAATATTGTTCGGTGCGGCGAATGCCCTCCAGCGCCGTGGTCTCGGGGTTCTCGTAATTCATGGGCACTTTCCAAACGTTCACGGCATACCGCACAAAGCGGCTGACATTGGCTTTGTAAACGTATCGGGCCCATGCCCCCCAAACCGCGGCCAACCCGGCGCCGTGGGTTACGTCATATTTGCCGCTCAATTCATGCTCCAGCATATGCACGGCAAAGTCGCCCGCAAGCCCTAACCCCGTCAGGTCGTTGTGGGACAGGCTGCCCGCCCACATCACTTCCGACCGGGCTTCATAATTCTCCGGGTCCTCCATGCAAATCCGGCCATAATAGGAGGTGACCTGCAAAATCTCCTCGGCAATCCGGTCGGTCAATTCATTGCAGCCGCCGGGGGAGAAGTACCGGTCCAGGGTATGCATCATAATGTCAACCACACCGGCCGCGGTCTGATAAGGCGGCAATGTAAACATAAACTCCGGGTTCATGATGGTGAATTTAGGCCGCACCAGCGGGGTGCTGTATCCAATTTTAATCCAGTTGTCTTCGTTGGTGATCACAGTCGAATCGCTGGTTTCGCTGCCCGCCGCCGCAATCGTCAGCACGCTGGCCACCGGCAAAGCGGCCACGGGTTGAACCTTGTCGGTATAAAAATCCCACACGTCGCCCTCATAGCACACCGCCATCGCCGCCGCCTTACAAGCGTCGATAACGCTGCCGCCGCCCACAGCCAAAACAAAGTCCACGCCCTCTTTTTTGGCAAGGGCAGTGGCTTCCCGCACCTGCGAAAGCCGGGGATTAGGCACAATGCCGCCGGCCACCACATAACCAATGCCCGCTGCCGCCAACGACTTTTGAATCACATCCATCAGCCCGTTTTTGATCACCCGGTCGGTACCATATTGAATCAGAACTTTGGTGCCGCCAAACTCTTTTACCTTGGAACCCACATCCAGATGCATGTCTTTGCCAAAGTAAACTTTGGTGGGGGAGTAGTAAACAAAATTATTCATACAGCTGCCTTCTTTCTGCAAACGTCAAGACCATCGGCGTCCGCGCATATTAAAATGAAATCTTTTTCAAGTTCAACTGGCCGTCCCACTGGTCCACAAAACCGCAGACCAGCTCAATCGTTTTGGCCAAATCGTCCAGGCTTAACACTTCCACCGGTGTGTGGGCGTACCGTGTCGGCACCGATATATTGGCCGTCGCCACGCCCTTGTCGCCCGAAATGGCAATATAGCTTGTCTCGGTCAGCACTCCCCGGCAAATTTCCCGCTGGAACGCAATGCCGCCCTTTTGGCATACGCTTTCCAAAAAGTGCACCAGCGCCTCATTGGGCACAATGCCGTTTAACGTGCCCCGTCCGTGATAATTCAAGTAGGTGAACGCAGGGCCTTTGCCCACTGTCAAATAGGTGGCGCCTTTGGCATCGGGGGAATCGCCCGCCGGCGAAATATCAATGCCAATGGCAACGTCTGCGTCCACTTTCCGGGCCGCCGGCATAATGCCGCGTATATTGAACTCCTCCTGCACGCTGGCAATCAGGTATAAATCAAAAGGCAGCTTCTTGCCTTTGGCGTGTTCGGCCAGCGCCAACAGTACCACCAGCGCCATCCGGTCGTCCAGGCTCTTTGTGGAAATCAGGTTGTTGCCCATCTCTACAAAATTGTGGGTATAAGCCACAATACACCCTTCGGTAATGTCCAAAGCGGCGGCCTCTTCCCGGCTCCGGCAGCCAATATCCAGCGCCAGCACCGAAAGATCAGGCATTTTGTCCTTTTCCGCCGGCGACATCAAATGGTGGGATTTCGCCCCCACCACGCCCTTCACATAGGTGCCTTTGTGGGTGCGTACCTGCAAAATGCTGCCGGGTAACACATGATTGTTCACGGCGGACACACGCTCCAGGCGCAAAAAGCCGTCGTCTTCCACTTTTTTCACAATCAGGCCGACTTCGTCCATATGCCCGAAAAACAACACCCGCTGGGCATCTTTTTGGCCGGATAAAAAGCGGGCGGTCACATTGCCCAGCATATCCACTTCCACATCGTCAAAATGCGCTTTTAGGTGTTTGTACATATACTGTACTACTTCATCCTCCCGGGACGAAACACCCACCAGCGCGGTTAATTCTTTCAGTCGCTCTTTTATTTGGTTCATACTTTTTCCTCCTTGCGCATCCTGTGCGCCACATTTGATAGCAGGCGGGACATCCCTATTCTGTCCCGGTCATACTGTATTTTGCCCAAGGATTCGTCATTTCTTTCAGGGCAAGCCCTGATACACCCGGTCCAAATGACCCCGCAAAAAGCGGTTCACCCGCGCCGCCTCCTCCCGCCAGTCAAAGGCCGGCTGCAAAAACAGTTCGGCGGTAAAAATCCGCACGCCCAGGCGGTGAATGACCGGCACCGCCGCCTCAAAGTCAACATGCCCTTCGCCATACCGGGTGAACCGGTATTCGCCGGGCAGGGAATCTTTTAAGTGCATGGCGGCCATTTTCCCCCGCCCCGTTTCCATATCCGCCAGCACAGCGGCCGTATCGCCCCCAAAGGCATTGTAACTGTTGGCCACGTCCCCGTAAATACAGCAGTAAGGCGAGTCAACCTGCCCCACCCAATAGGCCGCCTTGGCAATGCGATCGACAAACGGCTTCTCCGCATTCTCAATGCCGATGATAATGCCTCGCCGGGCTGCCATCGCCACGGCAATGGGCAGATTTTGGGCGAACCGCGCGGCCGTTTCAGGGGTGGAGGGTGTTTCATAGACATCGTAGCCGTTCACCAGCAAAATACCGGCCCCCAAATCATCCGCCAGATCCAGCCCCTTTTCCAAAAGGGCAAAGGCTTTCCGGTTGGCGTCGGCGTCCAACGTTCCCAAAGGATAAGAACGCAGCAAACTCAGCGACAGCGTCGTCAAGCGGATGTCGTTGTCAAACATAAAACCCGCAAGGGCCCGCCGTTCCGCCTTGCTCCAGTCCAGCCGGGCTGCCCGTTCCGGGTTCTGGTCAATGCACAGCTCGCAGCTGTCATATCCCAGCTCCTTGGCGGTTTGCAGCTTTTCCTCAATCGGCAATGCGTCCGGCATCGCCTTTTCATAAAGTGCCAGTGAATACAACTTTTCCATGAATCCCCGTCACCATTTCCCGTTATTCGGCGCTAAAGCAGGCTGTCGTCTCCCGCATCCAGTCGCCGCACTGCTCATAGGCTTTTTGGTACTGAGCAAAAATTTTCTTGTACTTCGCATGGTTCTCCAAATTGGGCTCAATGCGCTTGACATATTGCACCATATGCGCTACCGCCTCGTCCAAATCCGGGTACAGCCCAGCGGCTAGCGTGGCAATAATTGCCGAACCCAGCGTGGGCGATTGAGGATTCTTGGGCACGTTCACCACAACGTTGGAAACGTCGGCGTGAATCTGCATCCACAAATCGGAGTTGGTGGTGCCGCCGCCCATACAAATTTCTTCCACCGGAAAACCCGCCCGCCGAAACGACTGGAACACGTTCTCGGTGCCAAAAGCTACCCCTTCCATAATCGCCCGGAAAATATGCGCCTGGGTGTGCCCAAGGGACAAACCATAAATCATACCCCGCACCTTGGCGTCGGTGTAAGGGGTGCGGTTGCCCTGCCACCAGTCCAGCACCAGCAGCCCGTCGGCGCCCGGCGGCAGTTTGGCCGCTTCCCGGTTCAAAATGGCGTAAGCGCCCTCCGGTGTGGCGTCCAAATCCTTGCAGAAATATTTTTTAAACCAGCTTACAATAGAACCCGAGGAAGTCTGTCCGCCCTCCACAACGCCCATGCCTTTCACAAGGCATTCGGGGAAGGGGCCGAAAACGCCTTCTTTGGTGTATTGATACGTATCGGTTAACCCCATAATCAAATGGGATGAACCGGTAATCAGCGCGACTTTGCCCGGCTTAATCACGCCCAGGCCATAGTTGCCAATGTAGGCGTCAATGCCCCCCTGGCCCACGATGGTTTTTTCCGAAAGACCCAAAAAGGCGGCGGCTTCCGGGGTCAGGGTGCCCAAAGGATCGCCAAGGTGGTGAATTTCCTGGGGGAATTTGGCCAGCACATCGCCCAAGCCAATTTCATTGTAAAAGTCCACCGGCCATCCGCCGTTGGGGGCGTCATAATACCACCGCACGGCAATATTATTCATGTTGGCGGTCCATTTGCCCGTCAGCTTGTAAGTAATCCAGTCGGCGTATTCGCATACCCGGTCGGCCTTTTGGTAGTTTTCCGGCTCGTGCTTTTTCAGCCACAGTGCCTTGCAAGGCATCCACTCGGCCGACACGTTGCCGTACCCGTTAAATTTCAGCATCTCGTGGCCGGTGGCCTTAATGGCCGCCGCTTCCTCCGCCGACCGCACATCCATCCAAATCAGGCAGTTGCGCAGGGGCGTGCCGTCATTCATCGAAAGCATGACGCTGCAGCAGGTCACATCATAAGACATGGCGACAATATCCTCTTTGTCAATGCCCGATTCAGCCAGCGCTTTTTTTGTGCTCTGGGCCAGACAATTCCACCAATCCATCGGGTCCTGCTCCGCCCACCCGGGGTGAGGATGATAAGTGGGATACTCGGTGGCCGCAAAAACAATTTCGTTGCCGTCAAGGTCATAAATGCCTACCCGCATACCGCCGGTGCCGCCGTCAAAACCAAGCACATATTTCTTTGCCATCGTCTTTTTCCTCCGTCTGCGTTCATTTCTCTTGTGGAATATGCCGGCCCCGTTTCACCCCTTGACCAAAGCCGACAAAAAGGGGCTGGACAGGTTGTGTAGATCTTTTTCAGTATACCATCTTTCTCCTTTTGGAGCAATAAAAAAACGCCTGTTACGGCGTCTGGATTTCCAATCAAAAAGATACAATATCTCGTTGTACGGGCAGGCGGCGTCGAACTTTTTCGACCCTTCGGTTCCCTTACAAAACAAGGCCTTACCCCATGATAAGCGCCGCCGTTTTCCCGTTGATAAGCCGTAAAAGGTCGCCCGGCGCAAGTTCCATCTGCAACCCGATTTTCCCGGCGCTCACCACCATCGTCGCAAGCCCGGTTGCCGATTCATCCACGAAGGTGGGAAACAGCTTTTTCATGCCGACGGGCGAGCACCCGCCCCGGATATATCCGGTCACCCGCTCAAGATCAGCCACCTTCAGCATCGCTACGCTCTTTTCACCGGCCGCCCGGGCGGCCGCCTTCAAATCCAGCTCCGCCGCCACCGGAATGACGAATACACAATACCCTTTGCCGCCCTGCGTCACCAACGTCTTAAACACGCTTTGATGAGGCAGCCCCACCTTGTCGGCCACCGACACACCGTCAATGTGCCCGTCTCCGGCGTCATATTCGTGGGTTTCATACACAACACCCGCCCGCTCCAGCTGCCGCAGGGCATTTGTCTTTTGTATCGCCATATGTGTTATCCCCCCGCCCCGTAAGACACCCGTGTCCCTTGCATGGCCATGGCGCTGTCCAATTCCTGTTTAAATGCATCGTACGCAGGGGGCAGCATGTAAAATACCACTTCGCCCTGGTCACGAATGGCAATATAAGCCCCCGAGACCGACTGCCGAATGATATCATATTTGACCGCCATAATCGACTGCAAAGGCCACCGCTGTACCGGGTGAGGTGCTTTTCGCTCCACAAACACCAATTCATGGGCCGTCAACACCAGTAATCCGCCCACAAACACAGAGCCGTTAGGTCGCCCGGCATTTTGGTACCATGTATAAGGAATGCCCAACTGTGTCAAAATACGCAGCTCCTTTTTCTCCTGGGACCCAATGGAAAAAAAGAAAAGGACAGCTGCCAACAAAAACATCCCAAGGCTCACCGGCATAGACCACGGTCCGGGCAATACCAGGTCGATCAGAAAATAGGTGATCACAGCAACAATAAGCCCGCAAGAAAAAGCAGTGGAGAAGCGTTTCCCCATTTTTCATTACTTCCTTTCACAAATGGTGGATAGGCAAAATACGCTGTCAAAGGCCTCGCTGTCGCCATAGAAGACATTCATATCAATGAATGTCTCCGGCCCGCTATACCCCTCCAGCCGATGCCGGTTGGAGTATTGCCAAAACACCCAGTCTCGCCCTGCCAGCTTGGGCTCTCCCCAAATATCCCGTATCCACAGCATGTTATATGGATAATCCCCTTTGATGTAACGCTCATAAGACTCCATGGTGGCGTAAATAATCGGCTTCTTGCCGTAATGGGCTTCCACCGCCGCCAAGAACGCGTCCAGCTCCGGCTTCACATCCTCCCGACTCTTGGGCTGCTTCCCATAGGCACCGTAAAATTCGACGTCCACCACCGGCGGCAAATTGTCGGTGGCTGCCGGCACCGTCGCAATAAAATGGGCCGCCTGGTTTTCGCCGCTGCTGTCGTAACTGAAAAAGTGGTAAGCCCCCACCCGTACGCCGGCCTGCCGCGCCCCTTCGTAATTGGCGGCAAACTGCCTGTCCACGTGCTGGCTTCCTTCGGTGGCCTTGATAAACGCAAAACGGATGTCTTGCCCCGCCAGCGTCTTCCAGTCCACATCCCCCTGGTAGGAGGACACATCAACGCCCCGCACCGGGTACCGGGCAGGGGAGGGGTTGTTCACATGCAAAACGCCCGCATAAAAAAGCCACCCCGCGCCCGCTAAAACAACAACGCCAATGGTGGCAAAAATAAGAACCGAAACCAAAGTTTTTTTCCTCATCGTCAGGTACTCCCCGCAACAATGCTAAAATCTGTTGTGCCACCAAAACAAGCAACCGCTTTCCAAATCAATCCCCGTCATCATAACCGATAACCGCCATCTTGCCCCTAGTCACGCAACGCACTCAAATCAAGGCCAAAATGAATCCAGTTGTTTTTTGTTTCCGCAATCGCCGCCGCTGCGTCATGACACTGCAAAGCGCGGATAATCCGCTCATGCTCTTCCACCGAGGCAATCTTAATCTCCGGATGATGATAATGCAAATGCTCCACCCGCAGCACATGAAGCAACAGCTTTTCGGCAAAATCGCTTAAGAAATAGTTGTCGGCAATCGCCAATATAACCGCATGAAACTCCCGGTCGCACCGAAGCGAGGCGACGGGATCACGCTTTGCCACAGCGTTTCGCATGCGGTCGTTAATCTCGCACAACCTGGCAATGTCTTTATTGGTGATGCGGGGCAAAGCCTGGGTAAGCGCTTCGCTGTGCAAAACTGCAAGAAGCCCATAAATTTTTTTGGTTTCGTCAGCGTCAATCGGCGCAACCCTTGTCTCTTTGCCGGGCACAATTTCCAACAGGCGCTGGTCGCTCAGCATCTGCATCGCCTCGCGCACAGGCGTCCTGCTTACTTCAAAATGTACGGCAATTTCGCTGTCCGACACCTTTTCCCCCGGCTGCAATGTCCCGTCAATAATCCAGCCACAAAGTGCCTCATAAATTTTGGTGCGCGCGCTTACCTTTTCAAGCGGCGCAGCCCCGTTGGGTATTGGCAATGCCCATCCACCTCTGCCTTCAAAAATTTAGACATTCCTACTATACCATGTTATAATCGCCCTGACAATCAGCCCTATAAGCAAGATGCACAAACAAAGCCTTATTTGTCTGGTCAATCTTATAATTCGTATAGTATATACACAAATATGTTGAAAATCAATTACATTCATGTATAATATGTAATATGCAATATATTGCATATTACAAGGCGCTTGACAAACGCCGACAATTTGGGAGGGATTTGCGTGTTTGAAAAATTAGTGGATCTTACTGATTTTCTGTGGGGAACTCCGATGATTGTCCTCATTCTGGCCGTAGGGATATATCTGTCGGTGCGCACCGGTTTTTTTCAGATTACCGGTTTTGGCCTCACCTGTAAAAAAACCTTTGGCGAACTGTTTAAGAAGGAATCCGCGGCAAGCGGCGAAGGTACCCTTACCCCGTTCCAGGCCCTTTCCACAGTGCTTGCGGGCACAGTGGGCTCCGGCAACATTGCGGGTGTCGCCGCGGCCATTGCCATCGGCGGCCCGGGCGCTGTGTTTTGGATGTGGGTTGTGGCCATATTCGGCATGTTGACGAAGATGGCCGAAGTCTCCCTTGCGGTGCGCTACCGCATCAAAAGCGCAGACGGCGAAATCTACGGCGGCCCCATGTATTACATACGCGATGGCCTGGGCAAAAAATGGAACTGGCTTGCCGTCATCTATTCTATCGGTCTTTTCGTCATTGTCGTGGCTGACGCCTGCTTTGTCCAGGTAAACACCCTGGCAACCGCTGCCCAGGATGCCTACGGCGCGCCCCTGCTCATCACCGGCATTGTCGTTGTCGCCATCAGCTTAATCGTCATTTTGGGCGGCACCAAACGCATTGGCGATTTCTGCGGCAAGATGGTCCCCCCCATGTGTATCCTGTGGATCATCGGCTGTCTGGTTGTCATCTGCACCCATCTGGGCAATATGGGCGGCGCTTTCGCCATGATCTTTAAATACGCCTTTGCCCCCATGCCGGCTGTCGGCGGGTTTGCCGGCTCCACCATCGCCCTTGCCATGGGGCGCGGCGCTGCCCGTGGCATTTTCTCCAATGAAGCCGGTGAGGGCACAGCCGCCACCGTCCACGCCACCGCCAAAACCGACCACCCCATCCACCAGGGCATGTACGGCATTATTGAAGTGTTCATCGATACCATCATCATTTGTACATTAACGGCTCTGGCCATTTTAAGCTCCGGCGTCTGGAGCAATGGCGAAACCGGCATCCACCTGACCTTTTCGGCCTTCCGCTCAGTCATGGGCGATGTAGGCATTTGGATTGCAGGCGCAGCCGTCATACTCTTCTGCTTCTCTTCTTATCTGGGATTCTTTGTCGAATTTCGCACCTGCCTCGAGCATCTGGTCGGCGATAAAATTGCCAAATACGCCAAATGGCTGTTTTTCATCCCCCCGCTCTTTGCCGTCACCATGGAGATCGAGGCGGTCTGGTCGCTGGCCGATATGGCAGTTGGCCTTGTCTTTGTCCCCAATGTGATTGCGCTGATCGCATTAAGCCCCAAATTTATCAGTCTCTTTAAAGAGTACATCGGCAAACAGAAATCTGGCGTCAGCCAAAAGGAAGTGGCGTAGCATGAGCAAATTCCGTTATATTTTGCGCCGTCGCGGCGCAAAACCCCCGGTCTCCGTCCAGGCCACTTCGCTGCAAACGGCACAAACGGTACAAAAATTCCATGCGGGTTTTCCCGGCTATGCGTTCACGCCCCTGCAAAAGCTGGATGCATTGGCAAAGGAACTGGGGGTTGGCCGGGTATATGTCAAAGATGAATCCTCCCGCTTTGGGCTCAACGCGTTCAAGGCTTTGGGCGGCGGCTTTGCCATCGGCAGCTATCTGGCCAGCAAGCTTGGTAAACCCATTGGCGAGCTCAGCCTGGAGGAACTGACCAGCGAACCTGTTCGCCGTCAACTGGGCGAAATCACCTTTGTCACGGCAACCGACGGCAACCATGGCCGCGGCGTGGCCTGGATGGCCAACAAACTCCGCCAAAAGGCGGTCGTTTACATGCCCAAAGGCTCTTCGCAAGAGCGCCTTGACAACATCCGCAAAGAAAATGCCGAAGCCTCCATCACCGACATGAACTATGACGGTGCGGTGCATCTGGCCGAAAAAAACGCGGAACAATACGGCTGGGTGCTTATGCAGGATACAGCCTGGGATGGCTACGAAGAAATTCCCACTTGGATTATGCAGGGCTATATGACACTGGCCTATGAAATTTATCGCCAGCTGGAAGAAATGGGAGAAGAAAAACCCACCCATCTCATTTTGCAGGCGGGTGTCGGGTCCTTTGCCAGCTCGGTTCTCGGCTTTTTCACCGCCCTTTATGGCCCAGACCGCCCGGTAACCATCATCGTCGAACCTACCAATGCGGACTGCCTTTACCAATCGGCTTTGGCCAATGATGATAAAGTGCATTTTGTCACCGGCGACATGGAGACAATCATGGCGGGCCTTGCCTGTGGCGAGCCGTCCACCATCAGCTATCAAATCATCAACGCCTATGCGGACGCCTTTGTCACCTGTCCCGATGAAGTGGCAGCCGAGGGTATGCGTATACTGGCAGCCCCTTTGGGCGGCGACGCCAAAATTGTCTCGGGCGAATCCGGGGCGGTTCCGGCCGGCTTACTGCGTGAAATAATGCGCAGCAGCGATCTGGCCGAGCTGAAAGACAAGCTGGGCTTTGATGAAAATTCCCGTGTGCTGCTCATCAGCACCGAGGGTGACACCGACAAAGAGAATTATCGTCGCATCGTCTGGGATGGCCAAAACCCCAGCGTCTGATCACCCTTTGGCTTTGCCCGCGCACCCGCGCATGTTTTTTCCGTCTTTCCAACCCGGCAGGGTACAATCGCAACCCCAAAAGACATATGCCCATATTGCGGGCATATGTCTTTTGATTTCAGCCATCATCAGCGTTTGGTATGGGATATATGCGGGGACTCAACGGGACATAGATCTGCCCCCATACGGATGCCACCCTCCGCCCTGATTGACAGCGGCAACGTAAATCATTATAATGACTTTATGGAATTAAATCATATTGTTATATCAATATTATATCAGGGGGCCTGGCACAAATGCTGGATACGTCTAAAGGTGCGAAACCGTTGTATATGCAAGTGAAAGAAACAATCGAATCATGGATCCAAGAAGGGAAGTGGAAGCCCGGCGAGTTAATTCCGGCCGAGGCCGAGTTTCAAACCCTCTTTGGCGTCAGCCGCATAACCGTGCGGCAGGCAATTCAGGAGCTGGTGAACGAAAACCTGCTCAGCCGCAAAAGCGGCGTGGGGACAAGGGTTTTGGAACCCATTTCCGAACTGGAAAAATACAGCACGGTTGTCAAAAGTGCCCCGCACGAAATGAAAGAAATCGGCCATAACCTTGAAACGCACTACTTCAGCCTGCGCGCCATCAAGCCGACCAAAAAACTCGCCGAGTTATTTTCCCAGGAGGCGCTGGCCGCCAAAAAGCTGTTCCAGCTCGACAGGGTGCGCGGTTACTCGGGCAAAGAGGTCGTATTCTCCGAAACCTATCTCAATATCGACCTTGACCTGGCCGCGCTTGTTTCAGACAGCAGCTTCTCGCTTTATAAAACACTGCAAGAGCAGGGGTTGACTGTGGCCCGAGCCGAGGAGAAAATCACCGTTGCCCTTGCCGGAAAAGCCATTTCCGCCCATCTGGATATTGATAAAAACGATCCTGTGTTAATCCGCGAAAGATTATCCCGCGATGCAAGCGGAACCCTGTTTGAATATACGATCTGCTATTACAATCCGGCGCTCTATAGCTACAATGTGGAGGTGATGCTACTTGGCTAAAATAAGCAATATGAACAAAAACAGGCACGGTGAATTGTTATTGACTTTTTCCCGCGAAATGTTATAATCTATATTGTTATAACATTATAAATTACTGGAGGACTTCATGGAGCTGATTGATGTCAATTTAATTGACCCTGCAAGCGCGGCGCGCTCAAAAGAAGAAGCGATACAGCAGGTTGCGGCCATGCTGGAGCAGGCGGGACGGCTGTCGGATAAGTCCCGGTATATTTCTGATGTTTACGAGCGGGAAAAAGAATTTTCCACTGCCCTTGGGTTTTCCTTTGCCATTCCCCACGCCAAGTCAGCGGGCGTCAATGTGTCGTCCCTTGTCTTTCTCCATCTCAAAGACGAAGTGATGTGGGATGACGAGCCGGTCCGTTATGTCTTTGGCATTGCCGCCCCGGCCGAGCAGGAGGGGAACGAGCATCTGAAGGTACTCTCCCGCATTGCCCGCAAAATCATTCACGAAGAATTCCTCAACGGCCTTCAATCCGCAGAAAGCAAAGAAGATTATCTGCGGCTTATTTTGCAAGATTAAAGATGGACAGGAGGTGAGCGGATGAAAATTATTGGGGTCGTTGCATGTCCCGCAGGCATCGCGCATACATACATGGCGGCCGAAGCCCTCGAAAAGACCGGCGGAAAACGTGGGCACGATGTCAAGATTGAAACAAACGGCGCTTCCGGGGTGGAAAACAGGCTGACCAAAAATGACATCCTCGAGGCGGACGCGGTCATTGTGGCGGCCGACACAGCGGTGGAAACCGAGCGTTTCCGCGGGAAGTCGCTGTTGGAGGTGTCGGTGACCATAGCCATTAAAAAGGCAGATCGTATCTTCGAAAAAATCGAAAACAAAGAGCTCGCCATTTATTAAGGGGTCATAGCAATCTCGCTTAAAAATATTGAGGAGGAATATCATGAACAAGAAGAATGGACTCTATAAGCATATCATGACAGGCGTTTCCTATTTTTTGCCCGTTGTTGTGGTCGGCGGCATGCTGATTGCCTTTGCGTTTTTGTTTGACGCCAGAAACGCGAGTCTGCCTACCTATGGTTCGACCAATGCGATCTCGGCATGGCTGATCACATTGGGTTCGACTGCAATGTCGATGATGCTCCCTGTCCTTGCGGCCTACATAGGATATTCCATCGCCGACCGGCCCGGCCTTGTTCCCGGTCTCATTGTGGGACTTTTGGCCCGTGACGGCGGTTCCGGCTTCATCGGCGCCTTGTTGGGCGGCGTGATCGCCGGCTACATCGTGCTGTACCTGAAAAAGCTGACTGCCAAAATGCCGCGTTCGTTCGAGGCAGCCAAAACGCTGATTATATTCCCGGTCATCGGCACGCTGTTGGTGGGCCTTGTCATGATGGCCATCAACTCGGTTTGCGCACCCCTTAACACCGGTTTAACCAACTGGCTCAACAATATCAGTACCATCAACGCAGTTGTCCTGGCCGCCATTCTCGGGGTGATGATTGTCTCCGACTTAGGTGGTCCCATCAACAAAACTGCCTACTTTTTTGCGGTTGCCTCTCTCACGGCGGCCGACGGCTCTGCCGTGTCCTCACCGGTCATGGGCATCATCGCCGCCGCTGGGTTGACCATCAGCACCGGCTGTGCCCTGGCCACAACCCTCTTTCCCAAAAAGTTCAGCCCGGAGCTGAAGGAAGCCGGAAAAGCCGCCTATGTCATGGGCTGCACATTTATTTGCGAAGGTGCAATCCCTTTTGCCATCGCCAAACCCAAGCAAGTTTATCCCGCCATGATTCTCGGCTCTGTGGTCGGCGGCTGCCTTGCCGCGTTGTTTGGCATTACGATGCCGGCGCCCTTGGGCGGACTGTTCACCATTCCGCTGGTCAATAACATACCGCTCTATCTTCTTGCCATGGCCATAGGCACGCTTGTTACCGCGCTGACAATGGGCCTGCTCATCCGCGAGGATTACAAGCCGGAAGAGGATGCCGACGAGGATTTTTAACAGCGCTTTTGGTAACCTTTTAGAAACAGAGAGGAATTGAATGCATGAGTTTTATGTTCTCGCCTTTGGATTTTGACGACCAAACGGCGGTTAATTTCCCTGCGCTTTCGGATGAAATCAAGCGCAGCATCGTTTTTGGAACCCCCAAAGCCGCCGATGCGTTGGCAGATGCAATCAGACAGCGTGCCAAAGAAACGGGAAAAGGCTGCGCCGTCGCACTGGACGGTTACATCGGTGCCGAATTCGACGCCTTCGCCAATTTGGTGCTCCAAAGACTTTCCACAGCCGGCATCGCCGTTTCGCGCCGCCATATGGGGGAGCTCTATAAGCCGGCCGAGCAGATCAACGAAATGATTGCCGGCTGCCTGCCCACAGAGAACCCCCTTGACCCCATCAACCTGTTCGGGCGCGTGTATGAAGGCGAATTTTCCGACTTCATCGACCTTCCAAAAGCCGAAGCGGTGCTGGCGGATATGGGCGGACTTCCGGCTGGCCGGGTATTGCTGTTAACCGGCTGCGGCAGCGCCTCCCAAACTTTTGCCGATGCGGTTGACCTTGTTGTCTATGTGGACATTTCGCCCAAAACCGCTGCCATCCGCGCCCGGGAAGGGAAGCTCCTGAACATAGGCGACAACTCCCCCAGACCTTTCGCGGACCTGATGCGCCGCAACTATTATGTGGACTTTGAAATCGTCCTTGCCTCGCGTAAACGCCTGCTGGAAGGGAACCGGATTGATTATTACATCGACGGCAACCTTCCCGACGAATTTGCCCTGATGCCGGGCCGCAGCATGGAAGGAATCCTGCGGGCAATGGCCGATCGCCCCTTTCGCTGCAAACCGGTCTATATGGAAGGCGTATGGGGCGGCGAGCTGATCCGCAAAGTGCGCAGGCTTCCGGCAAAGTACAGAAACATCGCCTGGGTTTATGAGATGATTGCCTTCGAAGTAAGCCTTCTGATTGACGTTGGCGGCAAGCTGGTCGAAATTCCCTTTTCAACCATGATTCAAAAATACCCCAAAGAGCTGATGGGCGAAAAAAGCGTTCAGCGTTTTGGCGCCTATTTCCCAATCCGGTTTAACTACGACGACACCTTTCACGGCAACGGCAACATGTCCATTCAGGTTCATCCCTACGAGTCCTTTAATAAGAGCGAACACAACGAGCGGGGCTCCCAGGACGAATCCTACTATGTCGTGGCGGCGGGACACGGCGCCAGAACTTTCATCGGCTTCCGCGAGGACGCCAGTCCCGACGAGTTCTTCGCGCTGGTCAAGCAGTCCGAGAAAACCGGCCAGACAGTGGATTATCTCAAATACATCAACAATGTGAATTCCTACCCGGGCCGGCAGGTCATGCTGCCGGGCGGAACCGTTCACGCCTCAGGCAGAAACCAGCTTGTGCTGGAAATCGGCTCGCTGACAGTTGGTGCCTATACATATAAGATGTACGACTACAACCGAATCGATCTGAACGGAACGCTGCGACCCATCCACAGCGCCTATGCCGAAAAAGTAATCCGCAAAGAGCGTAACACCTCTTTTGTAAACGCGAATCTGGCCATCGAACCGCGCATAGAGCGCGAAGGCCAGGGATTCTGTGAAAAATTGATCGGCAGTACGGATTTAATGTATTTCGAAACAAGACAGATTGACCTGGATACAGGCGCCGAAATCGAAATGAAAAACAACGGCCAGTTCACCGTACTCACCATGGTGGACGGCGAGGAAGCGCTTGTCTATTCCCGGTCCAATCCCCAACTTTGTTTTCGGCAAAAATATCTTGAAATCGTCATTGTGCCGGCCACAATCGATGACTTTGTAATCGAAAATGTCGGGTATCAGCCGGCGGTCATTCACAAAACGGCGCTCAAGTAGTAAAGGTAGGTAATCTCATGCAGCCAATCAAAAAAGCGATAGAAACAATGACAGCCCGCCAACGTGTGCAGCGGACATTCGCCTATGAAAAAACCGACCGCGTCACAATCGGGTACCTGTCAAACGATGCCGCCCACAAGCGCCTGTGCGAGGCAATGGGCGTCGGCAGCGACCCCTACGAGCTGCTGCAAGCCCTGGGTGTGGACTATCAAATGGCCAAGCCGCGCTATATCGGACCCCAGCTCTTCCCGGATATCCCCGACCGCTGGGTGAATCCGGAAACCGGTTTTGTCAAAAAATATATCCAAACCGAATATGGTGTTGCCATGGACTACTGCGATTTTCCGCTGCTGGGCGCAGACGACGAGGCGATTTACAATTATCCCGCCCCCAACCCGGACCACTACGACTACGACGAGACAGACCGGATGATCGAGATGCTGCTCGGTAAAGGCTTTGCTGTCCATGTGGGCGACCCGGCTCTGGGCGACATTCTCAACTCCAACGGCGTACTGCTGGGCTTCGAGGATGCCCTGGTCAATATGGCGACCGGCCACGAGGCGACGTTGCATATGGTTGACAAGCGGCTTGGCTCCCAGCTGGCCGTTACCGAGCGGGTGCTGGAAAGAAACAAAGGCAAAATCGACTTTATGTGGGTCGGCGAGGATATGGGCACCCAGCGGGCGCCGCTTATCAGCATGGACATGTACCGCGAATTCCTGAAATCCCGGCACCAAAAGTTCATCGATTTGGCCCATGTCTATGGCATTCCCATCATCATGCACACCTGCGGCTATTCCAGCTGGGCCTATGAAGAGCTCATCACCATGGGCATGGATGGTGTCGATACGCTCCAACCGGAAGTGACCAACATGAGCCCGCGTTACCTGCAGGATCAGTTTGGTGGCAGGCTCAATTTCAGAGGCTGCATTTCTACGGCCGGCCCGCTGGCCTATGGTACCCCCAAAGAAGTGGAGCAAGTCTGCCGCGATACTCTGGCAATTATGATGGAGAAAGGCGGCTACCACTTTGCCCCCACCCACAAGCTCCAGAACAATACCCCCGCCGAAAACACGATTGCCATGTACCAAGCGGCCCACACATACGGCTGCTACAGCAAGTAAAACCACAGTGATCTGCATATAAGCAAAACGAGCTTTTTGAATTTGCATTCAAGAAGCTCGTTTTTTCTGATTGCTGCGCTTCTTCCCTAGACCCGCATTTTTCTTGTGAAAATGCGGGATTGGGACTATAATGGTAACAGAAAAAGACTACTGTTTACCCCAGGAAGCCAGGGGGCCGGATCGCCGACGCAAATCTGAATGCGCCACATTTTTTATCGGCAACTTTTGCTGGCCGGTGATTTTGAGCGCATATGAATCGAACGAGGTGGAACCAGAACAATGGACATTCAAAAACTCACGATCGGCCAGATGGCGGAGCTCAACCGTGTTACACGGCAAACCCTGCGGCATTATGACATGGAAGAACTGCTGAAACCTTATGATACGGATCCAGAGACTGGCTACCGCTACTACCATGTGAACCAAAGCGCCCGGCTCGATATGATCCAGTACCTCAAATTTTGCGGAATGTCGCTGGACCAAATCAAAGAGCAGCTCCAATGTGCCGACACCAACGAAATCCAGCACTTTTTGACGCAACAGTTGGGATTCATCGACCAGTCGATCCTAAAGCTAAACCAGAGCCGCCGGGCCATTTTGCGGGCGATCGAGAACTACGATCGCTACAAGCTCTTGCCACAGAACCCGGAGGTCTTCCACGAACGGCTCCCTGCGCGAAAAATATATACGCACACGTCGCAGATTAATTTTTTTAACCAGGAGGAATCCGGTTACGAGATGATGCTGCGGGAGCTTAAGCAGAGCCTGCTGGACCGTAATCTGCCGGTCGGCTATTTCTGCAATGTAGGTACCATTATCCGCAAAGAATATCTGGCGCGGCGCGAGCTCTGCTCCAACGAGGTGTTCGTGTTTTTGGAGGATGACTTTACCGGCATCGAGCAGCCAGAGGTGTTGCCGGGTGGCCAGTACGTATGCATCTGTTCCGATGATTTTTATCAGGAAGCCGACCTGGCCCTTCGTCTTTTGGATTACATAAACGAGCAGGGCTACACGATCATTGGCGATTACATCTGCGAGGTGATTGCCGATCTCCCGTTTTTCGACAAATCGCCCCGCAACATGGTTTATAAGATACAGATTCCGACTTTATAAAAATGATAAAAATTTATCAATATCCCCTTGACCTTCCTGTAACAATAAGGTTTATGATGGTAATGTAAGGCAATCCCAACATAACAAAGGAGGATATTTATGGATCGCAAAGTAAAGGCCGTGCAGTACGGTTGTGGCAAGATGAGCGTGTTTTTAATGCGGTACCTACTGGAAAAAGGCGCGGATATCGTAGCGGCGTTCGACATGAATCCGGCAATCGTCGGCAAGGACATTGGCGAAATTATCGGCGACGGCAACATGCGTGGTGTCAAGGTCTCCGCTGCACAAGACGCCGATCGGATGCTCTCCGAGCTCAAGCCCGATGTCTGTGTGATTGCAACGATGAGTACAATGGCTGACTTGCGTGAGGCATTTATGACATGCGCCAAAAACGGTGTCAATGCAATCTCCACCTGCGAGGAGTCGCTCTATCCATGGAATTCCTCGCCCGCCATCACAAAGGAAATCGACGCCATGGCGAAGCAAAATAACTGTACTATCGCGGGCAGCGGTTACCCAGACATGTACTGGGGTGTGTTGGTCGATACGCTGGCGGGTTCCATTCACAAGATCACCAAAATCAAGGGCAGCAGCAGCTACAACGTAGAAGATTACGGCATCGCGCTGGCAAAGGGCCATGGCGCCGGACTCAATTTGGCCGAGTTTGACAAAGAGATCGGCAGCTTCAACAATCTAAGTTCCGATGAAATCAAGCAGAAAATCGAAAGTGGTGAAATCGCCCCCAGCTATATGTGGAATCAAAACGGCTGGCTTTGCAGCAAAATGGGCCTTACGCCTCTTTCTCAAACGCAAAAATGCATCCCCATGACGAACGACAAGGACCTGGAATCCTCCACGCTGGGCATGACAATCAAAGCCGGAGACGCCACAGGCATGTCCGCCGTGGTCACCACCGAAACAGCCGAGGGCATCACATTGGAAACAGAGTGCATCGGCAAAGTTTACGCCCCGGGCGAGTTCGACAGAAACGAGTGGACATTCTACGGCGAACCAGAGATGACCAACATTGTCAACCGGCCGGCCACAGTAGAGCTCACCTGTGCAAACCTGATCAACCGCATCCCCGCGCTGATCAACAGCGAACCAGGCTATGTCTCCACCGACAAAATGCCCAACAATGTTTATCTTGTCAAACCTTTGCATGCGTATGTGAAATAAATAGACGGAATGTTGCAAGCGCCCCGGGAAAAAACCGGGGCGCTTGTTATTTTAGGTACATGTCCGCGGTGAATCGTGATCCGCAAATGCATCGGGCAGATACTGTTTAAAAAGCGAAGAGTAGTACTGGTGTGGATAATGGTCGTCTATCGATGCAAGTCCGGGTATCCGGACCGATCCAATATGTAGCCTTGCCCCCACATGCCGAAACCCCATAATGGCAAACGGCACTTTCGTCACAATGTCATTTCCGTTTTCAACGCGCATGGTCTTATGAACCCTTTTGTTATACGAGCGCTTAAATGCCTTGTTGCCCACTCTGGGGCAACCAAACAGGATAACTTCGATGTCCTTTCCGGGACAGTTGTATTCGATGTCGACCGCACACAAAACGGACAGCGCCGCACCCATGGAATGCCCATTAATCCTTACATAGTGAATATCATCAGTAATCGCTTTTAAAATTTGATCACGCACGTGAACCGATTTATAAGCATTCAGAAACCCGGCATGTACCCGGATTTTCGAGGCAGTGTTGCCATATGGAATCGACTGTTTCCAAAATGCGAAATCGATAACCCAGTTTTTCGGGGAATCGGTTCCTCGAAATGTAATCGTCAACACATCGCCTTGCCTGCGCATACAATATTGCACATCAAATATAGGATCGTTGACAATGATGACGCTGGTGTGTTGGGAATACGGCTGAACATCCCGATATGCCGCAACGGCATAATCGAAAGATTGCATGATTTGACATTTATCCAAAGCAATCACCCTAAGCATACTATATGAAGCCAAGAGGGAATTTGCCATCACATGACAGTTTCCTTTCCATAAACTGCACTCAAACAAGAGTTCAAAACCAAATATGATCCAATGGGGTATTGATACCAAAACGAGCTTCTTGCATTTTGATGCAAGAAGCTCGTTTTTCCTATCAAAGCGCGTCGTCTCAGCCACTCATCGTTTCAAACGGCCAGTCGATGATGCCGCCGAAATCATACACATTTGTATACCCCATCTTAACAAGCTCGTTTGCCGCGTCCTGGCTTCTGCGCCCGCTGCGACAGTAGACAAGAATCAATGCGTTTTTGTCTGGCAATTCCGTTTCCGCGCGGGTGCTCATTTCAGTATCGGGAATCAGAATTGCGCCGTCAATGCGATTCTCTTTATATTCCACATCGGTGCGGACATCCAGCAAGATAAAATTCTGCATCTCTGCCATCATTGTTTTGGCTTCTTCGGCAGTAATTTTGCGATATTCGGGTGTTTTCCTGTCCTGCATTTCGCTCTCCTCTGTTTGTAACGGTGTAATATTCTCTTGCAAGTCAGATTCACCTTGCCTGTCGGGTGTATAAGCGACAATACTGTTCGGCTGTTCGGCAGGCACAATACCCGATTCGGCCTGCTTACTGGACATGTGGTAAAAAGAAGCGGCGCCTGTAATGACCAGCGCAAATACCCCGATCCCGATGATTAGTTTTGATTTTTGCGTCATTTTAATACATCCTCATCCTCATCACAATAGTATTTTCTAAGAACATGGATAATTTCCTCCACCCGGTGGTCGGCAATAGAGTAGGTGATATGCTGCCCGGATTTGTGAAAATCCAAAATACCGTGCGCTTTCAGCAGTGCCAGATGCTGCGATAATGCCGATGCGGTAATATTCGGTACATGCTTGCCAATTTCACTTACAGTCATGGGTGCTTGCATCAGCGCGCAAAAAATCATCAGGCGGTTTTCATTGGCCAGCACCTTAAGAAGCTCCGCGATTTGCTTCGCTCTTTCCTCCATTTGGTACATCCTTTCCATTCTTCAGTTGACAAATTTCCTGTGTCATCGTCCCCATGGGGCAGTATACGCACCAAGAGCGGGGCTTGAACAACAGCATCGTCACAAGCCCCAGCACTGTGGAAGTCAGCATTACGCCATAAAATCCAAAGGCGAACTGCGCCACCCACGGAGCCGCCGGCGAAGTGTTTGCCCAATGCCAGGGCAATCGAAACACCCACAAAAGCGTTACGACCTCGCGGAGAGGCGCGCCCGCGAAAACAAGGTATGTATGATAAATCATCGACAAAAACATAGCCATAAAAAAAGCGAGAAAGCCATACCGAAACCAAATGGAACGCAAAAATTTGGGCGGCGCTTTTTTGCGGGAAAGCCCAAGCCTGCCCCCCAGCAGTTCAAACAGCTGTCCCCGCCCGCAATATTGATTGCAATATGCCTTATTGCCGCCGATCATTGCCACCAGCAGCGGCGTAATGAAACAGATAAGCCCAATCCAAGCGAACAGGATATTGAAGAATCCAAGCGCTAAATAGACAGAAGAAAAAATCCATAGATAATCATACCACCGCTTCTTCAACAGCCACTACCTCCCTTGACACAATATCAATCACGCCAGCGGGGCAAGCCTTGGCGCATTTCCCGCAGCCAACACAGCGGCTCTCGTCTACAATGGCGAACCTGCCCTGATAAACCGATATAGCCAGCACCGGGCAGACCTTTATACAGCTTCCGCAGGCCACGCACTCTTTTGCAACAGAGGCCAATTTTCTTTGGCGACGCATCAACATCAACTCACAATAATTAAGATATTACTAATATACTAAAATAATGACTGACTGTCAACAGGAAAAAACAGAAAGAGGCCGGCATAGAAGCGGCAGCCTTCCTTTTTTTGATACCCAAAACGCAAAACCAAAAGAACGAAACGACGCAAGTGCTCATAACGGCAAACGCAACAAATCCATACTTGCAATCAGCATAACAAAAGAACAACCTCTTTCCCACAGAACAAGAAAACTCAAGTCCTATGGAAAAAAGGTTGGTGCTGGTGTTCATACCGACAAACACGGAAATGCGCATTGAATATGACATCCAATTCAATTGTATAGAATGCTTATATTATTCATCGTCTTTATTAGGTGGCTTTTTGTTGACAAATACAACGCCTATCGCAATAAAACAGCAGCCGATAGGGATAAAATGGTATGATTTCCCGATGATGGCGGTTATCAGAAAAAGAAGGGCTGCAATAAAGAAAAGAATACCTGCAATTCTATTTTGATTTTTCATGGCACTCGCTCCCAACATGAAGATAAATAATGCTCAGGCTCAATCGCATGCAATATACTTTTTTGATTATATCACAAAGTCATCCCAATCGATAACAAACTCAGCAACCCGCATCAGATAAGCCTTTACGGCACAGCTGGGCGGCTATTACCTTACCCTCGTCTTTCTTTTGAACCAAGGGGCGATGTTTGTCTGCCTTGGGTTAAAACGATGAACTGCGCAGGGCGTTTAATTTTCACGATGTTTAAAGGATTCCCGAAAATACATAAAAAGTGGAAAAGCGCACGATAATCCTATGGTGCATAAGACAATCAAGCAAATCCAAGCGAATCTTTGCATTTTCAGTTTAGCCGATTCACAAAATATGACGAAAGCAAAGAAGGCACATGAAATGAAGAAATCAACTGCAAAAAAGGTAGAAATGGCATTGGCAAAAAGCAAATCGGCAAACGATCGAAGATCAAGCCCATTGGTGATAAGAAACGGAATGAGAAAGCAATAGGGCAACACTGCCCCAATGACAGCAAACATTAAATATACTTTTTTCATGCTAATCGCTCCTAAAATAAATTAACCGCATTATTTGATCCGACGACTCACCGCCTGTTTCCTTTTGCACTAAATAACGAGTACGGCAGGTCTTGTAAACAATAGAACTAATGTAGCTTTCCAAATTCTTATCAACAAATGCCACCAATTACCTCAAAAACAAAAGCAGCATGACCCCGGTAATATTTCCCAAAAGATGAGCGAAAAAACTGCACCATGCATTTTTCGTTTTCAAAAAGATGATTCCAAAGATAATGCTATCTATAAATATAAAGAATATGTCATACATAACAACAATCGGACTTCCACTTGCGATATGTCCAATAGAAAATAGGGCTGATGTAATCAATATGGCAGCAATAGAAGGCATATGTTTCATGATTTGATTTTGAAAAAAAGCGCGCCATGCTATTTCTTCTCCAAGCGCTAAAATGATGAGTTGTAACGCTAAAAGCAATATATTTGAGAATGTCAGCATGCCGGCGGTTCTATTCAAAACATGTTCAATGTATTGCGGTAGCATACGTTTAGCAAACAAAACCGGAATGATGTTTGTCAAAACGGGCAACACAATCCATACCCATATTTTTTTATCCTGAAGATTTCTGCTCACTAATTTGATATCAAAACCACTTTCGGCATCTGAAACTTTTCTGGTTGTTTTATCAATAAAGAAAAAAACGACCCCGAGCAAAACGGTGACACCGGCAATACCCAAACCGAATAGTTGGGTCAGAGATATCGCCACCATAAGCGTAATGGCTATAAGTTGTAATGGAGTCAATTTTTTCATAATAATCAGCCTCCAGAAATATAAACACGATTTTTTCCGAATAGACCGAAGCACTATTTTGTTTATTATACCACATAGCGTTTCGGCCACAAACAAAAACAGGTTGGCAATCAGCCAACCTGTTTTTGTTCCTATAAATATCAAGATGGTGCGGGTGCTCATAACGACAAACACGGAAACGCGCATTGAATATGGCATCCAATTCAATTATATAGAATGCTTATATTATTCATCGTCTTTATGGGGTGGTTTTTTGCTGATTATCTGCACAACTATCGCAGTAAATTGCCGCCCCAGTCCAGAAGCCCGTGAAATATTGTTGGCGCTACGAGAGAATTATATTTTCTATATAAGAAGTTCATCACAAAATGCAGAGCGAGTATGATTATCATATTCATAAGATCGATTTGCATACCGTTTACAGGCATCTGAAATGGCAGATGCATTGCGTAAAATAAGAAGCCTGTCACAATCATGGCCGGGATGTCTCGTTTGATTAAGCCATATATCCTTGTCTGGATATAACCTCTAAAAACGACTTCCTCGGATAAGGAGATAACCACAAAATAATAGAATATGTTATAAAATGCTCGATCTGCCGTGATAAACTTGCCCCCTGCCAGTATATTGGGCAAAACATTCATAAAAAATGAAAAGATAATACCGAGAATCGTGCCGGTCAGCAATGATTGCTTTATCTTTTGGATTGTAATTCCTATTGAGGCCAGCTTTTGCTTGCGTACCAACACCAACAAAATGCAAAGGACTATAAGCAATAGGTTTACTGGAACACCTAAATATATCTGTTTATTCACAAACAGAACTCCCATAAAGTAATAAACAAACATCAATAATACATATAGCCCAATCGCAATGATGCCGTCTACCGTGGTATACTGTGCAATCATCTCTTTGTATGACGAATCCGATGAGAAGAATCGCTTAATCATAATATCCCTAACACCCCTGTTCATATAAATGTGATTGATTTCCGAATAGACCGAAGCACTATTTTGTTTATGATACCACATAGCGTTTCGGCCACAAACAAAAAACAGGTTGGCAATCAGCCAACCTGTTTTTTTCCCTACAAATATCAAGATGGTGCGGGTGCTCATAAGGATAAACTCTGAAACCCGCATCAGATAAGGATTTACGGCACAGACAAGCGGATATTACAATAAAATTTGAAACCACAAGTATGCTTATACTGCTCAGAAAAACAGTTTGACTATTCTCATGACTTTACTATCATTTACAACTCCATTTTCTATGGAAGTCATAGGATATATAATATTGGGGTTATACATATCGACATATTTTTTCAGCTTTTTATCCTCTACATTAAACATTTGAGTGTAATTAAATTCTCTTAACGAGTGGTTTTTAAGTATGGGAATAAAAGCTTCTGCAGGAGTTCTGTGGTTATCAGTTGCCATCCAACCAATAAAAACATTTAAGTTTGAAAGATGTTCTAATTGGCTATAATCAGATAATTTTTTATTGGAGCAGCATATTGTATGAAGTGACTTCAACATAGATAGATCAGGAAAAACTGTAATTCCAAGTACATTGACATATAAATATTCTAAAGCAGGAAAAGTTGAAACGAAATCGATATTGCTCAGATATTCCTTTCCTTGGTTAAGAGTATGTAAACGCAAAATTTTAATGCCGGAATGACCATGTAATGTTTGCCAAACATTACTTTTACAAGCCAAAATAACCAGTTTTTCTAAGTTTGGCATGTACTCTATAAATTTGAAATCATCTATTGAGGAAGCTGTAATAAATAATTCTTTTACAGCTTTTAACGTTTGATTTTCATAATGATTAGCAAAGTTTTGAAATGAGTTTATTTTATCAACTTTTAATATCAAACCATTTTCTGAAAAAGAAATCAAAAACTCCTCACCACCTGCTAATATAAATACTGCTCGTCTTCATATCCCCGCAATCATGATTTTACTATATCATATCGGTGTTCAGCAGTAAACGAAAACGGGTCAGCCAACTTGCTAACCCGTTTTTGTGTGCATGAACACTCTTTGGTGCTGGTGACCGGACTTGAACCGGTACGGGATTGCTCCCAAGGGATTTTAAGTCCCTGGCGTCTGCCGATTCCGCCACACCAGCGCGTCTAATCAAGCAAGAAATATCATACAATACCCCGGCAACTTCGTCAAGAAAAAAAGAAAACCATGCGCCAGATGTTACCCTTTTGTTACAATTCTGCTCACAGCAAGCAAAACAGCCCATTTTCATCTCTTCACAAGTCCTTTGAGTTTGCAGTTGTAAACTAAATTGGCAAAATAACCGGATTTCACCAGCGATTGCTGTGAATTTTAATAGTTGACTTGAGACACAATATAGGGTAAAGTTTTATTAGCAATTTATTTATAGTTTGTTAACATTTATGACAGAAGACAATCAACCAACCGATGCTTTGGCAAAAGTGTGGGATACTGTCTTTTGTTTTCGTAAGCAAAAGTAAAAGCAACAGCTTTGCTTGTGCCCAGAAAGCGAAAGCAGATCAAATAATTTATTAACTATGGAGAATGGAGAATCGTTCTATGAAAAAAGTACTTCTTGCATGCGGTACTGGTATTTGCACATCTACAACAGCCGCTAACAAGCTAATGGGCGAATTGGCAAAGAGAGGCAAAGACAAAGAAATTGAAATCACCCAATGCAAAGTCGCCGAAGCCCCGAGCAAAGCGGAGAACTTTGATCTGTTGGTCGCTACCACCCAGGTTCCGTCCACCATCCAAATTCCGGTTGTCATGGGTCTGCCTTTCCTCACTGGCATTGGCATGGATAAAGCTGTCGATCAAATTTGCGAAATCTTGGGCATCTAATCCTTCTTAATTCTTTCTCGGTCTGACCCGGCAATGCAAAACGCTGTTAGTCCCCGTGATGCGATGCCGGTTCTGGTACATTTTATTAACATGGGAGGTTTTTTGGCATGTCTGTTCTGGAGTATATTCTAGTACCTTTTAATTTCATCTCCGGCCTGGGTGCTTCTGTTATGATGCCTATCATCGTAACGTTGCTGGGCTGCATTTTGGGCGCACCGTTTGGCCGCGCTCTCCGCGCCGGTTTGACCGTGGGCGTCGGCTTTGTCGGCCTCAACCTGGTCATCGGTATGTTGGGTGGCAACCTGGGCCCTGCTGCTCAGGCCATGTCCGCCAACTTTGGTCTTTCGCTGGACGTCATGGACGTAGGCTGGCCGGCTGCTGCCGCCATCGCCTTCGGTTCTAAAGTCGGCGTATGGATCATCCCCGTGGGCATTTTGGTCAACATTATCATGTTGCTCACCAATACCACGGCTACCTTGAACATCGACATCTGGAACTACTGGCACTTTGCATTCACCGGCGCCATGATCCAGGTCGCCACCGGCAACCTGATCCTCGGCATCCTGGCCGCTGCGCTCAACATGGTTATCATCATGGTGATCGGCGACATGACTGCCCCTGGCCTGGAAAAATACAATGGCCTGCCCGGCATCTCGCTGCCCCACGGCTTCACCGCCGCTTTTGTGCCCATTGCAATCGTCATGGACAAATTGCTGGCTGTTATCCCCGGCCTGAACAAGATCGAGATCAACATGGATTCTGTTCAGAAGAGATTTGGCGTATTCGGCGAACCCATGATCATCGGTACCCTGATCGGTATCGTCATCGGTGCGCTGGCTTGCGTCAATGCGACTGCTCTGCCTAACGGCAATGCGGCTACTTTCACCAACATTCTGGCCTATGTTCTGGGCTTGGGCATCACCATGGGCGCTGCCCTCGTGCTCATCCCCAAAATGGCAGCCATGCTGATGGAAGGCCTCATCCCCGTATCCGACGCTGCGCAGGTATTTATTGAGAAGCGCTTCAAAAACCGCGGCAAGCTGTACATCGGCCTTGACTCTGCGGTTGGTATCGGCCATCCTGTGGCCCTCACCTGCGCCCTCATTCTGGTGCCGCTGTCCCTGCTGTTGGCAGTCGTTCTGCCCGGCAACCGGCTGCTCCCCTTCGCCGACCTGGCGGTTATCCCCTTTGTTATCGTGTTGATCATCCCCGTAACCAAGGCCAATTTCTTCCGTTCCTTTGTTTGCGGCCTGTTCGTTATGGCTGTCATGCTCTATGTCGGTACTGACCTTGCGGAAGTGTTCACCCAAACCGCTATCGCTTCCAGCTTTGACGTGGCTGCTGGCCAAACCATTTCCAGCATCTGCGACGGTTCTAACCCGATGACTTGGGCCATGTTCAAATTGGTCTCCAACCTTGGCTATATCGGTCTGGCTATTCTGGCTGTCATCGCTGTTGCAATGGCCGTCTGGAACAGAAAGGTCATCACCTCTGCTGCCAAGTCCGAAGCTGCCTAATTCAACAAATTTGGCAAGCTGGTTCACAACACAAGAGCCGAAGGGCAGGCGCTATGCCTGCCCTTTTTGCTTGCGTAAAAAACAGATCCGTACTATAATAACAACGTATCACAAAAAATTGTTTGGGGGCCAGCATATTGAAACGCTATGTGTGGGAGCACAAGATATATTTTCGCCGGGTCACATTGGCCGGTTATTTTATGGCGCTGGTGGCGCTTTACTGTCTGATCATGCTCATTCTCCATCCGGGCATCAACGTTTATCTTCTCTTCTTGGTGCCGGCGGTCTACGGCGCAATGAACACTTTCTTCACCCTTTCCAACCCCGATGTTGTGGAGATCACGGCCGACACCATCCGTTTCTGCACAGGCAACAAAGGACACACCTATCGTTTCGATGAGCTGACCGGTTTCAACATTAAAGAATTTCAGCTGGCAGATTTTTTCTTCATCCGTGTGGAAGCGGGCAAGAAAAAGAAAGGCCGCTATTATGTGAACTACCGCCATATGAATGACCAGCAGGATCTGTTTGCGGAGCTGTATTTCATCGAGCGCACCCTCCATCCCACAGCGCTTAAATTTTCCGGCCGCCCCGAATTGGGCGCCGAGCGTCCCCCGCTGGACTCGCTGGAACATAAGAATGATTCCACCGACCCTTCCTAAAACCTTCCACAGTATACACACACTTCCAAAAGCAGGCTTTACGCCTGCTTTTTTCTTATCTTCTTGAAAATTAAAAAAGAAAAAACACACAAATAATCAACATATTAACAGAAAAAAAGAAGGGAACATACAATCCCAGTCAAAAAATGCAAAATTTTACCTAGAAAAATGTGAAAAACTATTGAAATTCTCCTCAACAACCAGTATAATGTCAATATATAGAAACTGGGCGAATAAAATACGCTTTGGCAAATAGCAAGTCCGTCGCGTATATTTTTAAATTACATATGGTGCAAACGGGAGGAATTAGTAGGAATGAGAAGGATATTGTCTCTTGCGGTAGCGCTTGTGATACTCTTTAGCATGTCTGTCACGGCTTTTGCGGCCACCAGCATCACTTGGAAGCCTTATGAATTGCAAAAGGGAAACACCCAGCCCAAGCAAACCAATGTGTTGCCGGGTGAATCATTTCCCATTCCGTTGGAGGATTTCCCCGATTGTGTTTTTGTCGACCAGTTGGGCAATCCTTGGAACGACGGCTATCGTTCCTATAATAATGGTGCAACACCGGCACCGCCCAATTCGGTTTTGCCCACAGGCCAGCGTCCCCAAATCGGGGACTATTACATCGTCAATAAATTGCGGGAACCTACGAAAAACGCCGTTGAATACATGAAATTCAACGACGAGGGCACAGCGATCATTGTAAAGCTGAAACCCAACTACTATCTGACAGCCCACGATTTGCGGGGTTCCATCGAACTCCATCCCAAATCGACGGCCAGCACGGTTTACAGAACGATCTTTACCTGGAGCCCACAGAATGTATCCCCCAACCAATATGTGAACCTCCATCACGAAAAAACATATGGTTTCGCCGTTGCCCAGCTCAATTCCCAGGATGATCTGATCTTTAATTACACTGAAGAGATCAAAGGCTGGATGGAAAATCCCATCGTATCCAATGCCGGTGACGATGCTATTGTGGACTTTGGGAAACTGATGGGCACCACCCAAATTTCATGGGGCCGCATTTTCAGCCGCAACGCCTTTGCTGAGGATTGTGAATTCTACTATGAAGGCAAAGTGGTCAACCAAGGCAGGTTGTTTCTGGGCTATAACAACCGCGCCGACAAAAACATTCTGGATCGCTACGTGCCCGACGATCAAATGATCAATGTGGACTTTGCAACGTTCCCGGCTTTCCCCACCTTTGATTTTACCGGTACCGCCCGCATTTTCTCCGATAATCCCCAGCTCTTTATCTACGAGAATAAAAGCGGCTACCTCTATCGTATTAATGCCACCTATGACGCAGACGAAGAATCCTACAGCTGGAAAACCAGAACGTTGGGCAGCTATGTGATTTCCGACCAGGAGCTCACTTTGCTGGAGGACAACGTCCACGAGGTGCTCAACCCCAACACAGGCCGATAAGTCGGCAGATCCTTTTACCACCGTAATAACGCACAGAAGCTGCGACTCTATATTTTTTCCTTAGAATTGAAAAATGAATCGTCCGCCGCCCTTTTTGGGCGGCGGTTCTCCTTTTCTTGCCGATAGCTGGCATGGTAAACAAAAACTGGAAACCTCCTCTATGAATTACAGAAAATGACAACACGCAATAAATATTACAAAATGATAACAAAAAAATCTCAAAAAGGGGTTGACAAGCTTCTTCGAATCCGTTACAATAAGCATAAAGCAGAGAAATGTGGAGAGCGTTCTCTGCCCCAAACGATTAATTTTTCAATTCTAAGGAGGAAAACCCATGAAAAAGCTTCTGGCTTTGACACTGGCTGTTATGCTGGTTGTCGGTATGTCCACCGTTGCCTTCGCTGGCAATGCCTGGACCAACGTTAAAGGCAACAGCAACGAAATCGAATTTTCTTTCGATGATTTCATCGCCCAATCCATTGGTACAAGTGGCATAGCCCCCAATCAGGTTTATTGGAACTATGGCTACGGCAAAGTTCCTGCTGCTGAGCGGATTAACTTCACCACCGCTATGAACGATCTGGGTGCAAAAATCGAAGACTTCAACATCCAGAACAATCTGACTTCCCCCAAGAAATCCGAAGTTGAATCCATCAAATTCACCGATGATGACACTGTGAAAGTTACCCTGAAAGCCAACTACACCACCACTGGTAAATCCATGGCTGGTAACGTTGCCATCAAAGCAAAATCTGGTGTTAGTATTGCTTACCGTGATACTTTCATCGCAAGTGCTGCCTCGGCTTCTGCCACTGGCACCTGGGGCCGTTCGATCCTGAAGATCGGCTGCACCGGCACCCCCAAATTTGATGCTGACAACGACCTCATCATCAACTACACCGATTACAAAAATGATCCCGCCAATGCCAATGGCGCTGACTACATCATCGACTTCAACACCGTTGCTGGCACCACCCAGATCTCCTGGGGCACCATCGGCGGCAACAACGCCTTTGTCAACGATCCTAACTTCTACTTTGAGTGCAAAGTGAATGGCCAAGGCAAATTGTTCCTGGCCCTGAACAACGATGTCAACAAAGCTATCGTTCAGAAGTACGAAGATGCTGATCTGGACTTCTACAACTTCCCCGCCAGACCTTCCTTCGACTACACCGGCACCGCTCGCGTTTTCTATGATGAAGCCAACAAATTCGTCTACGAAGTCGTTTCCACCGACGGCGGCATTGGTCTGAAATTGATCAACACCACCTACGATGCTGACGAAGAGAGCTACAGCTGGAAGACCAAAACTCTGGGTTCCTATGTCGTATCCGACAAAGAGCTCGACGTGGTTGCTGATGGCGTTGCCAACCCCAACACTGGCGCTAACGATTTCGTTAACGTAGCTGTTGCCCTGGCTATCGTTTCTCTGGCTGCTGCTGGCGCTGTTGTCCTGAAGAAATAATCAAGTTTCAGCTTGATGATTCTTTAGCACAGTTCTAAGCGAACAAAACATTAAGCCGCCCCTCTCTCCAAGGGGCGGCTTTTTGCATGCTTTTTGAAATGGATACGCACCACAATGGCCCGGCTCACCATTGCCTACTGCTCGCCCAACAGCTCCCGCAAAAGGTCGGCATTGGCCGCCTGACGCGCTTTGGTGGCCTCTTTGTCCACCTTGTACCGCCCTCGGGCGCCCGCCACCAGAATGTCGCCCTCCCTGGCGCTTTTGGGCAGCCGTGTCCGCTGGATGTTGACCATTTCGCCCTCTTCATTTTCGCAGACGGCAAAATCGCCTTCAAACCGATCAATACTGTACAATCCCGTGGCCTCCTTCCATTGTCTACCGGCGGGCCTACCGCTCGGTGACCACCTTCATATGCTCGCCGTCACAAACAAACACAATGGTACCGTTTAAATCTGTGCGGTAAATTGGCACATTCAGCATGCGAAAAAGCGCCACTGTCTCCCGGTGCGGATGTCCGTAGTCATTACCTGCCCCGCAGGACACTGTCACTGCCCGGGGCCGCACCATAGCCACAAATGCCGGCGTACACGACGTACTGCTGCCGTGGTGCCCCGCTTTCAGCACATCCGCCTTCAAATCGGCGCCGCTCAGCATCAAATCCGCTTCCGCTTCCGCCTCCATGTCACCGGTCAATAAAAAGGAATTATCGCCGTATGTCAAACGGCAGACCAGCGAGTTATTATTCAGGCTGTCATACATTTTCACCGGTCCGATGACGGTCAGCTCCGCCCCGCCCCCCAAATCAAAGCCCTCTCCCGGTTTGGGGATGGCCACACCCAGCCCTTTTTCTTTCACCATCCGCAAAAAGTAACTATAGGCGCTGATGGTGGGGGTCTGATCTTCGGGGAATCGGGTCATCCACACGGCCCCAACGTCCATATTTTTGACAATATACCCAAAACTGCCCATATGATCGGAGTGAGGATGGGTGTTCACCAGCAAATCAATGCGTTTGACGCCCTGCTCTTTTAAGTAAGCCAGCAGCGCCTTTCGCCCCGCTTCTTCGCCTCCGTCAATCAGTACGGTGGCCTCCGGCCCCTGGATAAGGATGCTGTCGCCCTGTCCCACATCAATCATATGTACCCGCAGCTTGGCGTCTTCGGCCACTTCGCCCGCAAACACGCCGCTGCTGCTGTCGCCGTCCTCACTGACCGCATCCAATGTGCTTTCGCCGCCTTCGTGTAACCACGCCAGAACGGCGTCCACCGGTTCGGCGCCCGTGACAATAGGTTGCTCCCGTGCCAGTAAAAAGACGGCCAGCAGGGCCGCAAACGCCACGACAGTGATCATGAATAAAGTGCTCTGCTTTTTTTTGCCCCGAAATGCCATAGAATCGCTCTACCTCTCAAAGGAACCGCTTTAGCGGTTTTTATTTTTGCCTTTTAATTCAGTTCTGTCTTTGTAATATGGTTGTCCGGATGATGGCACAAGACAATCTTTGCCTCGCCCAATCAAATCCTGTCGCCCCGCTTTGTAAAGGGCATCGGTGATGATCGCCCGATTTTCCGGCTTGTAATATTGTAGCAGCGCCCGCTGCAGCCGTTTTTCCTCTTCGCTTCGGGGCACATACACCGGCTCCATGGTGTACGGGTCCAGCCCCGTGTAAAACATAGCCGTGGAAACAGTGCCCGGCGTCGGGTAAAAATCCTGCACCTGCTCCGGCCGAATGCGATGTTGTTTCAGCCACACCGCCAATGCCACCCCATCCTGCAACCGACACCCCGGATGGGAAGAGATGAGGTAGGGGACAAGATATTGCTCCTGGCCCAGCTTTTGGGTAATGGCGTAAAAATCTCCGGCAAACCGCTCATACTCGGCAATTTTCGGCTTTCCCATCTTGGCCAGCACGCCTGGCACACAGTGCTCCGGCGCCACTTTCAGCTGCCCGCTTACATGATGCGCAACCAAATCCCGCAAAAAGCTTTTATTCTTGTCGGCGTTAATGTAATCAAAACGCAGTCCCGACCGCACAAACACCCGCTTCACACCCTTGATGTTCCGCAACCGCTCCAGCAGCAGCAAATAATCCCGGTGGTCTACTTGTAAATGGGGACAGGGCTCGGGCGCAAGGCATTTGCGGTGCTTGCACGCCCCTTGAGTCAGCTGCTTTTGGCAGGCCGGTTCCCTGAAATTGGCCGTCGGGCCCCCCACATCATGAATATATCCCTTAAAGCGGGGGCTGGCCACCAGCGCCTTTGCCTCCGCGATAACCGATTCCTGACTCCGGCTGGTCACAACCCGCCCCTGGTGCAATGCAATAGAGCAAAAGTGGCAGCTGCCAAAACACCCCCGGTTGTGGATGATGGAAAACTCCACCTCCTCAATCGCCTTCACACCCCCCAGCTTTTCGTAGCTGGGATGATAAGCCCGCATAAAAGGCAGGGCGAATACAGCGTCCAACTCTTCCCGGCCAAGGGGAAATTCCGGCGGCGTTTGCACCAGCAGCCGGTCGCCGTGTTTTTGCACAATGGCCCGGCCATATACCGGATCCTGCTCCTCCATTGTCTGCCGTGTTGCCCGGGCATAAGCGCTTTTGTCCGACGCCACTTTTTCATAAGAGGGGATAGACAAATGCACCCCCGGCAACATCTCACCGGCTTTGCATAGATAACAAATGCCCCGCAGATCGGCCATATCCGCCGGCCGCTCACCGGCCGCCAACCGTCCGGCAATCGCCTTCACTTGATGTTCGCCCATGCCAAACACAAGCAAATCGGCCCCGCTGTCCGCCAAAATGGAAGGCATGACCCGGTCGTCCCAATAGTCATAATGGGCAAACCGCCGCAAAGACGCTTCCACCCCACCAATGATGATAGGCACATCGGGCCACAGCGCCCGCAATTTGCGGCAGTATACGATGACAGCCCGGTCGGGCCGCATGCCCGCCTTGTTGCCGGCGGTATAACTGTCATCGCTCCGTTTGCGCTTGGCGGCGGTGTAGTGGGCTACCATCGAATCAATATTGCCGCCGGTGACAAAAAAAGCCTTCGGCTTGCCAAAGTGCAAAAAATCTCTGTCGCTTTTCCAGTCCGGTTGGGCCAAAATCCCCACCCGGTGCCCCTGTGCCTCCAGCACCCGGGCCACAATGGCAATGCCAAAGCTGGGATGATCGACGTAAGCGTCCCCTGTCGCACAGACAAAGTCCACTCCCTCGTCCCACCCCCGGGCTTTCATATCCTCTTGGTTGATCGGCAAAAAGCCATTGTTTTCATATTGTGCCATGCTACACCCAAACTCTCATCATCATATCGCGTTGCAAAAAGCTCATATATCCATGAAAAAGGGGAACGCCCATCTTCCCAAAAGATGCCCTACGTCCCCCAAGCATAGCCCTTCTGTCTTAAAACTCCGGCCCGGTGTGGTCGTGACCATGGTCACGTTCCGGCGCCGTCTCAACGGTGGAAACCGGATTTTTCATCGCCGCCACCTTCTGGTTGAACTCTTCCTTGGTCAGGCTTACGGCGCCGCTGCAAATGGGGCACTGCTCAAAATACCGGGATGAGTAGGGGATAATAGGAATGAAAAAGATAGTAAACCAATTGGTTACCTTGATCAGTTGCCAACTGACCACATTGTTGCACCGCCCGCACCGTGCTTGTTCGTAGCTGCCAAAAACTTTGCGTGTCTGCCGGGATCCCCAAATGATAAACATAACTGCCCTCCTCGTCTTTCATAGAAAAGTTGTCTCATATGATGAAAGTGGCATCGCTTAAAATGCCATTCACACCTCGCCAATCAGTCTTCCCGGTTCAGCTTCATTTCGTACCAGCGCTCTTTCGAAATCAGCACTTGCCGTGGCTTGCTGCCCTCAAAAGGCCCTACAATGCCTCGTTGTTCCATATCGTCGATGATGCGCGCGGCCCGGGCGTACCCCAACTTCAGCCGCCGCTGCAAAAGGGAAGTGGAGGCCAGCCCCGCTTCCACCACCGCCTCGATGGCGGCATCCAACATCTCGTCCTCGCCGCCGTCGCTGCTGCCCATGTCGCTGCTGCGCCCGCCGCCGTTTTTGCCCCGGCCGATGTTGGCGCTCATCTGGTCAATTTCCTGAATCATCTGGTCGTCATAGTGCTGGGCTGCGCCCTCTTTCACAAAGGCGACCACCCGTTCCACTTCCTTATCGGCCACAAAACACCCCTGCACACGCACAGGCTTGGCGTTTCCCACCGGATAAAACAGCATATCACCGCGGCCCAACAGTTTTTCCGCGCCGCCCATATCTAAAATGGTGCGCGAATCCACCTGGGATGACACGGCAAAAGCCACCCGGGAGGGGATATTGGCCTTGATGATGCCGGTAATGACATCCACCGACGGCCGCTGGGTGGCAATGACAAGATGCATGCCAGCCGCCCGGGCCATCTGTGCCAAGCGGCATATGTAATCCTCCACGTCGTTGGGCGCCACCATCATCAAATCCGCCAGTTCGTCGATGATGATGACGATCTGGGGCAGGGGAGTAAGCTCCTCCCGTTCCTCGCAAAGCACATTATAGGCGGCCAAATCCCGCACGCCGGTGTCGGCAAAGGTTTTGTAACGCCGCGTCATCTCGCCCACGGCCCAGCACAGCGCCCCGGCAGCCTTTTTGGGGTCGGTCACAACCGGCATCATCAAATGGGGAATGCCGTTATACCCGCCCAGCTCCACCACTTTCGGGTCCACCATCAAAAGTTTTACCTTGTCGGGGGATGATTTATACAAAAGGCTGATGATAATCGAATTAATGCACACCGATTTACCCGAGCCCGTAGCGCCTGCAATCAGCATGTGGGGCATACGGCCCAAATCCGCCACCGTCAGGCTGCCGGCAATATCTTTGCCCAATGCCACCGTCAGCGCGCCGGGCGCCTTCTCAAATTTCTCCGAGTGTATGACTTCTCGAATGGTCACAATATTCACGTGTTTGTTGGGCACCTCAATGCCTACCGCGGCTTTGTTGGGAATCGGCGCTTCAATGCGCACACCTGCCGCCGCCAAATTCAAAGCGATATCGTCGGCCAACCCGGTAATCTTGCTGATTTTCACACCTGCCGATGGCTGTAGCTCATACCGCGTCACCGCCGGCCCCCGGGAGATATCCACAATTCGGGTTTGCACCCCAAAGCTTTTCAGGGTGTCCACAAGCCGCGCCGCATTGTACTTAAGCTCTTCCTCCACATTCTCCGGCGAAAAAATCATGCCTTCATCCAGCAGGTTAATCGGCGGAAATGTGTAAACCGGTTCTGGCAAAGGCGTTGCCTCGGCGGCAACCGGGGCTGTTGCTGCTTCCGCCGGGGCTGCCGTCTCCGCTGCCCCCTTGGCCCCAAAGTTAAACTTGCCGCTTCGCGTCACCGTGGAGGGGTTCCCCTCGGGAATGGTGGTGACACCGGATACAGCGCGGGTCACAATTTCATCAATCGGGTTGGGCCCGGGGGGCTGGGCATGTCCCGCCAAATCGTCCGGGGTGATAACGGTGGTCTTTTTGCCTTTTGCGGCGGCCACACTGTTGGCCTCCTGCCCGGCGGCATATCCCGCCGCCGCATTCAGCATCTGCTCCCGGGCGTCCACCGTCGGGGCCGCAGCGGCCGGAACGATCGCTTTGCCGCCCGAACGTTTTCCGCCGTTCGTGTCGTCGTCCAGCGCCACGTCAATGTCAAAGCGGGGTGTGCGCTCCGGGGTTTCCGCCGCCTGGTTTTGCCGGGCCGCCCGCGCCCGGTCATGTCCGTCGGTATATGCTTCCTCCAGCTTGCGCATAGGCCGGGCCGCCGTCTGGAACAACCCCAGCAGCGTAGTACCCGAAAGCGCCATTGCCAGCACAAACATCACCAACAACATGGTGATCAGCGCGCCCCAAAAACCAAACCAGCTGTACAGTGGCACACCGATCAATCCGGCGGCCAACCCGCCGCCCGCTAACGCTTTGCCGTTCTCATACAAATAGGTGCAAATCTCCATAAAGGTGGCCTCTTTCGGCCCCCCGCCCGAAAACAATTGCACAAACCCGCACAACAGCACAATGAACAAGACCGCGAAAAACCCCCGGGCTTTCAGCGAAACCCCCGGCCGGTCCATCGTGGCCATAATGGCAATATAAATTAAAATCGGCCCGACCAAATAGCTGCACCAGCTAAAAATCCCCAAAGTGAACTCATGCAGCCACAGCCACACATTGTCGCCTTCCACAAAGCTTAAAGCGATAAACAACAGTCCCAAAGCAAATGTGACGACAGCAAAAAGCTGCCGCTGGGCGGCGGTATTGGCCGCGCCCTTTTTGGCGGTGGTGCTGCGTGATCTGCTGCCGCCCTTGGTTGCCGGGCGGCCTTTCGTTGTTGGCATGTTTAATAACTCCTTGCAGTAAAAATTCCTCTTGCCGGCCCACTGCATGGCCGGCCTCCCTCTCGCTGTTGCAACTAAAGATACTGTCTTAATGGAACAGTCCCATTGCCCAGTGTTGTACCGGATTCCCGAAGAAAAGCTCAATGACGCCAATGACCAACACCACAATACCCAATGCCATGGTGTACCAGGCAAAATATTTAAACCGGTCGGTTTTGACAAAGTAATTCACCATCTTAATGGCCAAAAAGCCTACCACAACCGCAATCACAACGCCAATGATGGTGGGCACCCAGTCCACGGTCGCCCCGCCTTCCAAAAGATCCATGGCTTCCAGTAAATTGGCCCCCAGCACCGCGGGAATGCCCATGATAAAAGAAAACGCCACAGCGTAGCCCCGATCAAGCCCCATCAAAAGCCCCGCCGAAATAGTCGAGCCCGAGCGGGACAATCCCGGCCAGGGTGCAATCCCCTGGGCGATGCCCATGGCAAGGGCGTCTTTGGCCGTCATACTGGCCGCTTTTTTGTGCCCTTTCACCGCTTTGTCCGCCAAAGTCAGCAATGTGGCAGTGGCCAAAAAGCCAAGCCCTTCCAAAATGATGTCGTTGTCCACGGCAATCCGCTCAAAAAACGGCTTTACCAAAACAGAAATACCCAGCGGCACCAACGACAAAAGCAGCATCAGAATCATCCGCCGCTGGGGGTTTACCTCACCTTTGCCGAATCGCAGCCGTCCGGTAAACAAATCCCCGACCATGCGGCAAAATTCCACAAGCAATTCCCGGATGGTCTTCCAAAACGCGATAAACACCGCCAGCAGAGTACCAAAGTGGAGCAGCACGGTAAACGCCAGGGAACTTTCCGAATTAATGCCGGTAAAATATTGATACAACGCCAAATGTCCCGAACTGGAAACCGGCAAAAATTCCGTAAGCCCTTGAATGACTCCTTGAATGACGGCGCTGATAATCGACAAATGAACCCCTCCAAAAGATGCCTTTCCTGCTGTCAAAGGGCAAGCAACGGCGGCACATATTCTCTCAGCGTCCATTATAGCGCAAATCTCAATATTTTTCAATGAAAGCGGGCAGAAAAGAACAAAGAGACAGGTCGAAATCCATTTCGTCCCGTCTCTTCATCCGCACAAGTTTTCTCTTTTGGTCTACCCCGGCGTCCCGTTGAAAAAATGCGTCTTGGGCGCCAGCGCCGCCGGATCCAGCACCGCCCCTGGCTGCAACTGGGGATCCAGGTATACCGCCGGGTCGGTGGAGATCACCCGCGACACCTCCAACCCCTTGTCGGTTCGATATCCCTGCACATACCCGCCCCCAAAAGCCATGCATTCCATATGCCCCATGGGCGGGGGCGGCATCAAATATTCCAGTGGTGTAACAGAGTGAATCAGCATTTTATTTTTCCTCCTTGTGTTCGCAGCCATTGGCCTGTTCTTTCTCGGCGCCCGTTTCGTTTTTTTGAAAATCTTCGGGATGTTCCTTGCGGTAAACGTCAATCATCTCGTAAAGTTTGGCCACCGCTTCCGACAATCCTCCCAGGCTGTCAATAAGCCCTTCCTTTACCGCTTCCTCGCCGTCCAGCACGGTGCCCACATCCATCACCAGCTCCCCGGTGTTCATCATAAGCCGGCGGAAACGGTCGGGTTCAATTTTTGAATTATCGCACACAAAGCTCACAATACGCTCCTGCATCTTGTCAAAATAGGACAAGGTTTGGGGCACGCCCAATACCAGCCCGTTCATCCGCACAGGATGCACTGTCATGGTGGCAGTGGGAACAATAAACGAGTGCTGGGCGCTGCATGCCAGCGGCACTCCAATGGAATGCCCTCCGCCCAGCACCAGCGAAACGGTAGGGGTGCGCATACCGGAGACAAGTTCAGCTATCGCCAAACCCGCTTCTACGTCGCCGCCGACGGTGTTTAAAATTATCAGCAGCCCCTGAATGTCGGGATCCTGC
>JAVBNO010000011.1:0-16226 GCA_031551485.1 Oscillospiraceae bacterium
ATAAACCACAGACAAATGGGCAGCAAAATGTCCCAAAATTGGCCGCTGGGATCATTCCAACTGGCGGCCAGATAGCGGGCCATTGCAGTTACCGGTGAAAGGACCAGCGCACGCAGACCTACGTCCCGGCCGTTCCAGCCCAAAAGGTACTGCTCGCACAACAGAGTTACCGTCAAATACAATGCCGACCCTGCAAAAATAAACTCCAGCCCCAACACAAAGGTGTTAAACGCACTGCCAACCTGTACGGCGACAAAGGTGACAATGGCCATAATGGTAAAGGTGATGGCGCCCCACATTAACGCGTCGCCCAAAATGGCCGCGGGCATAAAGACAAAATTGCGGCTTAGGCCGCGGCCAAAACCGGCCACAAGAATCACGGCGTAGTTAAGAAGCAGCGGAATCATCGCCGTGGCAAAAGCGGCGGCTATATGGGCGCACAGCATGGTGCCCCGGCTGACCGGCAGCGCGTGGTACACATCTACCGCTCTTTTGTTGTGCATATAATTCAGCTGCACCACCGGCAATACCAGCGCCACAATGCAGGCGATCATTGGCACCAGTACAAGAGACACCGGCGCATAAATATTGCTGGGCCCATTTAAAAGATATGTGGCATTGGTCGCGGCGTCATAGTAGGTGTTGTTCATAAAAATTTGGATGACATATTGCAACGAAAAAAAGATAAAATACACAAGAGCCAGAAAACCCATCAGTGCTCTGTTTTGTTTTAGAAATTGACCGCTCAGGCCATAAAACCGCTTTTTGTCAAAAAAGGATGTTGTTGTAGTCATAGCCTACCGCCTCCATTTCTCCAATAAATACCTCTTCCAATGTAAGAGGCAGCGCCTCGGCGAACAGCGGTGCATGGGCATTGAGTTTGAGCAGCGTCTCTTCCACACTTCCCCGCACCAACAGGCTGTGCAGGCTGCCCCGCTGCTGGTGCTGCATTACGCTTAGCCCCCATACGGCAAAGGCGGCGGGATCGATTGGCTGGCCGAAAGCGGCCTGTACTTTGCAAAAGCCCAATTTTAAATTGTCAATTTCCTGCTGAAACAGAATTTTGCCTTTGTGCAAAAGCCCAATCTGGTCGCATAAATCCTCCAGCTCCCGCAGATTGTGGCTGGTGACAATCACCGTGACGCCCCGCTCGGCCATTTCGTCGGCCACCAGCTTTTTGGCCATCAGGCGGATGACCGGATCGAGCCCGTCAAAAGCTTCGTCCAAAAGCAGATAGCGCGGGGAACAGCACAACGCCAGCAAAAGGGCGGCCTGGCGCCTCATCCCCTTGGAAAAATTGCCGATTCTCCCCTTGGCGTCAAGGGGAAAGATTTTACACAGCTTGGCGTACTTGTCTTTGTCAAAATGACTGTGGGTAATGGCGAAGAAGGCTGCCATCTCGTCCATGGTCGTCCGGGGTGGAAAGTATAAATCATCGGATAAAAAGAAAATTTCATCTTTGATGGCGGTGTTTTCGTACACCGGTTGGTCTTCTACCGTCACTGTGCCGCCGTCGGGATAATACACCCCGGAAATCAGCCGCAAAAATGTGGATGTGCCGGAACCGTTGGGCCCCACAAGGCCATAAATCGAACTGGCGGCAATTTGGGTATTTAGCGATTCCAACGCTGTTATATCGCCAAATTTTTTGACAAGAGATTCGGCTTTAATCATTTTGCGTTCCCTCCTTTGTCGTAGACTGCCGTCACCAGCGTGTCGATTTCGGGCCGGGTCGCACCGGCCATTTTGGCCTCTTCCAAAGCCTTTGTCACTGCCTCCAGCCGTTCTTTCAATATTTTTTGCCCGGCAACGCCTACATTTTGGATAAAGCTGCCTTTGCCGGTCAGGGAATAAATCACGCCCTCCCCTTCCAGCTCCTGATAGGCTTTCTGAATGGTATTGGGATTGATGCCCAGCTCTCTGGCCAATGTGCGCACTGTCGGCAATTGCTCATCCGCTTTTAGAATGCCGAGCATAATCTCTTCCAAAATTTTATTTTTGATTTGCTGGTAAATCGGCATTCCGCTTTGGTAATTCAATGTGATCAATGCACGCCCTCCTTTCCAGACTGCTTTTTGTCTTAACCGTACTAGTTCAATTAATACAGTTGCAGTATATCATGCCTTTTTGGGGTTGTCAACCAATTTTTTGCATTGTTCAAAGAACATTTATTGACTTTATCCCCGCAAATGTTTTAAAATTGCAATAGGTGCATTCATCAATGAAAATGAGTTGCCTGGAACGGAGATAGTCACTTTACAATGAGAAAAACAAAAATTGTTTGCACACTTGGTCCTGCCACTTCCTCCAAAGAGATGATCCGCCAGCTGATTGAGGCCGGTATGTCAGTGGCGCGGTTTAATTTTTCCCACGGTACCTATGAAGAGCATCTGGCCCGGTATGACATTGTGTCGGCGCTGCGGGAGGAAATGGGCCTGTCGGTGGCCACTCTGCTGGACACCAAAGGACCGGAAATCCGCCTTTGCCAATTCGAGGGCGGCCAGGCCGAATTAAAGGCGGGCGACCATTTTACCCTTACCACCGACGAAACCATCGGCGACCAGAAAATCGCCCAAATTACCTACGCCAAGCTGCCCCAGGATGTCTACCCCGGTTGCCGTATCTTGCTGGACGACGGGCTGATCGAGCTGGCTGTTACCGCGGTGGATCAGAACAATATTATCTGCACTGTAGTTAACGGCGGCGTCATCAAGGACAAAAAAGGGGTCAACCTGCCGGGAATTACCCTTTCCATGCCTTATATCAGCGAAAAAGACCGGGCGGATATTCTTTTTGCTGTTGAGCATGATTTTGATTTTATCGCCGCCTCTTTTGTTCGCAGCGCCGAGGACGTACTGGCTGTGCGGGATATCTTAGAGCGGCACAAGGGCGGCCATATCCGCATTATCGCCAAAATTGAAAATGCCCAGGGTGTGGCTAATATCGACGAGATTTTGCGGGTTGCCGACGGCCTGATGATTGCCCGGGGCGACATGGGCGTGGAGATTCCGCTGGAAGATGTGCCGGTGCTGCAAAAACTGCTGATTAAAAAAGTATATAACTGCGGCAAAATGGTCATTACCGCCACCCAAATGCTGGAGAGTATGATTCAGAACCCTCGTCCCACCCGCGCCGAGGCCACCGACGTGGCCAACGCTATTTATGATGGCACCAGCGCCATTATGCTTTCGGGGGAAACCGCCGCCGGCGCCCATCCTGTGGAAGCGGTGCGCACCATGGCCATTATCGCCGCACGGGCGGAACGGGATATCAACTATCGCCAGCGCTTCATCAAGCGGGACAGCAGCGATCTGCCCGATGTAACCAACGCCATTTCCCACGCCACCTGCACCACTGCCTATGACTTAAATGCCACAGCCATCATTCCCATTTCCAAATCGGGCAATACTGCCCGAATGGTCAGCAAATACCGTCCCGATATTCCCATCATCGCCTGTACATTTGATCCGGTCTCTTACCGCCAGCTCAGCCTTTCTTGGGGCGTTTTGCCCTTACTGATAGAAAAAGTGGACAACACGGACACTTTATTCACCAAAGCGGTGGATGCCGCCGTTAAGGCAGGGCTGCTGCAAAGCGGCGATCTGGTGGTCATTACGGCAGGCATTCCCTTGGGCATTTCCGGCACCACCAATTTGCTGAAAGTGCACATTGTGGGGGACGTGCTTGTCTCGGGCCGGGGCACCGGCGCCGGCACTGTTGTCGGAAATCTTTGTGTGGAGACAAATGAAAAATCTACACTTGAAAGTTTTAAACCAGGTGATATACTAGTAACTAAGCATACTGATAATGATATGATGCCGATTCTTAAGCAATGCGCCGGTATTATTACCGAGCAAGACGGGCTGACGTCTCATGCGGCGGTGGTCGGTATGTCATTGGGTATTCCTGTCATTGTGGGCGCATCCAACGCAACGCTCATTTTGAAATCGGGCACCGCCGTTACGGTGGACAGCTCGAGAGGTATTGTCACGACTTCATCTTCACGCCCATAACAACATGGCATTTGATGGTAAAACAAAGAATAACTGCAAAATTTTAACCTATGCGAGGTGCAAATTAATGACGAAAATGACACATATGCGACTGGTTGCGACCCTTTGCGCCGTTGTTATGATTATGACATTGGCTGCATGCGGCGGTACCAAACCCACTCCGGAAGACGAGCAGCCGGTGGATCCTTCGCAAATTGTCCAAATGACCTTTGAAAATCCGCTTAAAAATCCCTTTACACCCCCTGAGGTTGGCGAACTGACCACCGGCGCTCCGGCCCCCAAACAGCTGGAGGAGAGTTTGAAAACACAGGTGGATACCAACGCCGATGCCAAAGGCTGGTTGTATGTCCCCCACAGCGCCATTAATGACGCCGTGCTGCATGCCACCGACAACGACTACTACCTGCGCCGGGATAACGCCAAAGCCTACAACTGGTTTGGTTGCTATTTTGCCGATTTCCGCACCAAGTTCGGCACCACCGAGGAATTGTCCCGCAACGTTGTCATCTACGGCCACAGTATGGATGACAACCCGGATGGCCTTAAGTTTTCTCAGCTGAAAAAATATTTGGATGTCGAATACGCCAAAGCCAATCCCTATATCTACTTCACATCCGGCGGCAAGGATTATATGTATAAAGTGTTTGCCGTGTTTTACACCGACGTTCACTTTAACTACATTGAGCCCAACCCCACCGACAAAGGCTTTTTGAACATTGTCAACGAGGCGAAAAAGCGTTCTCAATATAACTATCCCGACGTGGATGTAGTGGCCGGAGACAAGATCATCACGCTGTCAACCTGTACATACATCTATGGAAAGAACAATCAGCGCTATGTCGTCATGGCCCGAATGGTTCGCCCCGGCGAAGCCATTCCCGACACGGCCAATGTGGTGAAAAACCCCAGCCCCAAAGCGCCCCAGTTCTAAGTTTTTCAGACATTCAAATAGCCCCGCTCCGCGGGGCTATTTATTTGCCGGCGGGCCGGTGCCTGCCATCGCATCTTGAAGAGAAAGAGAAAGAGAAAGAGGAAGGAAAACGACACCATGCCATTTGACAACATTTGGGTTATGCTTTTGCTTATTCTGCTTGTGCTGATTCCTTTGATTGTGGGAATTGTGCTGTTGTTTTTGGTGCGGGGCCGGCGGATACGCTGCCGGGAAAAAGCCACCGCCACCATCACCAAAAGGTTGCTGACCGGGGGGTGCGAGCTCCAGTTTCCCCACGGCGACACCATAGTGAAAGTGAAGGCCCGCGTGGATAACCCGTCCAACCGCTATCAAGCGGGCGATACCCTTTCCATCCGCTATAATCCCCAGAAACTGCGGGAAATTATTGTGATGGGTTACACCGATCGCACCCGGCGAACGGCGGGCATCATTCTGGTGGTGCTCAGCCTTTTGGAAATTATTTTATTTGCACTGATCAACTATGCGGCGCACTGATCAAGCCGACGGACAAAAAAGCCACCCTTGGCGGGTGGCTTTTTTGTATGGCAGGGCTACTTGCCCACTTTCTCTTTTTCTTTATCCAGTTCCAGGGTGGCGACGATGTCGTCGAGCACTTTGTCCATGCCAATGCCAGTCAGGAAGCACAGACCCATGATGTACGGCGTCTCAATGGTGGAAGGCAACGCCGAGGTAGAGATAATAAGGTCGTATAGATGGGCAAAGGACGGCAGATCTGCCACACGGCACTGTCCCACATCCACGACATCTTTGCCATAGCCTCTTTGCTCCAGCAAATTGATCAGCTTGTTGCGCACAGCCGTAGACGTGGCGATGCCTGTACCGCAGGATACCAGTAACTTTTTCACAGCATTCTCCTCCTAATGTTAAAAATAATATATCCTTGTACTATTACTCGTTCAAATAGGCTGTCAGCATGGCAGCAGCTTCTGCGTTGGTTTTGCAGCCCTTCAAAAGGGTCAGCTTGCCTTCGGTCTGGAACACTTTCATCAGCTTTTGCAAAATGGCCAGCTGGGCGTGGGGCTCCAAAATGCTGAGCATAAAGATAATTTCGACAGGGATGCGTTTATCCGGCTCACCCATGCCCACAAATTCCACAGGATTTTTCAAAATGCCCAGGGCAAGGGCGGCTTCGTTCACATGTTCCGGGTCGGTGTGGGGAATGGCAATGCCCATATCCAGCAGTTCGAGGCCGGTGGCATATATTTTTTCGCGGGCCTTTACGGCGTCGGGATAGCTCTCTTTCACCATACCTTCCCGCAGCATTACAGCGGCTACAGCGTCAATCGCTTCTTCATCGGTAGAGGCGACGATATCCAGCATCACCAGATTTTCGTCAAAGCACATCTCACCAAGGACTTTTGCATGGTCTTTCATTTATGGTTCCTCCAGGTTAAAATTTTGCGGGCAAGCCGGAAAGAAGTCATGCTTCCCCGCTTTGCGCAGTCAAACGGATTTCTCCATTTTCACAAATGTACCATGTTACCCCGGCATTTACAAGGGTTTTTGGTAAAAATCTGCATTTTGGAAGATGTGCCAAAAATGGCTGTTGTTTTTATTTAAATGAGCAAAGTATGTGACCGGTTTTGATCATTCGCGGGACAGGCTTTCGTTCCGATCGGCAGAATCGACTTTTTGCATGATTAGAATCATTTTGATATCCTTTGATGCGCTTTTCAGTCTTTTTTTGTCTTTTTGAAAAAAACTTGTCGCATCTATTGACTTTCTTTATTTATTGATATATTATTTTAATTAGTAATTATTCTAAATAATAACGGCAAGATGATTGTCGCTGGAGGAAAAAAGAAAGGGGCTATTTTATGTTAAGCAAGTCAATCGCATCCGCACTTAACGATCAGGTAAACGCGGAACTATTCTCGGCTTATCTCTATTTGGACATGTCTTCTCAGGCAGACCGGATGGGCTTTAAGGGCATTGCCAACTGGCTGTACGTGCAGTTTCAGGAAGAGATGGCCCACGGCCTGCATATCCGCCAGTATATTTTGGAGCGGGGCGCCGAGGCCACCTACACCGATATCAAGGCCCCGACAGGGCCATACCAAAGCTTTTTACCGTTGTTTGAAAAGGTACTGGAGCATGAGCAATACGTGACCGCGCGCATTAACAAGATTGCTTCGTTGGCAATGGCGGAAGGCGACCATGCCACTTACAGCTTCATTGGCTGGTACGTTGACGAGCAGGTGGAAGAAGAGGCCAGCGCCGACGATATTGTACAGCGGCTGAAACATATGGGGGAAAATGCCGCCCTTCTTTACAACATGGATAAAGAGATGGCGGCCCGTGTATATATTGACCCCTTTGCCACCAGCGCCAAAGCATAGACAACCCACGCCGAACCCAATGGCCGATGCTTTCGGTCTTATTCATATCATTTATTACATATGAAAAGGAGAGATTGTGATGGAAGAATATAACAAAATGCCTTTGATTGGTGACATGGCGCCGGCCTTTACGGCAAAAACAACCCAGGGCGACATCAATTTTCCTGCTGATTACAAGGGCAAATGGGTGATTTTATTTTCGCATCCCGCCGATTTTACCCCCGTTTGCACCACAGAATTCATGACCTTTGCCACCATGGAAAAAGAGTTTAACGCGATGAATACGTATTTGGTGGGGTTGTCTGTTGACTCTTTGTATGCCCATATCGCATGGCTGCGGAAAATTCAGGATCTTGAGTGGAACGGCATGAAAAATGTGGAGGTCAAATTCCCCCTGATTGAAGATATTCGCATGGATGTGGCCAAAATGTACGGCATGATTCAGCCGGGACAATCGAATACCCAGGCGGTGCGGGCAGTCTTTGTCATTGACCCCACCGGCAAAGTGCGCACCATTTTGTATTATCCCCTGACCACCGGGCGGAATTTTGATGAGATCAAACGGATTGTGCTGGCGCTGCAAAAGGCCGATAAAGACGCCTGCGCCACGCCGGCCAATTGGCAGCCCGGCGACGACGTGATTGTGCCCACGGCAGGGTCGTGCGGTGTGGCCAAAGAACGGATGGAAAGCGCAGACCCCAACCAGTATTGCCTGGATTGGTTTTTGTGTTTCCGCCGGGAAAAGAAATAACGCTTTCTTCGTGTTTTTGTATATTCCTACTACAAAGGACCTTCGGTACATAGCCGGGGGTCCTTTATAGTAAGATGTTTTTATACTAATTGTAATTTCACGAAGATGATATATGCAATTCGTATATATTATTGTTTTAGACAATGAACACTTTCTGAAAAAACAAATTATTACTATTTGTATATTTTTAAAAATTACATTTACTTATCGTATATATTTGTCAAGAAATCATTCATGCTAGATTTTTCTAGATACTATTACTGCTAGTATTTTTAATTTGGATAATTTTACATTTTGTATATTTAAGACTTTAGCGGCGGAGGGAATTTGAAGCAGAAGGAGGCGAAAAATAGGACATTTATACCTATTATAATATATATACAAAAAAGGCGGGGATTCCCGCCTTTTTTGTATGGTTGAAAATTGGTTGATGATTATGGCCTCTTCTGGGACGGCTTGGGTTTTTTGTAGCCGGATTTTTGGGAGGCCGATTTCGGGGCACCCTTTTGAGAGCCGCCCGCGGTTTTGCCGCCTGAACTCTTGAATCCCGAATTTTTGGGGCCAGCATTTTTGGAGCCGGATTTGGGGCCGCGCCGGTCTTGGCGAGGAGGGCGCTGGTAGGAGTCAGCAGACTGGGATTGGGCCTTTGGCTGGAATCCGGGTTTGTTGGCGGGGGTGCCTGCAACGGGCAGGGCCCGCTCGCGGCCGCCGTAGGGGGCGGCGTTTGCACCCACTTCGACGCCGGGCAATTTAAAATCGACCTGGCCGGCGGAAACGTTGGCGGAGAGCACCTCGACGGTGATGGCTGCGCCAATGCGATAATTGCGGCCGCTGCGACGGTCGTTTAATTCGATGGGGCTGGGAATGGTGTATTCGCCTGCGGGTAGATTGTCCAAATGAATCAGACCTTCCACCGTATTGGGCAGTTCCACATAGATGCCGTGGGGGGCGATGCTGGAGATGACACCCTCGAAGGTTTGGCCAACGCGGCTTTGCATATATTCGGCGCGGTAGATAGCCTCGCAATCCCGTTCGGCTGTCATGGCGGCAATTTCGGTGGCGGTGGACTGGGCGGCGGCATCAACGACAAAGTTGCGGTAGCGTTTTTCAATATTGTCGCGGCGCATCCCGGTCAACTTGGCGGACATAATGCGGTGGATGACCAAATCGGGGTAGCGGCGTATAGGGGATGTGAAGTGGCTGTAGTGCTTAAGCACCAGGCCGAAGTGGCCGATACATTGGGGTTCATATTTGGCTTTGGCCATGCTGCGGAGCACCTGGTGGTTGACCACCTGCTCCAGAGGGGTGCCTTTGACCTCTTTGAGCACTGTCGCCAGTTGGGGGGAATCGATGGTGCCGGCATTATCGGGACGGAGGGCGGGCAAGCCCAATTGCCGAAGCAACTCGCCCAGGGCCGCGACACGGTCGGCGGCGGGCGGTTCGTGGACGCGGTAGACAAAGGGCAGCTCTTCCCTTTCGCCGAACAGGGCGGCACACTGGTTCGCCGTGAGCATAAATTCCTCGATCATATTTTCGCTTTCGCCTTGGTGGCGGCGGAGGATTTCGGTGACGCGGCCCTGGGCATCCAAAACAAACTTGCTTTCACTGCTGGCCAGGTCGACAGCGCCGCGGGCCCGCTTTTTGCGATCTAGTAAGGCAGCCAGTTCTCGCATCAGGGAAAGGGTGGGCAGCATGAGGGCGTATTTCGTATTGACCTCTTTGGTGGCTGTGCCGTCAAAGATGGCGTTAATTTCGCTGTAGACGCCCTTGATTCGGGAACGGATTACCGTTTTCTGAAAGCGGAAGCTTTGGATGTCACCGGCGGCGTCCAACTCCATCAGAGCGGAGAAAGCCAACCGATCTTCATTGGGGTTGAGGGAACAGATACCATTGGAAAGGGCCGGTGGCAACATAGGAATAACGCTGTCCGCAAAATAGACGGAAGTGCCGCGGCGATAGGCCTCGGTATCCAGTTCGCTGCCGGGGGTGACATAATAACTGACATCGGCAATGTGGACGCCCAAGCGCCAGCCTTCAGCGCTTTTGGAGAGCGAGATGGCGTCGTCAATGTCTTTGGTATCGGCGCCGTCGATGGTGAAGATCATTTCATCCCGCAAATCGAGGCGGGCTTCCAATTCTTTGGGGTGAATGCCCGCCTGCTGCAGCCGGTCGGCTTCGGTGACGACGGCGGCGGGGAAAAAGCGGCGCATATCGGCAGCGGCCAGCACCGCTTCGCAGCAGCTGGCGGCACGGTCGGCGGCGCCAAAGACTTTGGTGATGGCGGCGCGGTGCTCGAAATGGCTGGTGCCCCGCTTTTGGATGACAGCCAACACTTTTTCGCCTGCCCGGGCGCCGGCGGTTTTGCCTTTTGCAATGACAATGGGAAACCGGAACAGCTTGTCCGGATGGATGACGTCTTTGCCATCCTCTTGATAGTATATGCCGGTAAAGGTGGGATCGGCGGGCTGGGTAATGCGGATGACTTCGCCCTCCAGCAGTTCGCCTTTGCCGGGGCGGGTGCGGATTTCCACTTTATCACCGGGCATGGCACCCATTAGTTGGCGGCCGGAGATAAATACATCGGCAGATTGGCCGTCAGCAGGCCGGGCAAAGCCGTAGGTGGAATTGACTTTGACAATGGTGGCCTCCGTGACGGATTTGGACTGGGGTTTTGGATTTTCGCGCTTTTCGCGCGTTGGGGTAAACCTTTTTTTCATTGGACTCTCCCTTTTTTGTGAAAAAAAGCCCTGCTCAGATCACGAGCAGGGCTTGCGGTCGTCTTTATCGTGGATCAGGCGCCGTACACGTTAAACGCATAGACAGCCAATGTGATGACAAAAAACACAACGGCCAATATTTTGGTAAGGCGGACCAACATGGCTTCGTAAGTGCGGCCGGAGTTTTGGCCAAAGAAAGAATCCATTCCGCCGCCGCCCGCCAGCGAGGACATGGCGTCGCCTTTGGATTTTTGCATGGAGATAACGATGACGATGAGAACACAGGTGATCACCATAATAATTGCGCCGACGATTTCAATTACGCTCATTTTTATTTTACCTCCGAAAACTGCTTTTTGCCCTGTGCGGCGCAGCAGCCATCCAAACATATTTCTTTTGAGACTTATTGATTTTAGCACATTTGGAGCGGCTTTGCAAGGGTTAATTTGCCGAGAACAGGCATTGTCGGTGTGCGGGGGCGTGGCGCGGGCGGCGTACAATTATGTAAGGCAGGGGCCAAGGCCCACTGCCCATGGCTTATCCCACGAAAATAGTGCAAACGCATTTTCGCTTGTGAGATAGACCAAGATTAGTGTACGCAACGTATTTTAGATTATGCAGAAGTTTGAAAATCTCCCTTTGTAGACATTACTTTATGTAAATTATCTTGAAAAGTTGAAAAAAAGTTGAAAAAATCACATAAATGTTTGATTTTCTTTAATTATTTTGTTTTTTACTGTTGATTTTGGTCGGAAATTGTTGTAAAATTATTACAATATATACAATTTGTCAATTTTTATGGTCGTCTGGCATGAATGAGGAGTGTCATACGATCACTTCTTTACTGGAGGGATAATTTTGAAGAGCAAGCTTTTCATTCTGATCGTGGCGGTTGCTATTTTGGTAACCGCTGTGGTCGCAACAGCAGCACCGCCCAGCAACGCGGGCGGGATGCTGACGGTTATCGGGCAATCTTGTACGTTAGGCGCCAGTTGCGCCATCGGCGGATCCCATGATGTTGGGCCGTGGACAGTGACGATTAATTCCGGTGCCACCGGAGCGATCAATGTCACTTCGCCGACCAGCGCATGCGCCGACGACGACCCCACGGCCTCTTTGGCCGGCTTTGCCAACCTGACAGGGGTCGTTACCCTTACCATCGGTACAAGTATTGATGCCGACGAACCATTCGTGGCGGGCAGCGGTTTGACTGCACTGACACTGGTGGACAACGGCGGCAGTATTTCATCGGTGGATTTGAGCGCCTCTGCCGGATTGACAGCGGTGAATGTGAGCGGCAATGCCAACATCACCAGCCTTGATTTGCCGTCGAGCAGCGCCAGCTTGGCTTCGGTGAATGTGTCCGGTACCGGCGTCACCCATTTGACGATGGGCGGACTTGCCGCCGTACCGACGATTACGGGCAGCAACCTGAACGTTGTCATGAGTGGCAACGTGGGGAACACCCTGACGCTGAGTAACACCGGCATTACGTCTTTGGATATCAGCGGTATGACCGGGCTGACAACCGTCAATGTGAGCGGCTGCACCAATTTGAACAGCTTGGTACTGCCCGCATCGGGTCTGACAGCTTTGAATGTAAACGGATGTTCCGGCCTTACCGGCGCTTTAAACCTTTCGGGACATACCGGTCTGTCGGCTTTGGATGTCGGGGGTACGGGAATCTCCTCCGTAACGGCGTCGGCAGCCGATTTGGCGACTGTAGCGTTGGGTAACAACACCACCAGCCTTACTTTAAACGGCCTGACTGCCGCGGCGCCCGCTTATCCCACCATTACAGGCGGGCCGACGGCCAATAACCTGGCTGTCACCATGAGCGGCGATGTGGGCACCAGCCTGACGCTGGCGAACACCCACATTGGGACTTTGGACATGAGCGGTCTGACCGGGCTGACGACTGTCAGTTTAAATGGCTGCACCAACTTGACCAATCTGACTTTGGCATCCGGGATTGTGAACCTGAACATTAGCGGCACCGCAATTCAGACATTGACGGCGACCGGCCCGAATGCATTGCAGTCGGTGACGCTCCCTACTTCCATTAAAACGGTAAATTTACAAAATTCCGCTAATTTGACAAGCGTTACTTTTCCAAACCCGGCCCCCAATGTAACGTCGGTGAATTTGGGCGGCACACATGTGGGCAATGTCACCATCAATGGTGCTGCCGCCAATATTAGTACGCTGACTTTACCGGCGGCTACTTATCTGACCACATTGGATTTGACAGGCTGCACCAATCAAACCACCATGCCGAGCCTGGCCGGTTACACCAATCTGGCAACCTTGAAACTTGGGGGCACAAAAATTACCACGGTTAACGTAACCAACTCCACTGCTTTGACAAGCGCGAATGTCACACTGCCCACAACGTTGACAAGCCTGACAATGACCGGCTGTACCAATGCGGGCATGACCACATTAAACGTGGCTGCTATGCCAAACCTTGCCACCGTGAACCTGACAAACAGCAGCAATATGGCCACCGTCACCTTTCCCAGTCCGGCAACCAAGCTGACGACTGTCAACCTGACCGGCACAAAGGTGGCGCCGGTGACCATTAACGGAACCGGCACGACTGCTCCTACCACTGTTACATTGCCGAACTATACGACATCGTCACCTACTGCCGTTGTAACGCTTACGGGCTTTTTCAACCTGACCGTTAACAATTTGGCGACGATTAATAATTTGGGCGCTTTGGATTTGCACGGTTCTACTTTAAACGCCTTCAGTTTGCCCACCACAGCAACTGGCAATATTAAATCGACGCTTGCTACGTTGAACCTGAACGGCTGCACTGGCGTTGCCAGTCCCTTTACGGCCAACGGGTATACCGCGCTGGCCACTTTGGATTTGGGCGCGACAGCCGTAACCCAAGTATCGATTACCGGCGATCCGGCGCTGACAGACGCAGGCCTGACCCTGCCCGCATCCGGCCTGACCCATCTGGCGCTGGTGGACTGCGACGCTTTGAACACGGTGAATGTGACCGCGCAGGCCGCCACGCTGAAAGAGCTGGATTTGCATGACAGCGGTGCTATTGCCACCGTCACCTTCCCCGCCGCGCCCGCGGCAATGCCTGCTTTGGAAAAAGTGGATCTGGGCGGGACGGTCGTCACTTCCGTCGCCATTAACGGCTCTGCCGCTGCGGCGGGACTGGCTGTAACCGTGCCCACCACCCCCACCTCTATTGCGGTGACGAATACGACCGGCGCAGGCGGTTTGCGCTTTACCGGGCTGGACGCCGTTACCAACCTGCAAACGTTGGATTTGCACGGCTCCACCATGGGCGGCGCGCCTTTTAACCCCCCTGTAACATCTGTTTATCCCGGTACGACTGTGCCCAACACATTGGTGACATTGGATTTGCACGATTGTAAAAACATTGCAAATCCTTTGGATTTGACCGGATATAAGGCTTTGCAGAATCTTAATTTAAGCGGGATCATGGCGCCGCTGTTGTCCGGTTTGTTCATTGACATTGCGAGTTTGGCTCAACCGAATGTTCTGTTGCCCAGAACGCTGACCGACTTGACCATTCGGGATGTTGCCGCGACTGCCGTGTCGCTGCCTTTGGTAAAATGGGAGCTTGACCCGGACATTTTCCTGCGGCTGAAGAATTTGATCATCGACTGTGACATTTTGGACATTAAGCCAAACGCTTTCCCGGCTTGTGTTCATTTGGAAACGCTTGACTTGACAAAGTGCGCTTCGATGACAGCCATTGGCGACGGCGCTTTTGACGGCGGCATTGCCTTAAAACAAATTATTTGGCCAACCGCCAACACCGTTTTCACAACCATTGGCGAGAACGCCTTCCGTTTGGCGGGCGCCCAGTACCGTTATCCCTATATTGTGGCACCTGCCCCCCAGCAGACTGCCAGCTATCTGCCGGGTAACCTGTTGCCCAGCACGCTGACGACCATTGGCAAGGATGCATTTGCCGGTTCCAGCCTGAGCGGCACGGTGACATTGCCCAATGCCGCAGCTGTGGGCGCCGGGGCCTTTAGAGACAGCAGAGTGTCTGTTTTCAACGTGACAGGCTCCAAGATCACCAGCGCCGATTTAAGCGCGGCCTTTGGAGACGGCGTAACGGCGGCCAATACGGTTACGGTTGCACCGCTGCCCACACCCAATCCGGCGGTTTTGCCCGCGGTGCCCGAGGCCAATATTCCGCTTAATATTGTGCAGAATTGCAGTTCTCTTGTTAACTTGCAGGCATATGACATTCAGACACCCGCCACCTTTACCGATGTGAATTTGCCAGCCAGCAAAGTGCCCAGCCTGCGCATTTCCAACCTGGGCAAGAATCCCCTTTTGGCGAATGTGAACCACTCGGGCACATTGATTGAACGTGTGAATACATACAGCGGGCCCAGCGTCGGCAATAACCTCTATTTGGGTATGGATCCCGCATTGGCCGATGTGAACCTGCAAGACTGCCGGCGGCTGTGGCTGATTGAGGCCCGGGCCTTCCATAAAGCAGACGGCGTATCCGCGCCCCAACCGTATGCGCTGGCTTCCCTTTTGCCGAATGTGAGCGCACCCGCCAGTGCCTGGACCGACTTTGTTTACCCCGCCATCACAAAGGTAAACATTGAGGGCTGCGACGCGCTGGAACGGATTGAGCAGGAGGCGTTTGCACAGGTTGCTACCGTTAATATTTCTCAGACACATCCACAGCTTAACTACATTGGCGACTATGCTTTTGAACAGGTAACCTTTAGCGCCAACAAGGTTGGCAATACCGGCACCATTAACGTATCCACCCAGTACGCACCCCTTGAGTACATTGGCGACTATGCCTTTGCCGACAGCAATTATGACGGCGGCACGGCGGCCAGTCCCTTGCCGGGCAGCGGCGTTATCGATTTGTCCCACGACGGGCTTCGGAGCGGCCGGCGGATCCGGTACCTTGGACAAGGCGCATTTTTGAATGTGGCCGGTGTAGAAGGCCTCAATCTGTACGGATGCACCGCGCTGCTGGGCACCACACAGCAGGCACACAATGCTGTAGCGGTAGACAATGACTACGGCAACAGCACGTATATCAGCGGCATCTGGCCGATTATCCAAGTTCCCGGGCTGCCGCGGACACCTGTGGGCGTACCTTTCCCGGGCGGCAGCAGCAGAGGCACCAGCTGGACCGGCGCCGCCGCAGCCAACCACCGTACGATTGCCGGCACACTGGCTTCCCCCACCGGCGGCAGCGCAGCGGGCATTGGCGCCAACGTGGGTAACATTAAAGGCGTGAGCGACGACGCGTTCAATACAACCGCTATCGATTGGGCCAATCTTGGCGGCAACAGCAACATGCAGGTGATCGGTTTGAACGCCTTCAAGGCCTGTATGCTGAGCTCCTCCATTCCGGCGGCCCACGGCGCACTGAATCCGGGATTGACCAAGAGC
>JAVBNO010000067.1:0-18980 GCA_031551485.1 Oscillospiraceae bacterium
ATGATGAAGACAGTTGGGCCGATCGCCTGCCCCCAAAAGCCGCCCCCCAACGCAGCGAAAACGCCCCCATGGACATCGCCGTCATTCGCACCCCCAAAATTTCCAACTTTACCGACTTTAATCCCCTGGAGACAATGCCCAATGTCGTCCTGCGCTATGTCCAAACTCCTTCGGCCCTGGGCACACCCGACCTTGTCATTCTGCCCGGCAGCAAAAACACCATGGCCGATACCGCCTGGCTTTTCGAAACCGGTTTTGCCCAATCCATATGCGCTTTCGCCCAAAAGGGCGGCGTTGTCTTTGGCATCTGCGGCGGTTTCCAGATGATGGGCCGTGCCATCCGCGACCCCCACGGCGTCGAAGGCGGCGGCCAGATCGATGGTCTTGGCCTTTTGGACCACACTACCCTCTTTCACCCTGCCGATGAAAAAATTCTCACCCAGGTATCCGGCGCTTTCGGCACAGTGGACGGCCTTCTGTCCGGGCTTTCCGGCAAGCCGTTCACCGGCTTTGAAATTCACATGGGCCGCTGCGAAACAGCCCCCGACCCCACCCTGCTGTCCGGTGCGGGCCGGGATGCCGCCCCCCTGGAAAGCGGGCAACGCGGCAATCTTTACGGCTGCTACGTCCACGGCATTTTTGACGCCGCCCCGGTGCGCGAGGGTCTTTTGCAAAGTCTTTGTGCCGCCAAAAACCGTCCTTACACCCCCGGCCTGCTTGCCGACGCCTACAGCCAAAATGAGGCCGAGTACGACAAATTGGCCGCCCATTTACGCCTTGCTTTGGATCTGGACCAAATTTATCAAATCTGCGGACTTCGTTAGTTTCTTCACGAACACAATTCGCTTTTATTTGTATTTGCAGCATGGAATTTTTCCTTGCCCCGCGAACTATTTTGATTCTCTTGTTGAAAACAACAGAAGAAAATTGTATAATAAGATAATTCATTCCACCCGGAATGAACCGATGATTCACAAAATGAATAGGAGGCACTATTTGCATGAAACGAAAAATTGCTCTTTTTTTAGTGACCGTAATGCTGCTTAGCGTAATGACCGCTTGCGGTGGCGGCGCTACCACCCCGCCTGCCGCCGGCGAGTCCACCGGCGAGGCTCCTCCGGCGCCTTCCGGCACCATTAAAATTGGCGTGTTCGAGCCCATCACCGGCGCCAACGCCGGCGGCGGCGCCCTTGAAGTCGAAGGCTTCAAACTGGCCAACCAACTCCGTCCCGAAGTGCTGGGGCAAAAAGTAGAACTTGTCATTGCCGACAACAAATCCGACAAGGTGGAAGCTGCCACCGCCGCTTCCAAACTGGTCGAGCAAGACAAGGTTGTCGCCGTTCTGGGCAGCTGGGGCAGCTCTTTGTCCATGGCCGCCGGTGACATTGTCCGCAGCGCGCAGGTTCCCGCCATTGGCGCTTCTTGCACCAACCCCAACGTCACTAAAGGTAACGATTATTACTTCCGCGTATGCTTTATCGATCCTTACCAGGGTCAGGTTATGGCTACTTACGCCACCAAAGAAAAAGGCGCCAAAACCGCTGCTATCATCAAAGAGATGAGCAACGACTATTCCGTGGGCCTTGCCAAATTCTTCGAGGATTCCTTTAAAGCACAGGGCGGCTCCATTGTGGCCACTGGCGAATACAACACCGGTGACACTGAGTTCGGCGCCCAGCTGGATAACATTAAAGCAGCCAATCCCGACATCATTTTTGCCCCCGGCAACTTCACTGAGTCCGCCCTGATCATCAAGCAGGCTCGTGAAAAAGGCATGGAGCAATACTTCCTGGGCGGCGATACTTGGGAAACCCCCGAGTTCATCTCTATTGGCGGCACTGCAGTCGAAAACAACGTGGCTTTCTCCACCTTCTTCGATCCTGCTGCTGAGCTGACCTCCAAAACCAAACCTTTCGTCGAGGCATATGCGGCTTCTGAATTCTCCGACGGCGGCAAAAAAGAGCCCGCTGCTGTCACCGCTTTGGCTTTCGAAGCTTACAACCTGCTGCTTGACACCATTGAAAAAGTAGGCACCACCGACGGCCCCACCCTCCGCGATGCGCTGGCCGCCACCAAAGATTACGAAGGCGTGACCGGTATTGTTACTTTTGATGCCAACGGCGATGCCACAAAAACCGCCGTTATTAAAACTGTAAAGGATGGCAAGTTTAGCTTCTTGGCCTCCTTGGCAGCGGAGTAATTCATGTTTTTACAGCAGTTGGTTAACGGCCTGACCATCGGCAGTCTGTATGCCCTGGTCGCCATTGGTTACACAATGGTGTACGGCATTTTGCGTCTGATTAACTTTGCCCACGGCGACATCTTCATGATGGCCATGTACTTCGGCTTTTTCAGCATTTCCATTTTCCATGTGCCCTGGTACCTCGCCTTCCCCCTTGTCATTGTCGCCACCGGTCTTTTGGGCATTGTCATCGAACGTCTTGCCTACCGGCCCCTGCGGGAGCAGAATGCGCCTAAAATCTCCCTTTTAATTTCCGCCATCGGCGCATCCTACTTTTTGGAGAATCTGGCCACGGTGCTGTTTACCGGCCGGCCCAAAGATTTTCCGCAAATCCCGCTTTTCACCGATACAATTGAGATTGGGGCAATCCGCTTTCAGCGGATTGCCCTGATTGTGCCTGTTGTGGCTGGCCTTTTGTTGGTTGCTCTTTTGTACCTCATCCACCATACCAAAAGCGGTATGGCCATGCGCGCCGTTTCCAAAGATGTGGAAACCGCACGGCTGATGGGCGTTGACGTGAACCGTACCATTGCCATTACGTTTGGCGTCGGTTCGCTTTTGGCTGCGGTCGGCGGCTTAATGTGGGGGCTTAAATATCCTCCCATTATCCCCACCGTCGGCGTAATGCCCGGTATGAAGTGCTTTATTGCAGCCGTTATCGGTGGCATTGGCAATATTAAAGGTGCCGCCCTGGGCGGACTGCTTTTGGGTCTTTTGGAAATCATGATCATTTTTGCCTTCCCGTCCCTGAATGGGTATCGGGATGCCTTTGCCTTTATATTCCTCATTGTCATTCTTCTGGTGAAACCCACCGGACTCATCGGCGAAACTGTCGCCGAGAAAGTGTAGGTGCGGCCATGAAAAAGAATACGTTGCAAGCAACTTCAACCATGAATACCCGGCTCCTGAGCATCATCGCCATTGCTATCATTTTTGTCTGTCTCTCCCTTACCCAAACCGTTTTTGGCCCTTTTACGGCGCGCATTTTGAACCTCTGCGCCATCTATGCCATCTGCGCCCTCAGCATGAATCTGGTCAACGGGTTCACGGGGCTCTTTTCGTTGGGTCAGGCCGGTTTTATGGCGGTAGGTGCCTATGTCACAACCCTGTTTATGCTGACCCCCGACATTAAGGAGTTTAACTTTTATCTTGAACCCATTTATCCGTGGCTGGGCGCCATCCACATTCCTTTTGTTTTCGCGATCCTTTTGGGCGGCTGCGTGGCCGCGTTGTTCGCTTGCCTCATCGGCATTCCGGTGTTGCGCTTGCGGGGCGACTATTTGGCCATTGCCACCCTTGGCTTTTCTGAAATCATCCGCGTTGTCATCACCATGCAACAGCGGATCACCAACGGCTCTTTGGGCATCAAATCGATTCCGCCCATGCCCCAAGTTCAGATTGGCCCTTTCCGCTTTGGCACGCTGTGGTGGTCCTTCGGCATCATGGCGCTGATGGCCTATATCATTCATTCCCTGATGAAAACTTCTTACGGCCGCGCTATCAAAGCCATTCGCGAGGATGAAGTGGCTGCCGAGGCCATGGGTGTTTCCCTTTTCAAGCACAAAATGTACACCTTTATCATGAGCGGCTTTATTGCCGGTTTGGCCGGCGGCCTCATTGCCTGCCATGTGGGCACCATCGACCCCAACCAGTTCCGTTTTGTGTTGGCTTACAACATTCTGTTAATGGTCGTGTTGGGTGGCCAGGGCAGCATCTCCGGCTCCATTGCCGGTGCTTTCATCATCACCATCGGCCAGGAAGCGCTCCGCTTTATTGACGAACCCATTCCCCTCATCGGTTATCCCGGTGTCTCCGGTATGCGGATGGTGGTTTTCTCGGCGCTGCTCATGGCGGTCATTCTCTTTTGGAGCCGCGGCATGTTTGGTTCCCGAGAGTTTTCCTGGCAGGGCCTTGTGAACATTGTCAAGCGCCCCTTCCAAAAGAAGGAGGTGGGCAAATCATGAGCGTGCTCCGCACCGAAAATATGACCATGCGTTTTGGCGGCTTAACCGCCGTGGGTAACCTGAACATCGAAATTAACGAGGGGGAGATCGTCTCTCTCATTGGCCCCAACGGCGCCGGCAAAACCACCGCTTTTAACATGATCACCGGCGTTTACACCCCCACCGAGGGCCATGTTTATTTGGGTGACACCGCCATTACCGGCCAGCGCCCCGACCGCATTGCCGCCAAGGGCGTTGCCCGTACCTTCCAAAACATCCGTCTTTTTCGCAATCTCACCGTTCTTGACAATGTGCTGGTTGCCTGCCATCTTCGCATCAAATCCGGCCTGATGGCCAACATTTTCAGGCTGCCCGGCGCCAAGAGCGAGGAGGCCGAGATGCAAAAAGCCGCCCTTGATCTTTTGCGGCTGGCCGGTCTGGAGGATGCCAAAAATGAAATCGCCTCCAGTCTGCCTTATGGCAAACAGCGCCGGCTGGAAATTGCCAGGGCTTTGGCGACCCGGCCCCACCTGCTGTTGCTGGATGAGCCTGCCGCCGGCATGAACCCAAAAGAAAGCGACGATCTCACCGACTTTATCCGCAAAATTCGGGATGAATTTAACCTCACTGTCTTCTTGATCGAACATCACATGCAGGTGGTCATGGATATTAGTGACAGAATTTACGTGCTGGACTACGGCAACACCATTGCAAAAGGTACGCCCGCCGAAATCCAGCAAAATCCCGACGTTATCAAAGCATACTTGGGAGAGGTGGATGAGCATGCTTAAAATTGACAACCTCTCCGTGCAGTACGGGGGCATTCAGGCCCTGCGTGGCATTTCTATCGACATTCCCGAGGGTAAAATTGTAACCCTGGTCGGCGCCAACGGCGCCGGCAAATCCACTACATTGCGCACCATTATGCGCTTGGTGAAGCCGGCCTCTGGCTCCATCACCTACAACGGCGAAGACCTTCTCGCCAAAACGACCCAGCAGGTCGTGGCCAAAGGCGTCACACTGGTGCCCGAGGGCCGACGCGTTTTTGCCGATCTCACCGTGCTGGAAAACCTGAAGATCGGTGCCTATCTGCGCGGCGATAAAGACGCCATCAAAGGGGATATCGACTATGTCTTCAGTCTTTTTCCCCGCCTGCAGGAGCGTTCCTGGCAGCTGGCGGGCACCCTGTCCGGCGGCGAGCAGCAAATGCTGGCTTTGGGCCGCGCTTTGATGAGCAAGCCCAAGCTGCTGATGATGGATGAGCCGTCTTTGGGCTTGGCGCCGCTGGTGGTGGCCGATATTTTCGCCATCATCCGCAAATTAGGTAAAGAAGGCATCACCATTCTGCTCATCGAGCAAAATGCCCACGCCGCTCTGGCTGTCGCCGATTACGGCTACGTGCTGGAAACCGGTGTGGTCGGCCTCCAAGGCCCTGGCAAAGACCTTCTGAACGATGCCCATGTAAAAGAGCTATACCTGGGCAAGGCAGGCAAATAGGATTCTTCTCCTATCATAAAAACGGCCGCCGGAATTTCCTCCGGCGGCCGTTTTGCCTGCCCTTACAAAAACAGTGATACCGCGCAATACACCAGCATCAGCGCCATGACAATATTAACAGCTTTAAAATGGCTTTTGTAAAACCGTTGGAACACCGACCCAAAGACAGCCCACCCGCTGGTGGTCACCGTCCCCAGCACCGCAAGAATGGCAAGGCTGACGATCCATATCGAGATTTGTGTATAATGGGGAAAAATAAAAAGGGAGTAGGTACTGATTACATATAAGTACATTTTGGGATTCACGAATTGCAAAAGCGCCCCATCCATGACACCCCCCTGCTTGACAGCCGCAGTGCCTTCCTGCTCCGGCTGGGCCGTCACCAGTTTAAAGGCCAGCCATAGGATATAGCCAAAGCCGATGTAGCGCATCGCCTGCTCAATTTTAGGGATAAAGTGAATGAGCCCCGCACTGAAGATAACACAAAGTCCCCCTGCCGCCATCACGCCCAGCCCTACGCCAACGGCAAATTTTACCCCTTGCCGGATGCCGAATTTGCCGCCGATAGCCAGCGCCATCACATTGTTGGGGCCGGGGGTAACCGCCGCCACAAAAGCAAACCACAAAAACGCGGCATAGTTAGCCATATCCTTCTCCTTTGTAATGCTATATGAAAACTATAAGTCGTATGATAATGTTTTTGTACGCGGCTGTCAAGTCGCAGCGGTGGATTTTCCGTCTTGTCCGTGGTATGATAAACACCGAGGCCCACACCCGTATATTTTAAATGATATCGTGGTAATGCCCATGACTCACCAATTCCGAAGAGGAAGTTATATGAAGAAACAATCCCCCCCAAAAATTCCATCTGCTCGCCTTGTGGCCGGTGTGCTTATCGTCGCCCTGTTGGCGGTTTGCGCCGGCTGGATATACTGGCGCCAGACAGCTCCTCTCCCTACCCATCCGGTTGCGGAAATTTGGGTGGATGGCACCCTTTATCGCCGCATTGACCTGTCCGCCACACCCGACACCACCTTTTCCATTGCGGCCGACACCGGCAAACCGGTCAGCTTCCAAGTCAAGGATGGCGCCATCCGTTTTGTCGATGTCACCTGTCCCAACCACACTTGCGAAAAAACCGGCTTTGTTCACTGGGATGGCCAGACTGCTGTCTGCATGCCCAACCGTGTCTCTGTCACCGTCACCACAGAATGAAGGTGGTTTTTCGCTAAAAGCGGCCAAACCCGTTTACCCCATAAGCCCAGGCGTTTCCCGCGCACCCATGCCCTCGCCCTAAGGATAGGGATTGGGGAAACCATGTGGTTTCCCCGAAAAAATGTTTTTGCATACTTTTTGCGCCAAAAAGTATGGGCCGGTCGCAGCCCGAGCGACAGGCTAGATCCTTGCCGGAGCGGTTGTATCTCTGCCATATTGCTATATTTATATCGGCACCCAGCTTTTCCCTTTGCACCCTAAAACAGAGCTAAAATCCTTCTCCCCATAGGCCGGGCGTTTCCCGCGCACCCATGCCCTCGCCCTAAGGATAGGGATTGGGGAAACCATGTGGTTTCCCCAAAAAGTGTTTTTGCATACTTTTTGCGTCAAAAAGTATGGGCCGGTCGCGGCCTGAGCGACAGGCTATATCCCTGCCAAAGCGGCTATGCGTCTACTCAACTTTGATTCAATATTGGTACCAGCTTTTTTCACCGTCTGCACCTCAAAACCAGACCCAAAACAGTCTCCCCGCAAGCCAAGCGTTTCCTGCGCACCTATGCCCTCGCCCTAAGGATGGGGATTGGGGAAACCATGTGGTTTCCTCTAAAAAATGTTTTTGCATACTTTTTGCGCCAAAAAGTATGGGCCGGTCGCGGCCCGAGCGACAGGCTATATCCCTGCCAAAGCAGCTGTACGTCTACTCCAATTCTATTTTACATTGGCACCAACGCTTTTTTCTTCATCGCAAAATCACCACTGAACCCCGCGTCTAACGCAGGATTTTCAAAACAAAAAAATCGGGGCCCCATCCTGCAAAGATGATGTCCCGATTTTTCCATGTGAACGTATAATGCAAATTTATTTCTCCGGTTCTGCCGCCGGCGGCTCTTCTTTTTTTGCTTGCGGCGTATATGCGCCTAAGGTCACCATATGCAACAGCGCCCGCAGTATCCACTGTATCACACCTAAGAAGGTGGTCCCCTTGGCTTCTTTTGCCACAGTGGATGCAAGCACTACAAAATCAGGAATCTCTTCTTCGATAGGTGCATCCTCCGTATCGGCGGTCCGCGGCGCTTCCGCGCCATCCGGCTCATTGCTATCGTCGATTGTATTCGGCGTCACGGGTTCTACCGGTTTCACGGGTTCTGCCGGTTTCACGGGTTCTGCCGGCACCGGGGCCGTTGCCATCCCATCCTCCGGCTCTACCACGATGACTGCCTCTTCCGGCTTTTCTATCACTAAATGCTCCGGCTCTGCTGCATCTGCCGGCTTCTCTACAACCAGAGGCTCCGGCTTTGTCACGGCTGCCGGCTTCTCTGGCGCCGTCGGCACAGAGACAATTGGGTCACCGTTTTGATCAAAAAGCGGTTTGGTGCCAAAAAACTCGCAAACGGCCAAATATTGCCGGGCGGCTACCTGCCGGATGCCCTTGGGCACTAAAAACGGCTGTATGTCGTCTTCATTGTCCACAAAAGCATTTTCGATCAGCACCGACGGCATATTGGCCAGGCGGACAATGCCAAAATAGCTGTCCGTACCTGCATATTTGTACTGGACGCCTTTATCCCCTCTCAGCTGCTGGATGTCGGCCATCTGGGCCGCCAGCATCCTGGCAAAGCGCAGTGATGCCACATGCAGTGGATAACGGGCATCTGCCGGCTGCCGGGGCACTTCCGGATATACTTCAAAGCCATTTCCGCCGCCCGCGTTAAAGTGGTTGCATACCAAAAGTTGTGCGCCGGCTTTGTTGGCGGCATTGGCCCGTTCATTAATGGGAATCGTTTCTGGATAGGGGCAAAGCAGCACGACTTTATAGTGGGGATCCGCTGCCAGCAAAACCTCCAGCATCTGTGTGACACCGGTGTTCAAATCAACTTCACGGGCAAAACGGACAGCCCCGGGGTCTTTTCCTCCGTGCCCTCTGTCCAGCCCGATGATAATTTTTGTGCTCATTATTTCTCTCCGTCCTGTTTGTTGTCCCCATTTTTCGCGTCCAGTTGCTCTTTAAATTGTTTGATTATGCGCATGAGAAAATGGGGCATGGGCACATCCATTTGTCCCAGATTTTCAAGTATTGAAATAATTTCATTTGTAATAATCCAAATTATCACAACCAACACAAGGCTTCCCTGAGGTAACGTGCCAAATCCCATCCTCGTACCGGCTGCCGCCAGCGCCCAATCGGACAAAAGGGTAACGGCGACCAGCACGCAAGTACCTGCTTTTTTCAGGATGCCTTTAAAACCTTTTTCGCTGCTCAGCACGCCCTGATAGGCCGCGGCGCCTATTCCGGTCAGATAATCCAGTCCCATTGCCGTCACCAGTACCACCAACCAGGGCAGTTCTAAATGAAAATAGGCCGAAAGCATGCCGGTTATTACAGCCAATCCCGCTTGAATTGCTTTTTCAATATCCATCATTTGCTGATCCTTTCTCTTCGGGTCCGCCAAAATTTCCTCTTCACCATCTGGCAAAAATACCCTCCATTTTGCAGTATAAAATGCAATATCGACAAAATTTTTTTGGGGGCAAAAAAAATGATCCTTTGCCCCTATTGATATGATATGCCAGCCCGGGCGGCCGGGTGACTGTCTGCCTTTAACCCCATTTGACATTGCCCTCTGCCTCGGGTACAATAATAGGGACAAAATACGCCATCTTGCTGCCGTGTATTTCATTTACGAATTGTATATTTTTTCTTTATTATACTTTTGGAGGTCTGGTGTATGACCGTTTCCATCCAAACCCGCTTTTTTGCCTTGGTGTGTATCCTGGTCCTGATGCTGCCTCTGGCCGGTTGTAAATCCAATTCACCCGACCACGCCTCATCCAGCGAACCTGCACCTCCCGCCGAATTCCCTGTCAACATCGGCGACGCGGTACGCATCCAAAAGCGGCCTGAAAAAGTCGTCTCTCTCTCCCCCGCTCTTACAGAATGGGTCTATGATTTTGGCCTGGACAGTCAGCTTTCCGGCGTCAGTGATTATTGCGATTATCCCGCCGATGTCAAGGCGCTGGCCTCCTTCGGCACCCCCACCCAGCCCAAAGTCAAAGAACTGCTGGCTCTGCCCGCCGACCTCGTCATCACGTCCGCCCCTCTGGCCGAAAGCGATCTGATTGCCCTTCAGCAGCGCAATATCGAGGTGCTGGTCATCTCCCACACCAATTCTATCGACCAGCTTTGGGACAACTACCTTACCCTTTGCCGCGCCTTTTTAGGTGAGCTCTCCGGCCCTGTCAAAGCCAACGAGATCATTGGCGAACAAAAAGCCGCCCTGAATGCCTTTGTGGCCGATTCCCTTCCCGACGACCAAAAACTTACGGCCATTTACCTGCGTATCACGAATCTAACCATGGCCACCGGCGATACGTTGGAGGGTGCCTTTCTTCAGCAGATGGGCGTCCAAAATGCCGCCGCTCCATACGAAAATTGGAACTATCCCGAAGACAAGGCGGTGGAGCTGGAACCGGACATTATTTTTGCAGACAACCATATTACCATGGATAATTTAACCGCAACTTCCATCTACAAAACCACCACCGCGGTCAAAAACAAGCGGGTACTGTTTGTGGATGGTACCGCTATTGAACGTCAAGGTCCCCGGATGTTTGCCGAGTTCAAACGTATGAGTGAATTTTTGATTGTCCCAGCCGAAGAAAGTGCATCCGCCGCCTGATGCCCGCCATAAAATACGCAATGCAAATCAAAAAGCAGCCTGACTGTAACAGTCAGGCTGCTTTTCTTTGCCTTTAATCAAGTGAACTTATCCGCACCTGGAAAATCCGCAGCTCCGGCAGGCTACGCACCCGCCTTCATGCTCCATCTCGCTTCCACACTCCGGGCAGCTGCCATTGTGGGGTGTCGCTATCGGCGGTTCCTTTTCCTCCACTGCCTCAGGCACCGGTGCCTCCTGCATCGCTGCCTCGCCCGGCCGCCCATCTTGCAGCTCTTTTACATAAGTGTCCACCTTTTTTACTACCTTGGCAATCGCGTCGGGGCAGGATGTACACTTCATACCGTTTTGCCGGATGGTGGAAGGACAGCGTATCCCCCGCAGCTGGTCTAAAATCTCGTCGGTGCTCACCCCCGAGCGCAGCGCAATGGAGACAAGCCGCGCCGTCGCTTCCGACTGTGACGGGCACCCCCCCGCTTTGCCGGTGGAGGTAAACACTTCACAAATGCCGCCTCTGTCGTAGTTCACGGTCACATACAGGTTGCCACAGCCAATTTTCATCTTTTCGGTCATGCCGTGAGTCAGCTCCGGCCGGGGCCGTGGGCGAATGATGGCGGGATACATCTCTGTGTCCTGCGCTGCCGGCGCTTTCTCGGCCGCTTTTGTCCCGGCGCCAAGGCTCAGCACCTGGCCCTCTCGGCTGCCGTCCCGGTAAATGGTAACGCCCTTACAGTCCAGCTTGTGGGCCAGCATATATACTTCTTCCACATCTTCTTTGGTGGCGTCCCGGCAAAAGTTCACCGTCTTGGACACCGCGTTGTCCGTGTGCCGCTGGAAAGCGGCCTGCGTCTTAATGTGATAAATAGGGCTGATGTCATGGGAGCAGACGAAAATGTTGCGAATCTCTTCCGGCAATTCGGCAATATGCGCCAGTGTGCCTTCTTCTACAATCCTGCGCATTAATTCCTCAGAGTAAAGGCCTTTATCCCGCAGCACATCTTCTAAAATGGGGTTGACCTCAATCATCTCCGTATTGTCCATCACGTTGCGGACATACGCATACCCGAAGACAGGTTCAACACCGCTGGATACGCCGGCAATAATAGACAGGGTTCCCGTGGGGGCAATGGTGGTAATCGTCGCGTTGCGCAGCAGTTTGCCGTCTTTGTAAATGCTTTCAGCAAACAGCGGAAATGCCCCCCGCTTCTCCGCCAGCTTCTCGCTGTAGGCGCGCCCCTCTTCGGTGATGAACTTCATCACGCTTTCCCCCAGGGCCACCGCTTCTTCGGTGTTGTACCCTATGCCAAGGCGCAGCAGCATATCGGCATATCCCATCACCCCAAGGCCGATTTTCCGGGTTTGGCGGGTGGTGTGGGCAATTTGTTCCAGCGGGTATTTATTGACGTCAATGACATTGTCCAAAAAATGTACGGCCGTGCGCGTCGTCTTGCGCAGCTTCTCCCAGTCGATGGCATAGCCGCTGGGCGCCTCTTTCGATTTTTGCAGCATACGAACCAGGTTAATGGAACCCAAATTGCACGATTCATAGGGCAGCAGCGGCTGTTCGCCACAGGGGTTTGTGCTTTCAATCTCCCCTTGGCACGGCACAACATTGTCTCGGTTCAGCCTGTCCAAAAAGATGATGCCCGGCTCGCCGTTATTCCACGCCGCCTCCACAATTTTTTCGAATACGGCCCGCGCCCGCAGCGTTTCGACAACCGCTTTCGTTTTGGGATCAATCAAATCATATTCCTGGTCATTCTCCACCGCTGCCATAAACGTTTCGGTAATACCCACAGAAATATTAAAATTCGTGATATCGGCGTTATCTTTTTTGCAGTCAATAAACTGCATAATATCCGGATGATCTACCCGCAGAATGCCCATATTGGCGCCCCGCCGGGTGCCCCCTTGCTTCACGGCCTCGGTGGCCATATTAAACACGCGCATAAAGCTGATGGGCCCCGATGCCACACCGCCGGTGGACCGCACCATGCTGCCCGCCTGCCGCAGCCGGGAAAAAGAAAAACCGGTGCCGCCCCCCGACTTATGAATCAGCGCCGCCTGTTTAATGGACTCGAAAATACCCTCCATGGTATCCTCCACCGGCAGCACAAAACACGCCGAAAGCTGGCCCAGATCCCGCCCGGCGTTCATCAGCGTGGGCGAGTTGGGCAAAAAGTCCAAATCGGTCATTAATTTATAAAACTTGTCTGCGGTCTTGTCCACATCGGCCTTGGTATCATATTGCCAATCAGCCGCCGCAATCGTGCTGGCCACCCGCCGGAACAAATCCTCTGCTGTTTCACATACGTTCCCGTTTTCATCCCGCATCAGATAGCGCTTTTCCAGCACTGTCATTGCGTTTTTTCCAATCTTCACTCTTGTGCACCCCTCATATTGTATATATATGCGTCAATGTCGCCGTCTAGACACTAGATATTGTAGCATTTGTAAGCTGGTTTGACAATAGGGTTTTCCGCCAATGGCTGGAAAATAATTACCTAAATTTAGGAACACATTCCGGTAATATTGTCGAATAATGCCTATAGCGTGTGTGAATGCCGTCCGGTAGGGTATCCAAACCGCTCCCGATTTATTTTCCAAAACAATTTGTCCACTTATGGTTATGAAATGCAGTTAACCCTCATACAATGCAATGAAGTTGCGGTGATGTCCCCACCGAAACCATCAAAAAACAATGGAGGTTAATTGCATGAAAAAAGCAAAACGCGCTCTGGCACTCTTGTCCGCTCTCGTTCTGGCTGTCACAATGCTGGTCGGCCTTAGTGTCACTTCCTTCGCCGCCACAGCCACACCCAGAACCTGTGACTTCCCTCACCCTCATTGTCATACGGTAGCCGGTTATGTTTGCTACCACAATGACGGCGCATGGTACGGCTCCGATGATTACGGCTGCCGAAATGGCAGAACTGTGGCCGGCTATCGCTGTACCCATGACACAGGCGACTGGTACGGCACCGACAGTGGCTGCCGCAACGGCAGAACCGTGGCCGGCTATCTCTGCACCCATGACACCGGCGGCTGGTACGGCACCGCCTCGCCCTGCACCCCTTGCACACCTCGCCCCCCCTGCAACCCCAATACGGGCGGCCCCGCCTAAGTGACGCCAATTTAACATATCGATATCTTCCTGCCTGCGCGGCCGGGGACAGGCTGTATTTGCTGCCGCAGGCTATCAGTAAATCAAAAGCCAGGGCCATATCAAAGATATGGCCCTGGCTTATTTTATTCATCAAAAACAAAGCGCCATTCTGTGGCTTTTATGCTTTGTAGTCTCCGCTATTGCAATAAGGACAATCGGCGCAGCCATTGCTGTCGCAGCATCCCCCTTTGCCCTGCCGCTTGCGCAGCACGGCCCGCACAACGGTAAATACAACCGCGGCAACCGCCGCCACAATCACAATTACATCAATCGGCGTCATCATATCATCTCCTGACTATTTGCAAACGCCACGTTTCACCCTATGCTTCGGTAAGGCAGCAGCCCCGGCTTTCGGCGCATTGTGCACAGCAGGTTGCCACCGTAATCCAACAGCAGCTGTCCGCCTGCCCAAAGCCCGCCAGCACGCCGGCCAGTTTTTGGGTCAGCGCCGGCGGCATCATCTCCGTACGTCCGCACTCAGGACAAACAATACGGTTTTCCCGCAGCCGGTTTGGCCCGCCAGCACGCTGGAAAATCCCAAGTTCCCCCAGCATATTCATCGTCCGGTATACCGTGGCCAACCCCACAGAGGGGTCTTCTCGCTTAACCTGGGCGTAAATGTATTTGCAGCAAGCATCCCGGTTTTCTTCTTTGGCCACTGTCTTAATAATCAGCTTGCGCTGATTGGTCATCTTATATCCATTGTCTTTCAGCACCTGAAGCGCTGTTTCCATTGTATGCACTGCTAATCGCCTCCATTACGCTATATGAACAAGCTGCCCACTTGGTAAATCAACATCGATAACACCCAGGCCACCGCCAATTGGAACGCAATGGCAAATGCTGTCCATTTAACCGAGCGCATTTCCTGCCCCAATGTGGCCATCGCCGCCGTGCAGGGAGGAGCCAGCAGGTTAAACACCATAAAAGAGAAAGCGCCAAGAGGAGAGAACGCGGCTGTAATGGCCGCAATGGTGGCTGCCATCGCCCCTTCGTCTTCCAAAGCATCCGCCTGAGCCCCGTACAGCACACCAAAGGTAGAGACCACCACCTCTTTGGCGATAAAGCCGGTCAGAATTGCCACAGCTGCCTGCCAAGTGCCAAATCCATTGGGCTTGAAGACAACGGCAATAGCTGTTCCGATAACCCCTAAAATACTCTCGGCCGGATTCTCCACCATCTGAAGCTGGAAGTTAAAGGTCTGCAGCACCCAAATGACAATGGTAGCGCCCAAAATAATGGTGCCCGCCTTGATCAAAAAGTGCTTGAATTTTTCCCATAAATTCATCAGAATATTTTTCGCCGTTGGCCACCGGTAAGCGGGCAGCTCCATAATAAACGGTGCCGCGTCGCCTCGAAAGGCCGTATTCTTCAGCAAAATGCCTGAGGTAACGGCGACCAAAATACCCACCAGATAAATGCCGAAAATAACCATACTCTGATTTTTTTCAAAAAAGGCCGCTGCGAATAACGCATAGATCGGCAGTTTGGCGCCGCAGGACATAAAAGGCGTCAACATGATGGTCAGCCGGCGGTCTTTATCGTTTTCCAGTGTGCGGCTTGCCATAATGGCAGGCACACTGCACCCAAAGCCCATCAGCATTGGCACAAACGATTTACCCGAAAGTCCAAATTTGCGCAGAAGCCGGTCCATAATAAAGGCAGCCCTGGCCATATATCCGCTGCCCTCCAACAGTGTCAAAAAGAAAAATAGCAATAGAATCTGGGGCACAAAGGAGAACACCGCCCCCACGCCGCCAATAATGCCGTCCAGCACCAGCCCGCAAGCCCAATCGGACGCCCCGGCGCTTTCCATCACTGTGGCAACGCCATCGTAAATCAGCCCGATGCCCTCTTCCGCCAGCCCCTGCACCCAAACGCCGGGCATAGGGATGGTCACTTCATCGTTAATGGCAATTTCGCCAAAGGTCAGCTGAAACACCGCCGCCATAATCAAAAGGAATATTGGAATACCCCAAAACTTGTGGGTCAGCACTTTGTCAATTTTGTCCGATGTTGTCAGCGCCCCAAGGTCCCGTTTGCGCGTATCGGCTTTAGACAAATGTGCACCGATATACTGGTACCGGGCGTCGGCCACAACGGCCTCGATATCTTCGCCTTCACCCAGCGCAACACCGGCTGCCATCTTGTCAATCTCTTGGAGCACCGCAGGAGCAAGCCCCAACTTTTCTCTAATGAGCTGGTCGCCTTCCATCAGTTTGACGCCGCAGAACATGGGGTTGGCGACACCCTGGCCGCCCAAAATCTCTGTAATGGCAAGCAGGGCTTTGCCAGCCTTGCACTCCGCTAACACCGTGCGCGGGGCCCGGGGCTCTTTGGCGGCGGCCACCGCCCGTTCCATTAATGTTTTAACACCCGCGCCGCGAAAAGCGGAAATGGGCACCACCGGCACACCCAGCGCTTTTTCCAAGACGGCGGCATCAACACTGCCTCCTTCTTTTTCCACCAGGTCCATCATATTCAGCGCCACCACCACCGGCACACTGGTTTCCAAAAGCTCGGTGGTCAAATACAGGTTGCGCTGCAAATTGGTAGCATCCACAATGTTGATGACCAAATCCGGTTTATCGTCAATGATGTAATTGCGGGCAATAACCTCCTCAGGCGAATAAGGTGAGGTGGAATAAATGCCCGGCAAGTCAATGATGCGAATGTTTTTTTGATATGTACCCTCTTTTCGGTCCACCGTCACACCCGGCCAGTTGCCCACGTGGGCCGTACTGCCGGTCAACTCATTAAACAGCGTTGTTTTGCCGCTGTTGGGGTTCCCTGCCAACGCAAATCGCAAAGCCATATTCAGTCCTTCCCTTCTAAAACAAAAAATAAATAAGGCCCTGCTTCGCCTTACAAAATGCTCCTATTCAACGTCACATTCAATAACAATATTTTCCGCTTCCGCTTTGCGCAGGCTCAGTTCATACCCTCTCAGCGTTATTTCGATCGGGTCACCTAAAGGGGCTGTTTTACGCAGCATCACATCCACGCCGGGCGTCACGCCCATATCAAAAATCCGTCTGCGCGCAGCGCCGGCGCCGGTCACCTTGACCACACAGCCCTTCTCGCCGGGTTTTAGATCCTTCAGTAATTTTTCCATACTTGGCCCCCCCTATTGCACCATAATTTTCATTGCGGTTCCTTTGTTGATGGCAAGCCGCGTATCTTTAATCCGCACAATTAAATTGCCGCCGTTTTCACCCAGCGGTACAACGCGTTCTCCCTTCAAAAAGCCCAAATGCTCCAGATGCTTTCTGATCTCGTCGGAAGCCGTCACCCGAGAAATCTCTACCTCGGTACCCACTTTCACAAATGTTAATGGCATTTCATGCACTCCCTTTGTTAGCGTCGGTTAACAACTCCCGCCTTATTTTACCTCTTCGCTCACCCGTCTGTCGCGGCAAGTCAAAGAGGATGTTATCTACAGCTAACATTATAGCGGACAATAGTTCATTTGTCAACTATATTCTTAGGATAAATTATATTTTTTTCTTTTATATGATACCGCACCCTATATATATGTATGGGCCGCATAGGTGTATCGGCCGCTCCCTCACACTGTTCGCGCCATTCGCGCCTTGATGTCCTTCCAAAAAACCGGCGCAAACACAACGGCTGCCAACAACATTACAACGGTGCAAAACAGCGCGTATAGCTGCACTCCTGCTTTTTCAATGATAATACCCCCCGCAAAGTTGCCGGTCACACTGCCGATACCCATCGAAATCCCCATGCCAAATGTGGTGGCCGTCGCCGCCAGCCGTTGGGGAATCAGACGGGAGATGTATTCCACATACCCGCGGATATGCAATCCCGTGGCCGCCGCGTGTAGCACTTGAGTGGCCACAATCACCCATACATCCTTGCTCAAAAATAATACGAAAATGCGGGCGACCTCCAAAAGATAAACGGCAATATAAATACCCGGCACCGAAATATCCCGCACCAACAGGCGGGACACCCCCACCAAAAACACAATTTCCAGCCCGGCGGACAAAAAGTTGGCCATGCCGTAGCTGACACTGTCTCCCCCCGCATTATTGAGCACAATAGGCAAAAAAGTGTTGACAATTCGAACGCTGAAATAATAAAAAGTCAAACTCAACACAAAAATCATATAGGTTTTGTTGCTTAACAGTAACCACAGACTTCCTTTTTCGTCAGGGCGGCCTTCCCCCTCACCAGCCTTTTCCTTCGTCTTCCGGTGCCCTTTGTTCGGGCAGGGTACCTCCGGCAAAATGACACACAAAATGCCGCCGAACAGCAACAGCACCGCGTGAAAATAAAAGAGAACCGACACCCCAAATCCTTTTACCGCAAACCCTGCCGCCAACGAAATCAAGGCATAGCCAATGGATCCGCCCGACCGTGTAAACGCAAAATCCATTCCCGGGTTATCCTGCATCACTTGGATAGACCAGGCGTCAATGGTGCTGTGCTGGGAAAAGCCAAAAAAAGAAAGCACCAAAATATAAGTGATCGCGTAAGGCATGGGCAGCTTGAGCACCATCGGCAAAAGCAGCGTCATGGGCACCGCAATAAAAAAAAGCGCAATTAAAAGCTTGCGCCCGGGAATAAAATGATCGCTGATATACCCCAACATCGGTTGAATGACCACCGTGCCAATAGCCAGCAACATAGTAACAAATCCGCACAAAATGGCATCGTAGCCGTAATCTGTCAGGATGGTGACCATAAAAGAATACAGCACACAGTGGGAGGACCAATACGCGGCCTCCAAAAGGGCAAAAAGCAAATTGTATTTCCGTGCCTGCGCGCTCATAATCTCATCCTTTTGTATCAATGTAAAAACAAGAAAGCAAGCCAAAAGAAACAGCAGCCTTTCGGCTGCTGTTTCTTTTGGAAAATTTGAGCCGGCGCCGACCTATCTTCCCAGGCGGTCACCCGCCAAGTATTGTGGGCACGGATGAGCTTAACTACCGTGTTCGGGATGGGAACGGGTGGGACCTCATCGTAATAAGCACCGGCTAAAAGGGATAGGGGCATTGCGCCCTGAAAACTGAACAACGAAGGGTGGTGGGTTAGAGGTAAGGAACCAAATGATGACACAAATTGTATGGTCAAGCCCTCGACCGATTAGTACTTGCAAGCTAAACGCCTCACGACGCTTACACATCAAGCCTATCAACCTTGTAGTCTACAAGGGGTCTTACTCCCTTAAGGGATGGGATATCTTATCTTAAGGCCGGTTTCACGCTTAGATGCCT
>JAVBNO010000033.1:0-13859 GCA_031551485.1 Oscillospiraceae bacterium
CTCCTTCGACAATCCAAGTTACACGCTCTCCCTCCCCTAGTGTCTTCCTTTATCGCCAAAAAGTTTGGGCCGGTCGCGGCTCGAGCGACATGCTATATCCCTGCCGGAGCGACTGTGCGTTTACTCAACTTTGATTCAATATCGGTATTAGCTTTTTTTCACCGCCTGCACCTCAAAACCAGACCCAAAACACTTCTCCCCATAGGCCAAGCGTTTTCTGCGCACCTATGCCCTCGCCCTAAGGATGGGGGGGGGGTGGGGAAACCATGTGGTTTCCCCGAAAAATGTTTTTGCATACTTTTTGCGCCAAAAAGTATGGGCAGGTCGCGGCCCGAGCGACATGCCACATCCCTGCCGGAGCGACTGTACGTCTACTTTATTTTGATTCAAGATCGGCATCAATCTTTGTCCTTCTCACGCTTGCCCCCTAAAGCAGACCAAAAGCGCCACCAAACCCCGCGTCTATCCGAGGGTTCCTATACGCAAAAACGACGAAGCCGTTGGCTTCGTCGTTTGACTTGCATCTGAATAAATCGGTTAATCCAATTTAATTTTAGAATACAGTTTGGTACCGCTCTCCTCCGGGCTTTGTGTCTTTTCCACTTTTGGCCCGTCGTTTTGCGGCGGACGGTTGTATCCGTCGCTGTGGTCCCGCATCGGAGGCCGGCTGTCCCGGTTAAAGCCGCCGCCCTGGCGGTTATCCCGGTTGTACCCGCCGCCCTGGCGGTTGTCCCGGTTGAATCCGCCGCCCTGGCGGTTGTCCCGGTTAAAGCCACCCTCCGGGCGGTTTCCCCCTTGGCGATTATCCCGGTTAAAGCCGCCCTCCGGACGGTTGCCGCTTTCTGGGCGATTGCCACCCTGGCCACCCTGACCGCCGCCCTGGCGGTTGCGGTTAAAGCCGCCGCCCTGCCGGTTGCCGCCGCCACCCGGACGGTTACGGTTAAATCCACCGCCTTGGCGGTTGCCCTGAGGTCTGCGGGGGGTGGTGGAACTGATGACCACTTTACGGTTGGGCTCCTCGCCCACCGAAGCGGAAGAAACGCCCTGCACTTTGGAAACCGCCGCGTGAATAATCCGGCGCTCATAAGGATTCATCGGCTCCAGTGTGCAACTGCGGCCGGTGCGAGCCACTGTGTTGGCCAGCTTGCCGGCCAACGCCTCCAGCGTCTTTTCCCGTTTCTGGCGATAATCGCCGCTGTCAATGGACACCCGTACATAGGTACCTTCCCCCCGGTTGGCGGAAAGGCCTGTCAAATATTGCAGCGCGTCCAGCGTTTCGCCCCGGCGGCCAATAATGACCCCAAGGCCTTCGCCGGCCAGCTGCAGCGTAATGCCGTTCTCATCAAGGGTAAAGGTCACCTGGGCATCCGAAAGCCCCATTTTCACAAGGATATCGGTAACATATTGCCGGGCGAACTCGGCTTTTTCTTTCATCTCTTCGGTAATGACAAACGGTTCTTGGGGGACGGCAGGTTTGGCCGCTTCTCTTGCTGCCGGGGCCGCCTCCCGGGGGGCCTCACTCTCTTTGCGTACCGGGGGGGCTTTGGGGGCCGGCTCCGGCTCATCCGTTTCAATAAAAACTCTCACTTTGGCGGGCACATTTTTAAAGAGGCTTTTTTTGGGGAGGTCGATAATCTCAAATTGGGCGTCTTCTCTGGCGATGTTTAGTTCCAAACAGGCGAAATCAATGGCTTCGTCTACCGTCCTTGCGGTTCCAATCGCTTCTCTAATCATTTTACACCTCCATGACCATATTCCTTAACAACACTTACTAAAAAGGGGAGAACAACCTAGTTATCTTTGTCCTCGTTATAAACATCGCCATATTTTTCAGCCAAACGCTTGCGGGCGTCTGCCAATTTTTGACGATCGCTTTCTTTGCGGGATAACGCCTGGCCGGCTTCGGTCTTGCCTTCTTCTTTGGCCAGCTTCTTGGCTTCAATGCGCTCTTCGCGCTCTTGCACGGCACGGGCGGCCGATTCTTCTTTCAGCTTGGCAATAATGACAACGGGATCATAAATTTTGTAAAGGGCGATGGTTTGGGCAAGCATCAGGACGTTGGAAAAGGTCCAATACAGACCGATACCGGCCGGCACCGTTGTGGCAAACCAGCCCGAGACCAGCGGCATGGTATACATCATCGCCCCCATACCACCCGCCATCGGGTTGGCGCCGCCGCTGGCTTTTTTGCTGTATTGAGTCGTCACATAAGACAGCACAAGCGAAGACACTGCGGCCAAAATAGGAATGATGATGATAATATTATTAAACTTAAGCCCGGGTATTTGAATGAGGTTAATTCCCAAAAAACTCATATTCAGGCTGTTGATCTGCTCAATAAAGGTGGTGTAACCCTGGCGCGCCATTTCGGCAAAAGCGCCTTCGTTGGTCCTCAGGGCATTAATAATATAGGCCTGATAGTTGGTGTCGGTCATGGTGGCTGCGCCCACCACCACAGCGGCAATTTTCCGGGCCAGCGCAAGGACATTGGCGGGCATCCGCAAAATATAAGTCAGCGGCTTGTAAATAACGTCGAACAAGCCCAAAATAATCGGCATTTGAATGAGCAGCGGCACGCATCCGGCCAAAGGATTAATGCCCTCCCGCTCGTTAAGCTTCTGCAGCTCCTCATTCATCTTGGTTTGATTTTTGGCGTACTTTTCCCGGATCTCCTGCATTTTGGGCGCCAGCATCTGGGTATGGATGGTGGATTTATGCTGCTTAATCGAAAGAGGCAGCAGCACAAGGCGGGTAATCAGCGTAAAAATAAAAAGAGCGACGGCATAATTGGGTATAATCTTATAGCACCAATACATAAGCCATCCAAAGGGCCAGCCGATAATGCTGATGATCGTAGACATAGGCTATTTAATCCTCCAAATCGCGGCCAAAGCCGCGCAAAATTAGCGGGGATAAAAGAGGAATTTTTCCGGCACCGGGTCGTACCCGCTTTTGCCGAAGGGGTTGCAGCGCAAAACCCGCCACACCGATAAAATAAGGCCTCGAAAAAAACCAAACCGCTCAAAAGCGGTCATAGCGTATTCCGAACAAGTGGGCAAAAAGCGGCAGCTGGGAGGCAGCCCCGGGGATATATATTTCTTATACCCCTGCAAAAGCCAAATCATCAACTTGCTCATCATGCCTTTGTCTTCCCCTGTGTCAGGATTTTGGGGTTCTGCTTTTGCATCAAAACCGGCAGCAGCCGTTCCATGGCCGCTTTCACCGCCTCCATGCCTGCTGTCGGGGTGCGCCCTCTGGCCACCAGCACAATGTCGAACCCCTGGGGCAGCACGGGATACAAAAGCCGGTACCCCTCTCGCAAAAGGCGCCTCGCCCGGTTGCGCACCACGGCGTTGCCCACTTTCTTGCTCACCGTCACACCCATCCGGTTAATCCCTAATCGGTTGGGGCTCACATACGCCACCAAAAGAGGACATGCGCCATTGCGTCCTCTTTTGTACAGCCGGCAAAAATCCCGGTTCTCATTCAGTGTGTGAATACCCTTCATACATTTCCCATCCGGCTGTCAAAAAAGTGCGTCGGGGCTCTCGTAAATGCCATAAAAAAGAAAGACCACATGCAGATGTGGCCTTGGCAACTAATAAGAGAGTCTTGCTCTGCCCCTTGCTCTTCTGCGTGCCAACACTTTGCGTCCGTTGGCGGAAGACATCCTTTTGCGGAAGCCGTGTTCTTTTTTGCGCTGCCGTTTTTTCGGCTGATACGTTCTTAACATTTGTTCCTGTCCCCTCCTTTCGAGGTGTAACCTTGCAGTGTATCATTATATCGTACCACTGCCTTAAATGTCAAGCAACATTGCCGAATTTTTCAGCATTTTTGCCCAATTTAACGCTCAATTCAAAAGGAAATTTTTACCCACGAAAAAGCGGCTCGTCAATCGAGCCGCCAAAAGCGCTTTTCCATTGCCATCCGCTCCTTTGGCCCTGCCGAAGCCGTCGGCCGCCCAAAAGGCATTTGGGCCACCAGCTTCCAGCTGGCGGGGATATTCCAGGCCGTCCGCACGGCGGCGTCAATCAGGGGATTATAGTGCTGCAACGTTGCCCCAACCCCTGCGTCGGCAAGGGCTGTCCACACCACAAATTGCAGCATGCCCGACGCCTGCATCGACCATCCGGGAAAATGTTCTTTGTAAAGGGCAAACTGCGCCTGCAATTTCGCAATGGTTTCCTGCTCTTCAAAAAACAAAATGCTGCCGTGCCCCGCGGCAAATCCGGCAATTTTCTGCTGCGTCGCCGCCAGCCGCTCCGGGCTTGTCACGGGTTTTAACGCCTCCAGCACCAGATCCCACAGCTTGTGATGATGCGCCCCCAGCAGCAAAACCACCCGCCCCGTCTGGCTGTTAAAGGCCGACGGTGTTTCTGCAAGTGCTTTTTTCACAATTCCGGCAATTTCATCGTCGCTTACCGGGCAATCGTTTTCAATGGTATAAATAGAACGGCGCTTCTCCACCGCTTCTAAAAAAGCTGACATCTCCCTCATCCTTTCGTATCAAAACAAGTCAAATGCGGAATGCTAATGACAATCCCGTTTGTTCCCAATTTTGAGTATACCATCTTTTTTGCGCTAAAGCGTTGAAAGAATACTCGTTTTCCGAAATTGTCGAGAATCTTGTGAGCGGCCGTTTGTTTTGCGATCCTGTCTTTTTACCCCGTTTTCGCCCCTTTACAACTTTACAACATCCTTCAAAAATGATAATATTTACACATACTTCTCATTGCCGTGCAATTTTTCCTGCAACTGGCCTGCCTGCTCCCTCTTTCCCCGGTAAGGCCTGTCGGAGAAACAATGAGTAAAATTTTAGGGAGGTCACACAATACTATGGCAAGAAAAATGAAAACCATGGATGGCAATAACGCCGCGGCCCACGTGTCCTATGCGTTTACCGATGTTGCCGCCATCTACCCCATCACCCCCTCGTCTGTGATGGCAGAAGTCACTGACAAATGGTCTGCCGACGGCCGCACGAACATTTTTGGCCAGCAAGTCAAAGTCGTCGAAATGCAGTCCGAAGCCGGCGCGGCGGGCACTGTCCACGGCAGCCTGGCTGCCGGCGCCCTCACCACAACTTATACGGCGTCCCAGGGTCTGCTCCTCATGATCCCCAACATGTACAAAATGGCCGGCGAAATGCTCCCCAGCGTCATCCATGTATCCGCCCGTGCTGTGGCGTCCCATGCCCTGTCCATCTTCGGCGACCATTCCGACGTCTACGCCTGCCGCCAGACCGGCTTTGCCATGCTCTGCTCCGGCAACGTCCAGGAAGTCATGGACCTTGGCGCAGTGGCCCACCTGACCGCCATCAAAGGCCGGGTGCCCTTCCTCCATTTCTTCGACGGTTTCCGCACCTCTCACGAAGTCCAAAAAATTGAAGCCTGGGAAACAGAAGACCTGGCCAAACTGCTGGACTTTGACGCTGTGGACGCCTACCGCAAAAACGCCCTGCATCCCCAGCACCCTGTCCTGCGGGGCAGCGCCCAAAACCCCGACATCTTCTTCCAGGCCCGCGAGGCCTGCAATCCTTACTATGACGCCCTGCCCGCGCTGGTGGAAGACTACATGGGCAAAGTCAACAAGATGATCGGCACCGATTACGCCCTCTTCAACTACTACGGCGCCAAAGACGCCCAACACGTCATCATCGCCATGGGTTCCGTTTGCGACACCATTGAGGAAACCATTGATTATATGAACGCCAATGGCGAAAAAGTCGGCCTCATTAAGGTTCGTCTCTACCGCCCCTTCTCCAAGGCCCACCTGCTGGCCGCCCTGCCCGACAGCGTCAAAACCATCACCGTGCTGGACCGCACCAAAGAGCCCGGCTCTCTGGGCGAACCCCTTTACCTGGATGTGGCGTTGGCACTGCGGGATACCAAGTTTGCTTCCCTGCCCCTGTACTCCGGCCGCTACGGCCTGGGCTCCAAGGACACAAACCCGGCCCAGGTTTTTGCCATTTATGACAACGCCAAAGCCTCCGCCCCCAAAACCCGTTTCACTGTGGGCATTGAGGATGACGTCACCAACCTGTCTTTGACTGTCACCAACAACACCGATACTTCCGCCACCGGCACCACTTCCTGCAAATTCTGGGGTCTGGGCGCGGACGGTACTGTGGGCGCCAACAAAAACTCCATTAAGATCATCGGTGACCACACCGATATGTATGCCCAAGCCTACTTCGCCTACGACTCTAAAAAGTCCGGCGGCGTAACCATCTCTCACCTCCGCTTTGGCAAACAAAAAATTAAAAGCACTTACTATGTCAACAAGGCGGATTTTGTGGCCTGCCACAATCCTTCCTACATTGACAAATATGATATGATCAGCGACCTTAAGCCCGGGGGCACCTTCTTGCTCAACTGCGGCTGGGACGCCGCCGAGCTGGAAACCCGTCTTCCCGGCAATGTCAAACGCTACATCGCCAAAAACAATATTAAGTTCTACACCATTGATGGTGTGACCATCGCCCGCGAAATCGGTCTGGGCGGCCGCATCAACACCATTTTGCAGTCTGCTTTCTTCAAACTCAGCGGTATCATCCCCGTTGACGACGCCGTCAAGTTCATGAAGGACGCCGCCACCGCTTCCTACTCCAAAAAAGGCGAAAAAATCGTCAAGATGAACCATGACGCCATCGATCGCGGCGTCACCGGCATTGCGGAAGTCAAAGTGCCTGCCGACTGGGCCAACGCCGCCGATAGTGCCCCCGCCCCCAAGGCCACCGGCAGCAACAAGGTGCTTGTCGACTTTGTCAACGACATCGTCCTGCCTGTCAACGGCCAAAAGGGCGACAGCCTGCCTGTCTCCGTCTTCAAAGGACGCGAGGACGGCACCCTGCCCCAGGGCACATCCGCTTACGAAAAACGGGGCATCGCCGTCGACATCCCCTGCTGGAAGAGCGAAAACTGCATCCAGTGTAACTTCTGCGCCTACGTCTGCCCCCACGCCGTCATTCGTCCCGTCGCCATGACCGAAGCCGAGGCCGCCAAAGCCCCCGCCGGCCTGAAGATGATGGATATGACCGGTATGCCCGGCTACAAATTCGCCATGACCGTTTCCGCGCTGGACTGCACCGGCTGCGGCAGCTGCGCCAACGTCTGCCCCGGCAAGCAAGGCAACAAAGCCCTGGTCATGGAGCCGCTGGACAGCCAGCTGGACCAGCAGGAAGTGTTCGCCTACGGCATGACCATTGATGCAAAACCCGAAGTCTTCGAAAAATTCAAAGAGACAACGGTCAAAGGCAGCCAGTTTAAACAGCCCCTTCTCGAGTTCTCCGGCGCCTGCGCCGGCTGCGGCGAAACCCCTTACGCCAAACTGGTCACCCAGCTTTTTGGCGACCGGATGTATATCGCCAACGCCACCGGCTGTTCCTCCATTTGGGGCGGCTCTGCCCCCGCCACCCCCTACACTACCAACAAAAAAGGCTTTGGTCCCGCTTGGGCCAACTCCCTTTTTGAAGATAACGCCGAATACGGCTACGGCATCTATCTGGCCCAGGCCGCGCTGCGCAACCGTCTGATTGCGGCGGTGCTGGAGCTTTCCAAAGAGGGCACCTGCAAAGCCGAGTGCGAAGCTTATCTGGCTTCGGTCAACGACGGCGCCCAAAACACAGCCGCTTCCGACGCCCTTATCGCCGCTTTGGAAAAAGCCGGCGGCGAAAAAGCCAAAGCCATCCTCAAGGATAAAGAGTTCCTGCCGAAAAAATCGGTCTGGATTTTTGGCGGCGACGGTTGGGCCTACGACATCGGCTTCGGCGGTCTTGACCATGTCATTGCTTCCGGCGAGGATGTCAACATCCTGGTCTTTGATACCGAGGTTTACTCCAACACCGGCGGCCAGTCCTCCAAAGCCACCCCCACCGGCGCTGTGGCCCAGTTTGCCGCCGCCGGCAAAGAGGTGAAGAAGAAGGACCTTGCCGCCATCGCCATGAGCTACGGCTATGTCTATGTGGCCCAAATTGCCCAGGGCGCCGACTATAACCAGTGTATTAAGGCGTTTAATGAAGCGGAAAGCTACCACGGCCCCTCCATTGTCATCGCCTACGCCCCCTGCATCAACCACGGCATCAAGGGCGGCATGGGCCTGGCCCAAACCGAATCCAAGCTGGCGGTGGCCTCCGGCTACTGGCACCTCTTCCGGTTTGACCCCCGCCTCAAGGACGAAGGCAAAAACCCCTTCTCCCTTGACAGCAAAGAGCCCACCGCTTCTTACAAAGACTTTATCGCCAGCGAGGTTCGTTATTCCTCCCTCAACCTTGCTTTCCCAGAGCGGGCCCAAGCCCTCTTCGAAAAGGCCGATAAAGTGGCTGCCGATAAATACAAACACCTGGTCAAACTGCAAAAGCTCTACGATGTAGACTAAATGGCTGCCGTCCCAACGGCGGAGATTCCCCTATGATACAAGCATCCGAATAAACGAAACGCACATAAAAAAGAGAGCCTCTCGGCTCTCTTTTTTATGTGCTAATGCAAAGCGGCATTGCACCTCGCTTAAAGGCTATGGTTAGAACCATTGAAACCCCCGCGCCCTTGTTGTATAATGTCGACATATGGGCCCCCTCCCCAAGAGCAAAGGAGGTGACAACCGGTGGATGCCGACAAAATGGACAAGCTTCAAAAAGGAAGCCCTTCCCTTCTCTCCAGCGCCAAGAACTTTTTTCCCACAAAAACGGTTGTTCAGGTGCAAAAAGCCTTCACCCGCCGGGAATACACCCGCGCCTTGGAAATCACCGAAAAAGCGCTTGCCGCCCCTGTGCTTGACGCCCCCGACGTCGCCCTTTTAAAATTGAATCCCACCCTGGCCGCCGCCGCCAAAGGCGCCATGCCCAAAGGCCTTCCCACCGCCATCCGGGACCTACATATCCCCACGGCCCGCGCTCTGGCCACCGCCGAGGGTATCAGCTATGATACAAAGCAAAACCGTTTTGTGGTGGACGCCGCCCCCGACAACAGCTGCACCGCCAAAGAAGCCAACATCATTTTCGGCGCGGCCCGCCTTTTTGACGGCCTGACCGAGGAAGATTTAATTTCTTTTCTGCGCCATCTCGCCTCCAGCTATCCTCTTGCCCTCCACCATCCTGTCGGCCAAAAAATATTGACCATTGCCCAAAATATCACCGACACCGTCGGCTTTACCGCCCCCTTTTACTACCACGCCCGTCCACTGCCCAAAGGCGCCTGTCCCTACACGGACGAGGAGATGGTGCGCGCCCCCCACGGCCTGCCCGCCCACGCCCGTTTTAATTACACCGGCCAAAGCCATTATTATTGCGCCGACCAAAAAGCCGGGGCGCTGCGGGAAATAAAAATTCACTACCCCCAAAAAACCGTTTCCATCCAGGTGGCCACTCTCACCATTCGACGCCCCGCCCGTTTGGTCGATTTGTCCGACCTGGCCGAAAACACCTTCCTTAAATTTTGCCGCTTTCCTTACGACCCTGCCAATGCCCTCAAAATGCCCCGGGAATACTTAATCCCTTCCTTTTTTGCCGCCTGCTGCAAGCAAGCCGGCCTGGACGGCATCAAATACAAAGGCGCCGCCGACTACCACAATTACGTCACCTGGTCGGACGAGCATTATCAGTTTGTAAGCCAGTCCGTCGAAAATGACTAGAAAGAGGTGCTGTCATGAACCGTCCCGAAATGTTTCGTCCCCTCGATAAACTGCTGACGGCCGGTCTTGTCTGCCGCATTGTCCACGCTGCCGTTATTCTGCTGGTGCTGGTGCTGCAAATGCCCATTAAAATGCTGATGAATTCCCTTTATGAAGCCACCCATATGTTCACGGTTCCGGTGGTGACGGTCCTCTTTGCGGCGCTGGCCCTTGCCGGACAAATTGTCTGGACCAACATCCTTCGCCGGCGGATGCAGCATGTCCAGAATGCCCAATCCTCCTCCATCGGCGTTGTCATTTACACCCTCCTTTTCGCCCTTGCCCAATGGATCGCCCAGCTGCTGCAAAGCGCGCTGATGCCTTGGTACTTCTCCACCCTGGACTCCTATGAGTCTGTCGGCAGTGTTATTGCGTCCAATGCCATCATCACCAATGCCATGAGTGTTGGCGTCCTTCCCTCACTGGCCGCCTCCACCCTGCTTCTCTTTGCCGCCGGTGGATTGTGGTACTATTGGCACCTGGTCGCCAATTCCGCTCAACCTCCTACGATGTAAAAAAAGAGCCTTATTATCAAAGCAGCGGATGAATAATCATTCATCCGCTGCTTTGATTTTATCTTTTGGCCCACGGTTACAACGCCGTTGGATCGCCAATGTCCATACCCTTTTGCCGCACATGATCAATAAAATCGCCCAACACCTTGCCGTTGGTTTCGTTGACCGCGTGCATTAACAAAATTTCGCCGTTGGCAATGGAAGCATCCAACCGCTTTAGCGCCTCGGTGGGATCCATCGAATTTTGGGCGTCATAGTCCACATAGGCAAAGCTCCAAAATACCGGCGTCAGCTTCATGCTTTTGGCCAGTCCCAACGTCCTTTCCGAAAACTCCCCATACGGAAAGCGGAAATATTCCATATCATAATGAAACTGCTTGCTCACATAGTCCTGCAGCGATCCGATTTCGGTGGCCGCCCGCTCTAACGTCACCGTCGGCAGAGAAGGGTGCTTGTCCGTATGATTGCCCACAGTGTGCCCTTCGGCAATCATACGTTTTACCAGCTCCGGTGCGCTTTCGGCGTAATGCCCGGTAATAAAAAACAGTCCCTTGGCATTTTTCTCCTTAAGTACATCTAAAATTTTGGCGGTATATCCGGCCTCATACCCCATATCGAAAGTCAAGTAGACAGTGGGTGTGTCCGCCGAAATAAAGACCGCGTCCCACTCGCTATATTTGTCGTTAAACTGCAGCGAGCTAAGCGGCCGGTTTTCTTTGTCTTTGGGGCTGCCCGACCCCCAGGCAATTTTCTCACCGTTAAGAGCACCGATTTGATTCAAATCGGTGCTCATGGTGGCAACGCTGCCGGACGTATTGCCGTTGGAAGAAGAGGTACCCGAGCGGGAGCCGGATGTGCCGGGAACCGGTTGGCTGGTGGCAGATTCCGCCGGGCTGGTGTCGGAGATGCTCTCTTCAAATTGGCGGCTGCTGGCGGGTGGCAGACTGCTGGAAGCAGGCGGCAGCGGCGCCAGGCTGCTGGTGTTGGGTTGGCTGGCGGGCGGCACATTGCCCCGGTTGGAGCAAGCGGTCATGCCCAGCGTCAAAACCAAAGTCAGGGCTACAAGAACCAGCAGGGTTTTCATGGACTTTTGCGGTTTCATCGGGAATTCCTCCATCTGTTGTGATTTTCTTCATCCCTCCCCTTGCTTTTGGCAAACCGTGCAAAGGGTGGACGTTGGTCGGCACACTGGAAATGTTTATACAATACTGTGGTAAAAACATTTCCTACCATAGTTTGTACCGTTTTCCCGATAATATTGATGGTTAATGTTCTTTTTTTAAAAAAAGTACCCCTTTTGGGTCAAAAGAGGTACTTTTTCCAGCATCCGCATTTTATTATTAAGAACTTTTCTAAATAAAGCCCATCTTAATCTTTGCGGGTATACTCCTGTTCACAGTAAGTGCACTTATACGTTTTGGTGCGGGGGTTCACCAGCTCGAACACATGGGGCAGTTCCTGTTCCACCGACGTAATGCACCGGGGGTTTTTGCACTGAATGACATCCACCACCCGCTGGGGCAGCGAAAGCCTTTTCTTCTCTATCACCCGGTCGTCGTCAATAATGTTGACGGTAATCTGGTCGTCAATAAAGCCCAGCACCTCTAAATTCAAATCGATCATATCCTCGATTTTAATGATATCTTTGCGGCCCATGCGGTTGCTTTTGGCGTTTTTGATAATGGCCACGCTGCAGTCCAGGCGGTCCAGCTGCAAATGCCGGTAAATTTCCATGCTTTTACCCGCCTGAATATGGTCGAGCACAACGCCCCGCATCACACTGTCTACTTTCAGCATCGTTAAACCTCCAATCCCAAAAGGGTGATGATAAGCGCCATTCGGGCGTAGACGCCATATTGCACCTGCCGGAAGTAGGCGGCCCGGGGATCTTCGTCCACCGCAACGGAAATTTCGTTGACCCGGGGCAGCGGGTGCATCACAATCATATCGTCTTTGGCCAGCTGCATTTTGGCCTCGTCCAAAATATAGGTGCCCTTTAACCGCAGATATTCTTCCTCGTTGAAGAACCGCTCTTTTTGAATGCGGGTCATGTAAAGAATATCCAGCTGGGGCATCGCTCTTTCCAGGCTTTCTTCCTCCGTAAAGGGCACGCCTTCTGCCTCCAGCGTCTCTTTGCGCAAATAAGCCGGCACCCGAAGCTCCACCGGCGCTATAAAGGTAAAGCGGTTCCCTTTGTACCGGGCCAGCGTCTTGATGAGGGAATGAACGGTGCGGCCAAACATCAAATCGCCGCACAGGCCGATGTTCTGGCCGGTCAGCTTGCCTTTCAGCGACAGAATGGTCAGCAGGTCGGTCAGGGTTTGGGTCGGATGCTGGTGGCCGCCGTCCCCCGCGTTGATGACCGGGATGGCGGAGTGGCGGGCGGCGACCAGCGGCGCCCCCTCTTTGGGGTGGCGCATGGCGCAGATGTCGGCATAGCAGGAGACGGTGCGGATGGTGTCCGCCACGCTCTCCCCTTTGGCAGCCGAACTGGAATCGGCGGAAGAGAAGCCCAAAATCTGCCCCCCCAAACTGAGCATGGCCGATTCAAAACTCAGCCGCGTGCGGGTGCTGGGTTCATAGAACAGGGTGGCCAGCTTTTTACCCTCGCAGACTTTGCGGTAACGGCCGGGGTTTTGGCGGATATCTTCCGCCAGCTTGAGCATGTGGTCAATTTCATCTAAAGAGAGATCAGACGGGTCAATCAAATGCTTCATGGGCAGTCCTCCTCAATTTTCTTGTGATAAATAAGCAATGATAAAACAGTAAAACACACCGGTGGCTTGTCCGAAATGCGCCTGCAAACGGACATAAAAAAATAGCAATCCTGCCGCCGGCCAAAGCCCTGACCACAGAATTGCTGTCCCATTTTGCCTTTGAATGGCCACAATGGGCCTTGCCTTTATCATTATACAGCACCCAAATGGGGTTGTAAAGCCGCAGATAAAAAAATAAAGCGGATGAGTTTCTGGGGTGAAGTCCACCCGGCGCAATCCGCCGATTGTTGCACTACAACAATCCCCACCCGCACCCCAATACAGAGCCAAAACAGCCCTCCCACAAGGCCGGACGTTTCCTGCGCGTCTATGCCCTCGCCCTAAAGATGGGGTAAGGGGAAACCATGTGGTTTCCCCTTAAAAGTGTTTTTGCATACTTTTTGCGCCAAAAAGTATGGGCCCGTCGCGGCCCAAGCGACATGCTATATGCCCGCCGGAGCGGCTGCACGTCTATGCCAATTCTATATTGATATCAGTACCAGCCCTTTCTTCTTCACCCTCTGCACCCCAGATCAGACCTAAAACCGTCCTCCCCATAAGCCGCGCGTTTCCCGCGCACCTATGCCCTCGCCCTAAGGATGGGGGCAAGGGGAAACCATGTGGTTTCCCCAAAAAATGTTTTTGCATACTTTTTGCGCCAAAAAGTATGGGCCCGTCGCGGCCCAAGCGACAGGCTATATCCCTGCCGGAGCGGCTGTGCGTTTACTCAACTTTGATTCAAGATCGGCGATATCGGCCTTTGTTCTTCTTCACCGTTCGCATATCAGCACAGCACCAAAGTTATTCTCCCGCGCAGCCCAGCGTTTTCTGCGCACCTGTGCCCTCGCCCTAAGGATGGGGGCAAGGGGAAACCATGTGGTTTCCCCAAAAAATGTTTTTGCATACTTTTTGCGCCAAAAAG
>JAVBNO010000024.1:0-5606 GCA_031551485.1 Oscillospiraceae bacterium
GCATGTTAACTTTTTGCAGGAAATTCGGATTTCCGGGGGGGGCGGCCCCGGGCCCCCCGGAGGAGGGGCAACGACAGGACGCGACGAAGGAGGATGCGAGGACCAGCAAAACAAGCAGACGGAAGGAACAAGACCAAACGACCGAGGAACTGGCTGCTCGGATCATTGAAACCTTTGTGGCCGCCTATCAAACCAATGACCCTGCCGGGCCGTTGGCGCAGCAAGCCGCCGATCTTCACCGCCAATGGCTGAGCATGTGGTGGAACCAATATACAAAAGAGGGCCACGCGGGCGTTGCCCAAATGTATGTAGATGACGAGCGCTTTACCCAATATTACGATCAGCACCAGCCCGGTCTGGCCGTTTTTGTCCGGGATGCGGTTTGGGTCTACACAGGGCAAAAGTAAAGACAAAATGTATGAACAGCAAAAGCGTGGGTGCCCCGCGCTTTTGTTTTTGATACCCAAAAAGCAAAAGAAGAGACAAAAATATGGAAATTAATGGAAACCATTTCCTTGCATCTCTTTCCAAAAGGGTGTATACTGTTCACAGACCCCCATTCGGCGCGTCGGCTGACAGACGAAGGCAATACCGTTGACATCGAAGAAGACGAAGAGTGGCTGCCCCCCCATGGGGTAGAGGGCTTTTTGACGCGGGCGCAGCCGGAAGACAGCGCCCGTTTGCGTTTTTCTGGGGTTTTAGCATCAGCCGTTCGCCAATGTGCGGCGGCATATTTTCTCCTTGCGTCTTTGGCTTTTTGGGTTTTTTCGTCCCGACCTCTGTGCCAAAAGAGAGGAGCGATAAGGAGGACCTTCATGATACAGTTTGATCATGTTTCCAAGTCTTACGGTGAGACCAAGGTGTTAAACGACCTGTCTCTCACCATTGAAAAAGGGCAGCTTGTGGTGCTCATTGGGCCCAGCGGCTGCGGCAAAACAACGTCGCTGCAACTGATTAACCGTTTAACGCTGCCCACGGCAGGCCGCATTTTGGTAGACGGCAAAGACATCGCCACTGTCGACCCGGTCGAATTGCGGCGGGGCATAGGCTATGTCATCCAGGAAATAGGCCTTTTTCCCCACATGACCATTGCCCAGAATATCGAAGTCGTACCCCGCCTTTTGGGCTGGCCCGAGGCGAAACGCCAAAGCCGCACCCGCGAGCTGTTCCAAATGGTGGACATGGACCCGGATGTTTACATGAACCGTTACCCCAGCCATTTAAGCGGCGGGCAGCAGCAGCGCATTGGCGTGCTGCGGGCACTGGCCGCCGAGCCGGATATCATTTTGATGGACGAGCCTTTTGGCGCGTTGGACCCCATTACCCGGGACAGTCTGCAGGATGAAATTAAGGCGCTGCAAAAGAAACTGAAAAAAACAATTGTATTTGTCACCCACGATATCGGCGAGGCGCTGAAACTGGCGGACATCATTGTCATTATGAAAGATGGTGTTGTAGTGCAGGCGGCCGCCCCCGAGGAGCTTTTGTCCAACCCCGCCGATGAATTTGTGGAAAATTTTATTGGCAAGCACCGCATAATTGGCGGCACTGTGGATAAGGTGAACGAAGTCATGCGCACCGAAATTGCCGTCATTACCCCCGACCGGGGCGTCAGCGAAAGCATTGATCTGATGCAGCGCAAAAATGTCAACACCGTCATTGTGGTTGACGACGACCGCAAGTTCCTGGGCCTTGTCACCATTGACAAAATCAAGCGGGAGGGCCGCCCCGGCCGCCCGGTGGGGGAACTGATGGACAAAGATATTCCCACCGTGCCCCCCGACGCCTCCGCCATGGACGCCTTTGATTTACTGGTGAACCAGCGGCTGGATGTGGTGGCGGTGGTGGAACCTTCCGGGCGCCTGATTGGTGTCGTCACCAAAACCAGCATGGTGCGTTCGTTGGCCCATGTGGTATGGAGGGGGGCGGAAAATGGGTAGTATCATCGCCCTGTGGCCCCGCTATGGCCAGTTGATCCTCTCCTCCATCGGCCGCCACGCCGTCATTACCCTGACAGCCGAGTGCATGGGCATTTTGCTGGCACTGCCGCTGGGCATCCTGCTCAGTTACCACCCCAAGGCGGCCAAAGGGGTGCTGGCCGTTTTCGGCGTCATCAACACCATTCCCAGTCTGGCTCTGCTGGGCGTCGCCATGGTGGCGCTGGGGCTTGGTTTTGCCCCCGCCGTCGTCGTGTTGTTTTTGTATTCCATTTTGCCTATTCTGCGCAATACCTATACAGGCATCACCGAGGTGGCCCCCAAATACATCCGCGCCGCCAAGGGCATGGGCATGAGCAAAATGCAAATTTTGTGGAATGTCCAGCTGCCCCTTGCGCTGCCGGTCACTTTGGCGGGTGTGCGCATCTCCACCGTCTATGTGGTCAGCTGGGGCACCCTGGCCGCTTTCATTGGGGCAGGGGGTCTGGGCGATCCCATTTGGATGGGCATGCAAAGCTATAACTTTCCCCTTGTATTTGCCGGCGCCATTCCCACCACCCTCATGGCGCTGTTCTTCAGCTTTGCGCTGGGCCGCATCCAGCGGATGGCGGCCCGCCGCAGCACCCGCGAGGAATCGGCCGGCCCGAAGGCGCCCGCCTTACCCAACGGCAAGGGGGTGGGTGTATGAGCCTTAACCAAATTGTCGGTCCGCTGTTGACCCATTTGGAAATTGCCCTTGCCGGGGTTGTCATTGGGGCTTTGGTGGCCATCCCCACCGGCGCCCTGCTGAAAAGCCGTCCCCGGCTGGCGACAGGCTGCCTGGCCGTCGTAGATGTTATCCAGACGGTGCCTACCCTGGCCATGCTGGCCATGCTCATGCTTTTGCTCGGCCTTAATGACCGCACTGTCATCGTGGCCATTGTGCTTTACTCTCTCTTTCCCATTTTGCGCAATACTTACACCGGCATTTTGGAGGTGGACCCCGGCATTGTGCGGGCCGGCCGCGGCATCGGCATGACCCCACTCCAGCTGTTTGGCCGGGTGGAGCTGCCGCTGGCCCTGCCGGTCATTTTAAGCGGTATCCGCATTGCTTTTGTCACCGCCCTGGGCATTGCCACCACCGGGGTGCTCATCGGGTCCGGGGGGCTGGGCATGCTGATCTGGCGGGGCATTCAAACCCGCAATGCCCAAATGCTGCTGTCCGGCGCCATCCCGGTTTCTCTTTTGGCCATTGGTTCCGACGCGCTGTTAAACCTGCTGCAAAAAAAGTTGGTCAAACGCTAGCTATAAAACAGATGAAACAATGATGCATATGAAGGAGGACGACAGAATGAAACGATTGGCAAAAAAAGCGGCCCTGTTGGCGGTCTGCCTGGTGCTGGCAGCGGCGTTACTGGGCGGATGCGCGGGTAAAGACAATACGGTTACCGTGGCGTCCAAACAGTTCACCGAAAATATTCTGCTGGGGGAGATGTACGCCCAACTCATCGAGGCCAAAACCGACTTGAAGGTAGAGCGCAAGCTCAATTTGGGCGGCACTTCGGTTTGTTTCCCCGCCATTGAAAAAGGTGAAGTGGACATGTATTTCGAGTACACCGGCACCGGCTACAACGAAATTCTCAAGCTGACCCCCGAGTATGATCCACAGGTGGTGTACGACACTGTCAAAGCCCAATACGCCGAAAAATATGGCATCCGGTGGTTTACGCCTATCGGCATCAATAATACATTTGCCCTTGGAATGTCCCGAGCTTTTGCCGAAAGCCGCAATCTGAAAACCCTAAGCGATCTGTCCCCCATCAGCGGTGAACTGCGCTTTGGCGCCAACCACCTGTTTTACACCCGCGAGCAGGACGGCTACGACGGCATGGTGGCCGATTACCAATTCAGCTTCAAAGATCCCATGACCATGGACACTTCTTTCCTCTACGACGCCATTGAGCAAAACAAGCTGGATGTCATTGTGGTCTATGCCACCGACGCCGCTCTCAAGCGGGTGGACATGGTCGTCTTGCAGGATGACAAGCAGTACTTCCCGCCTTACTACGGCGCGCCCATTGTACGGGAAGAGGTGCTGAAAGCCCACCCCGAACTGGAGGCGGTGTTCGAAACATTGGCTGGCCAAATTGACGATGTCACAATGCAGGCCCTGAATTTTGAAGTGGAGGGCAATAACCGCACTGTGGAAGACGTGGCCAAGCAGTTCCTCACCGACAAAGGTTTTATTTAAATATAATAGTCATCACAAATACAAAAAAGGACGATGGTATTCGCCCTTTTTTGCAGCCCAAATTGTTCAAAAAAATCCCATAAATTCTTCATGCCAATGCGATATGATAAAGATATCAGAATTGGTATACGCCCTTTCCGAAAGGAGACAAGCGTTATGAATCGCCTTGTGTTACTGGCCCTTGTCGGCGCGCTTTTGCTTTCCGCCTGTACGCCCCGCGGCGGTGCGGCTTCCCAACAGGCCCCGGATCCCCCATCCTCAGCCGGCGAGTCCGCCCCCCAATCCGTCGCGCCCCCGTCCACACCCCAGCCGGCCCCTTCCGCCGCCCCTGTTTTTGTAGAGGACGAGGCTTTTTACAACGATGTGTTGCTGGTTTATGGCGCGATATGGGAAGGGGAGGGGGACAACCGGTTCCTGCGCAGCGACTACGCCGGCCTTTACTACACCGGCCCATGGAAAGGGCCCGATCAATTGGCCTATAACGGCGGCTTTTTCCAGTGGTACCTCCATATGATGTGGCAGGAAGACATTACCGACGCCCAGCGGGCGGAAAAATACAAGTCCCCCTTTGGCGAGGGCACCGGCTGGTTTTTCCCCGAGGCCTATTTTGAAACGGCCGTGCAAACCTATTTTGACATCGACACCGAGACACTGCGCAAAAATCAGATGATTTACGACGCCGAACACAAAGGTTACTATGAAGGTGTGGGCGGCATTGGCGAGCGCCCCAAAGTGATACTGGAGGACGTGGAAAAGGACGGCGACCTGCGCCGCCTGCACATTCTGCTGCAGTCCGTTGGCGGCGGATCGGCGGGCAAAAAAACCCTTACCATCCAGTTGCTGCCCGGTGAACCTGGTCGCTACTATTATGTGGGCTGGGACGACAGGACGTAGCACTTGCTTAAGGACCAGCTTATATGCTCATAATTTTGCAGATACGCGAGGATATTTATCCACCCGTTGCATCCTAGATCAGCCCCAAAAACAAACCCAACACCGTTTTCCCCGCCAGCCCAAGCGTTTCCTGTGCACCTATGCCCTCGCCCTAAGGATGGGGGTGGGGGAAACCATGTGGTTTCCCCGAAGAATGTTTTTGCATACTTTTTGCGCCAAAAAGTATGGGCCGGTCGCGGCTTGAGCGACAGGCTATATCCCTGCCGGAGCGGCTGTACGTCTGCCGTACTCTGACCTGATATTGGTACCAACGATTTTCCTATTCGTCGCTGTTCGCACCCCAGCGCGGTCCAACACCGTTTTCCCCGCCAGCCCAAGCGTTTCCTGTGCACCTATGCCCTCGCCCTAAGGATGGGGGTGGGGGAAACCATGTGGTTTCCCCGAAGAATGTTTTTGCATACTTTTTGCGCCAAAAAGCATGAGCCGGTCGCGACCCGAGCGACAGGCTATATCCCTGCCGGAGCGGCCGTACGTCTACCGTGTTT
>JAVBNO010000026.1:0-42647 GCA_031551485.1 Oscillospiraceae bacterium
CACCAAAAACCAAACCACCGAAAGTGGGTTTTTGTTTTTGCTGTGGGAATGGATTCGAACAGATCGTGCGCCACCGTCGGTAAAAACACTCCGGGTGAGTGTTTTTAGATCGCGGCTCGCGAATCCACCCGCTCCCACCAAAAACAAAACCACCGAAAGGTGGTTTTGTTTTTGCAGTGGGACTGGATTCGAACAGATCGTGCCGCCACCGGCGGTAAAAACACTCCGGGGGAGTGTTTTTAGATCGCGGCTCGCGAATCCACCCGCTCCCACCAAAAGCAAAACCACCGAAAGGTGGTTTTGTTTTTGCAGTGGGAATGGATTCGAACAGATCGTGCCGCCATAATGCTTGTATACATATCATTGTTACCCAAAATTGGAATCAAAAATGTGTGGGTTGAAAGTTCTATTGAGAATTCACTGTTTATATACGCTCCTCATCTAACGTTAGCCCATTCGCGTTCACTATGGTGACGGGGACTCCCGAACGCTCAGAAAGCGTGTCAACGAACAGTTGCGATTGCTCGTAGTAAAGGTGGAAGACTCGATAGGGAGTTTGAGGCTGATCCGGCCATAGGCGATAGTCCTCCTGCCTTGGGCACGGTGTATATGCCCTGCGTATCTCATATGCCCCGTATACTTTGAGCACCCCTAGCTCCTGGCACAACTCCAGTCGGTTGATTCCGTTGTAGGGGAAATGGATCAAGGTGCGGCACAGCTCCGGCGCATTGTAGCGGTAATGATAGTAATTTTCCAGAAAAGCTTCCCGTAGGAACAGTGCCTCTTCGTCCTTATAGTAGACCTTAATGTCCACTTTGGCGGCACGGTAAACCAGTATAATCGGGATAGGCGTCATGCCAAACAGCATCACCAACATCGCAGAGATCAGCATGTGTTGACCTTCGACAGATCGGTAAGGACCCGTCGGTGGCATATTCGCGTTGCCGGTTATGCTGTCGAAAAATGGTGCGGAAGCGATCAACCAGAAGCACGCGATAACCAGAAGCACCATCATTACTCTGTTGAGTTTACTTTCAGTGCGCACACGCTTAACCATGCTTTTGCGCACCTGTGTGTCCACTTGAAAGCACATGTCCTTCATAGGCGTTCCTCTCTGGCCAATTCGCTGACTTATTCAAACAACTCACATTTTTATTTGATTCCAGTAAGTTCACCAGCTATACGGTGCATCAGGTATATCCGACATAAACATATTTAATTTAGAATCATTTTACCATGAAACTTGTTCAAAATCCACTCAGACTTGTCTCTTTTCATTTCCCAAAGAACAGAATGGAAAATCACGCTTCCTGTACAAAAGTATCATTGGTTCTCCGCAATTTAGAGGGGGATTTCACTTTTTGAGCAAATCTTGACTTTTGAAAAGCTGAACCCGTCGCGTGGTTTAGAAGGGGCAGATTGGAGCTGTATTGTAAAGAAGATGTGTTTATGCTAACATAATGAGGTAAGAGCTTCACGCCGCAATGGGCAAAACAGGTTCAGTTTCGGCGGATAAAGTTGACGTAGCGAAATTATAAATTGTGCATAGTGGGGTTTGCTCATGCCTTTATATTATAAACAGTCTGACGATATTAAGCAGATTAGAAAACGGATTAAAAGATTTTCCTTACAGCGTAAGATATTTATTTTTGTGTTCATTGTGGTTGCCATAGTGTGTATTATTCACGCCGTGCTTATCTATTGCGAGGCAGCACAAGTAGGCAACCTCACTTTGATTTTATCCCTTATTTTTCTTTTGAGTTTTTTATTTGCATTTGGCGGTCGGGGCGGAAATGAAACGGCGAGAATAATTAAGGATTTGAAGCAAAGAGAACAGGTGTTAATTCAGCAAGAGAATCTTGATAAATTTCGCAAGCAAAATAATTGAACTGTTTCGTTCGCCTTCTAAACCAAAGGTGTAACAAAGTACGCTGGGCAAAACCCGCCCCTCTTATTGGTTTTTACCGAGAGGCGCAGGTTTTGCCTTTTTTTATTTTTTGCCCCCTCTAAATTGCGGAGAACCGTATCATTTCACCCCTTGACAAAGTTGGTTCTGTAAGTATCATGTGGTATTCGCACCAAAGTACAGACGAAAAGTATTTTATGGTGAAAAACGATTCGCAAAATAACTGTCCCCAGGCCTAGTCTGTGGACAGTTATTTTGCGCCATATGCACGCTTTCTTTTTGTGACAATTTTTCCATTTTATGATAAAATTATGGGGAGAGGGTGATTTTGATGCATATTCGCCGCGCAACCCAAGAGCATGTAACCGCCATCAGCCACATTTTAGCCGCCAGTTGGAAAAGCGGCTATCGGGGCCTGTTGCCCCAGTCCTATTTAGACGAGATCGCCGACGACCGCTGGGTGGATATTTTTACCCAGTGGATGGAAAGCGGACGGATGACGACACTGCTGGCCTGTGATGAGTTGACGACTGTTGGCTGTGTTGCCTATGGGGCCTCCCGTGAGGAGGCTTTGTCCGGCTGGGGCGAAATCGTGGTCTTATATCTGCTGCCGGATTATTTTGGCTCAGGCTGCGCCGGCATGCTGATGGAGGCGGCCCTGGCGGACTTGCAAGCGCAAGGGTATCGGGATGTTTACCTTTGGGTGCTGGATACCAACTGGCGGGCGCGGCGCTTTTATGAAAAATGCGGTTTTCGCTGTAATCAGGAATTGCTCACCTTTGAGCTGGCGGGGGAGACCTTCCACGATGTGCGCTATATCCGCTCGCTGGATGCCCCCAAAGCTGATTTAAAATCCATCCTCCAGGATGTACATGCGAAAGTCTGCCTCCCGCACAGCGGCTAAATATTTATCGTATTGCTGGCGGGCCAGAGAAACAAGCTGCATCCCCAGCCGCAAAGGGGCGGGGGTGGCGGCATAGTTGGCCTTTGCGGCGGAAACGGTTACATAGGCACCCTGCACCGGCAAAGGCACCGGGCGCCCCAGTACGGTGAGGGTGGGGTATTGTGCCTCATCGAAGGCGAGGGTGACCAGACCGTGGGTATTGCCGTACCCCACATCCAACGCCGCCTCGTCGACGGTGTACAGCCCCCACACGCTTAGCAAAAACAGCAGGGTGGCCAGAAAAGAAACAAGCGAAAGGGCGCGGGCGGGATTTTGGCGGAAACGGTTATGATGATTCATGCAGACATCCTTTATCTTTTGACTATTCTACGGTGGTGGATTTCAGATATTGGGCCAATGACTTTCCCACCAGGCGGGCGGAATAAATGGCTTCGTCCAGGGTGTTGGCGTTGGAGCCGAATTCCAGCAGCAGACTGCCGGGGGTCAAATCCATATTGTATTTGCGGTAGCAAAAGAACACGGGCCGGGTGAGGGTGGGGTAATCGGCTTCAATGGCGTTGGTGAGGGCGGCGGCAAACCGAAGGTTGTCGCGCCACAGGGGCATATTCATTTTGCCGTCGTCACAGGGGGCAATCACCATCACCTGGGCGGCCTTGACACCGTTTACCTCGGTGACCGGTTTGACGATGGCGCTGTCTTCCCGTTCAATGGCGTCCCGGTGAATGTCCAGCACCACTTTAATAGAGGGGTAGTCGGCCAGATACTGTTCAATGGTCTTGGCAGAGCGTTCATAAGAACCGTTGTAGGAGGGGTAATCGTGCTTGGTGGTGTCGTGAATAACGCCAATGCCCTCCGCTTCCAGCGCTTTGGCCAGTTCATCCCCCAAGGCGACCACATTGGTAGTGTTGTCCAGCGAGCGCCAATTATTCCGCGTGTCATAGACATCGGCGTCATAATGTTCATAACTTTCGGTGGCGTGGGTGTGCACAATCAGCACCTGAGGCTCATCTGAATCATCCAGCATCAGGCCGGAGGGGGTCGCCAGACACTCGGCAATTTCGCCGGTGGACATTTGGGTGTAGTTGCGCAGGTAACCGGTGCCAATGGAAATGTGGGTCTGGGGCGCGCCGGCCATAGTTTCCTGGACGAGAACACCCCGGTATTCATCGGGAATATCTTCGGGGGGCAGGGTTGTGTGGGTGTCGGGAGGCAGGGGGTAGTCTTCGCCGCCGCTGGTTTCTCCTTCGGGATCAGGATGGCGGTCGGACGGATCAGGGGTTGCGGGCGAAGACGGGGTGTTCACTGGCGGTGCCGTTACCACCAAGGGGGCGTACCGCCGCGCCATCAGAGCCAGGGCGCCATCCGGCAGGGCAAGGCCGGCGGAGTAAAAGGTCATTCGCCCCAACAAGGGCAACATTCCCCACAGCAAAAATGCGCACAGCGCAATACACAGGCCCGCCGCCGCCAATGTGGCGGGAACCCTTGTCCATCTTGTTGCTTTCCTTTGTTTTTCAGAAACAATTCTCAATCCTTTCAAGCCTCCCGCAAATGTGCGAAGTTATAATATGTTTATGTGGCAACGGGACGAGAAATGCGTGGCGGGCGGCAAAAATGGTAAAGGCAATGTATGGCGGCCGCTATAAAAATATTGTTGCGGCGCGCTTTTTTATGCTATAATAATAAATTATAGTGGCGGGGCCTTTTACAAGGGCCAGCAGCCCGTATTTTGCATATTGGAGAGTAGGCACGTAATGGCCAACAGACAGGAAAACATCCGTAATTTTTGTATCATCGCCCACATTGACCACGGCAAAAGCACACTGGCCGACCGGCTTTTGGAAAAGACGGCGGCTGTGGCAGCCCGAGAGATGGAAGAACAACTTTTGGACAACATGGAGCTGGAACGGGAGCGGGGCATCACCATTAAGGCCCGCGCCGTTCGGCTTTCTTACAAAGCCCAGGATGGCAAGGAATACACCCTTAATCTGATCGATACGCCGGGGCATGTGGACTTTCACTACGAGGTTTCCCGGTCGCTGGCCGCCTGCGAAGGGGCGGTGCTGGTGGTAGACGCGTCCCAGGGTATTGAGGCGCAGACACTGGCCAACACCTATCTGGCGGTGGAGCACGACTTGGAAATTGTGCCGGTCATCAATAAAATTGACCTGCCGGCGGCGGATCCGGACTTGGTAGCCCATGAAATTGAGGATATCATCGGCGTTCCGGCGCTGGATGCCCCACGCATTTCGGCCAAAGCTGGGGTGGGCATCGACGAGGTGTTGGAGCGGATCGTCAAGGATATCCCGCCGCCCCAAGGGGATGAAGAGGCCCCTTTGCGGGCGCTTATCTTCGATTCCATTTACGACAGCTATAAAGGAGTCATTGTTTACCTGCGGGTGATGGACGGGGTTGTCCGTCCGGGCGCCCAAGTGAAAATGATGTCCACCGGCGCCGTCTTCAGCGTGGTGGAGTTAGGGGTAATGGGCGCCTTGGGCCTCCAGCCTCAAAACGAGCTTTATGCCGGGCAGGTGGGCTACATTACCGCCAGCATTAAAAATGTGGGGGATACCCGCGTGGGCGACACGGTCACCGACGCCGGCCTTCCCGCCGTCGAGGCGTTGCCCGGTTACCGGGCGGTGCATCCCATGGTCTTCTGCGGCATTTATCCTGCGGACGGGGCCAAATATCCCGACCTGCGGGACGCGCTGGAAAAGCTCCAGCTCAACGACGCCTCGCTCACCTATGAACCGGAAACGTCGGTGGCATTGGGTTTCGGTTTCCGGTGCGGCTTTTTGGGTCTGCTGCATATGGAGATTATTCAGGAGCGGTTGGAGCGGGAATACAATTTGGATTTGATTACCACCGCCCCCAGCGTTGTTTATAAGCTGACGATGACCAACGGGGAAAAAATCGACATCGACAATCCCACCAACTACCCCGATCCCTCTCTGATTGCGGCGGCGGAGGAACCCTTTGTCAATGCCAGCATTTTCACTCCCACCACTTATATCGGCAGCATTATGGAGTTGTGCCAGGAACGGCGGGGTGTTTATAAAGACACGAAATATCTGGACCCCAACCGGGTGGAGCTGCATTATTCCCTGCCCCTTTGCGAAATCATTTATGACTTTTTTGACGCTTTAAAATCCCGCACAAAGGGCTATGCGTCCCTGGACTACGAACTTTCGGGCTATCAGCCCTCCAAGCTTGTGAAGCTGGACATTCTCTTAAACGGCGAAATTGTGGACGCGCTGTCCTTCATTGTCTATGCGGACAATGCCTACCCCCGGGCCCGGCGGCTGGCCGAAAAGTTAAAGGATCACATTCCCCGCCAGCTGTTTGAAGTGCCAATTCAGGCGGCGGTGGGGGGCAAGGTCATCGCCCGGGAAACAGTGAAGGCCATGCGCAAAGATGTGTTGGCCAAGTGCTATGGCGGCGACATTACCCGAAAGAAAAAGCTTTTGGAAAAGCAGAAGGAAGGCAAAAAGCGGATGCGCCAACTGGGCAGTGTCGAAGTGCCCCAGGAGGCCTTTATGGCGGTGCTTAAGCTGGATGAATAAAGAAGACACGTGGGGGCATGAGAAAATGGCGACAGAGGCGCATATGGGGCTATATATCCACATTCCCTTTTGCGCCCGCAAATGCCCCTACTGCGATTTTTACTCTTTGGGCGGCGGCGCCGCGGCCCGATACGCCGATGTGTATACCACCGCCCTTTTGCAAGAGATGGCGTATTACAGCCAAAGAGGCGGTTTGCCAAAAGTCGATACCGTCTATTTTGGCGGTGGGACGCCGCCTTTGTTGGGCCAGGACAATCTTTTGCGGCTTGTGAAGGGCATTCACCGGCACTTTACTGTCACGACCGACGCGGAGATTACGCTGGAGGCCAACCCCGGTCTGCTGAAAGATCCGCGGCTGCTGCCAATGATATGTGAAGCCGGGGTGAACCGCCTTTCCTACGGGGCCCAAAGCGCCGTGGATGCCGAGCTGCGGGGGCTGGGGCGGACACACCGCCACCGGGATACAATTGCCGGGGTGGAGGCTGCCGCCAAAGCCGGCATTGCCAACATTTCGCTGGATATCATGCTGGGGATACCCGGGCAGACGGCGAAAAGCGCCCTCTATACCATTGACGCCTTTGCCGACTTGGGCGCGGCGCACATTTCCGCCTATCTCCTTAAAATTGAACCGGACACCGCCTTTGCGCGGCAGGGGGTGGCCGCTGCGGATGAAGAGGAAGCGGGTGCGCTTTATCTGGCGGCTGTGGAGCGGTTGGCGGCGCGGGGGTACCAGCAATACGAAATTTCCAATTTTGCCAAAGGGGGGGCGGCCTGCCGCCACAATTTGCACTATTGGCGGTGCGAGCCCTATTTGGGCCTGGGCCCGGCGGCCCACAGCTTTTTGCATGGGCGGCGGTTTTACACGCCCCGGAATCTAGACGCTTTTCTTGCCGGCGGGGATGACCGCTATGTGGATGACGGCGCAGGTGGCAGCTTTGAGGAGCGGGTCATGCTGGGCTTGCGGCTTAATGAAGGGATACGCTACGCCGACTTAGCCGATGATTCGGATTCATGCGACCGGCTCAGGGCACAAGCGGCGCAGTGGGCATCCCGCACTCAGGGGTTGCTCATCGCCGACAGGGACAGCCTGCGGCTGACGCCCAAAGGAATGTTGGTATCCAACGCGGTCATCGGCGCTTTGCTGGCATAAGAAACCCGCCTGTGCAGGCATTAGGGGGTGAGGGGTTGAACGAGAACAACTGGCTGGCGCTCAGCTACCATGTGCCGATGAATCCGTCCAAAAACCGGGTTTATATTTGGCGCAAGCTGAAGGAATTTGGCGCCGAGTATCTTACCCCAGGGGTAGCGCTTTTACCCCGCAGCCCCCAAAATCTCCGCAAGTTTCGCTCCCTTTGGAATCATATCCGCGAAACAGGCGGCGAGGCTGTGCTCAGTGAATTGTTTTTTTTAGACCAGGAAGATATGCTGTCCATGGTCGAGCGGTTTCGCACCCAGTCCATCAGCGACTATACCGAACTGCTGATGGACTGCACCCGGCTTATGGACGACATCCGGGCGCTGCGGGCCATGGGCAAGGCCCATGCCGATGACACCGAAGGGCAGCTGCGGCGAATGCTGCGGCGCTTTTCCCACCTACAGCGCCGGGACTATTTTCAGGCGGGGGAACACACGGCCGGCGCCACCGAACAAGGGCTGCGGGATATTGCCAAAGCGGTGCGCTGGTCGGCCCAGGATATCCAAAACCAATTGCGGAAATTCTTAGAGAAGGAATAGCTTTTTCTTGCGTTTTGCCCAAAATAATGATACACTTTTTAGTATTAATAACCGTTAAAACGGTATTTCGTCCCCGCCGCAAAGGCCCGGACATTTTCAATTTGGAGGTACTATGGCACGCACCGGACTACAAATTCCCGACACTTATCTGGCAAAGATGGACATTATGGAAACAGAAAGGGCCATCAAACTGGCCAAAGATTATTTCGAGCGGGCTCTTGCCAAAGCCCTTTATTTAGAGCGGGTTTCCGCCCCCATTTTTGTCAAAGTCAACACCGGCCTTAACGACGACTTAAACGGTGTGGAGCGTCCGGTTCAGTTTGATATTCTCGACACGGGCGACGACGTGCAAATTGTCCATTCGCTGGCCAAATGGAAGCGGATGGCCCTGGGGCGCTATGGCTTTGGCCCGGGCACCGGATTATATACGGATATGAACGCCATCCGGCGGGATGAAGAGCTTGACAATCTTCACTCGGTCTATGTCGACCAATGGGACTGGGAGCGGGTGATCACCCGGGAGGAGCGGAATGCGGCCTTTTTGGAAAGCGTCGTCCGCAGCATTATGGGTGCCCTGCGGGAGACTGAAGAGGCCCTTTGCCAGGCGTTTCCCATCTTAGGCCGGATTATTCCCGATGATATTCATTTTATGACCACCCAGGAGCTGGAGGACCGGTACCCCGGCCTTACCCCGAAAGAGCGGGAAGATGCCGCCACCAGGGAATATGGCGCCGTCTTTCTCATGCAAATTGGCGGGACGCTCCGGTCGGGCAACCGCCACGACGGGCGCGCCCCCGACTATGACGACTGGGCGCTCAACGGCGATATTCTCATCTGGTACCCTATCTTAAACCGGGCGGTAGAAATTTCTTCCATGGGTATCCGGGTGGATGAAGAAAGCCTTAGCCGCCAGCTGGATATAGCCGGGTGCAACGACCGCAAGGCGCTGCCGTTTCATCAAATGCTGCTGAAAGGCGAACTACCCCTCACCATCGGGGGCGGCATTGGCCAGTCGCGCATTTGTATGCTGCTGTTGGAAAAGGCCCATATCGGCGAGGTGCAGGCTTCGGTGTGGCCGGAGGATATGATCAAAACCTGCGAAGAAAACGGCATCCATCTTTTATGAATGATTTTACAATACACAATCATTGGCAGGGCCACCGGGAAAGGGTGAAAGTTTTGGATATTGAAACAATGTTTGGTTCCAAGGTTTTTGGTGACCGGGAAATGGAGGCAAGGCTCCCCCGGGAAGTGTACGCCAGCCTGAAGCGCACAGCGGTGGAAGGCAGCCAGTTGGATCCTTCTGTGGCCGAGGCTGTGGCGGTTGCCATGAAGGACTGGGCGCTGGAGCAGGGGGCCACCCATTATACCCACTGGTTTCAACCCATGACCGGCATCACCGCCGGCAAGCACGACAGCTTTGTCACCCCCACCGGGGACGGCCGGGCCATTTTCGAATTTTCCTCCAAAGCCCTCATCCACGGCGAGCCGGACGCTTCCTCCTTTCCTTCCGGAGGGCTGCGGGCGACGTTCGAGGCACGAGGCTACACAGCCTGGGATCCCACCAGCCCAGCCTTTGTGCGAGAGGACACGCTCTATATTCCCACCGCCTTTTGTGCCTACAACGGTGAGGCGCTGGACCAAAAGACCCCTCTTTTGCGGGCAACCCAGGCCATCAGCAAGCAGGCGGTTCGCCTTTGCCACATCTGCGGCCTTGACGATGTGCACCATGTCATGCCGATGGTGGGGGCGGAACAGGAATATTTCCTTGTGGACCGGGCCAAGTACGAAAGCCGCCTGGACCTTAAAATTTGCGGTCGCACCATGATCGGTGCCCGCCCCCCCAAAGGGCAGGAGCTGGAGGACCACTACTGCGGACGCATTAAATTGCGGGTGGCCGCCTTTATGCGGGCGGTGGACCACGCCCTGTGGGAACTGGGTATCGCCTCCAAAACAAAACACAACGAGGCCGCCCCCGCCCAGCACGAGCTGGCCCCGGTGTATGAGCCGGCCAATTTAGCCGCCGACCACAACCAGCTGACCATGGAGGTCATGCGCATTGTGGCCAAAGAACAGGATTTGTCCTGTCTTTTCCATGAAAAACCCTTTGCCGGCATCAACGGTTCCGGCAAACACAATAATTTCTCTTTGTCCACCGACACAGGCATCGGGCTGTTGGCGCCGGGGCATACGCCGGAAAGCAATTTGCTTTTCCTGGTGACGCTGTGCGCCGTCATCCGCAGCATCGACCGTTACGCCGACCTGTTGCGTCTAGCCACCGCCTGCCCGGGCAACGACTTTCGCCTGGGGGCGTGCGAAGCGCCGCCGGCCATCATCAGCATCTTTTTAGGCGAGCAGCTGTCCCAGCTGTTGGAGGATATCGCCGCGGGCGGTGTGGGCAACAATCACAAAAAACAGCACATCGGCTTTGGCGTCAACACACTGCCGGAGCTGCAAAAGGACGACAACGACCGCAACCGAACCTCGCCTTTTGCGTTTACTGGCAACAAGTTCGAGTTCCGCATGCTGGGCGCGTCCCAGTCCATTGCCTTCACCAATGTCATTTTGTGCACCATCCTGGCCGAGTCGCTGGATACATACTGCGGCCGGTTGGAAGATGCCAAGGATTTGGCCGCCGCCGTGCGCGGTATTGTGGCCGAAACAGTGGAAAAACACGGCCGCGTCATATATAACGGCAACAATTACTCCACCCAGTGGCAGGAGGAAGCCAAACGCCGGGGGCTGCCCATTCTCGGCCAGACAGTGGACGCGCTTCATGTGCTGGAGGAACAAAAGAACATCGATCTCTTTGCCAAATACGAGGTGCTGTCCCCGGCCGAGTGCCACTCTCGCCACGATATTCTGATGGAGAACTATGTCAAAGTGGTGGGTATCGAGGCTGCTACCATGACAGAAATGGTGCAGCGGCAGGTGCTGCCGGCAACGGTCAAATGGGCGGGCGAAGCGGCCCGGGCACTGCGGGAACTGCGGGGCGCCGGCTTTGAAAATGCTGGACTTGCCGCCCACATTGGCGAAGTGAACGGCTTAATTGAAGAGATGTCCCAATTGCAAAAAAAGCTGTCGGCGCTGTGCGCCAAGGCGCCCAAAGACCAAACGGTTGTGGGCCATGCGCGGATGATGCAAAACGAGGTGCGTCCCGCCATGGAGCGACTGCGCAAAGCCTGCGACGCCGCCGAAACGATTGTGGCTCGCACCGCCTGGCCCATGCCCACTTACACAGATTTGCTGCACCGGGTGTGATGGCTTTTAGGCGCGGAGCACAGGTGAAGGAATATGAAATTGCTAAAACGCATTATAATTTTTGTTGTGTTGGCCGGTCTTTTGGGGGGCGTATCCGGCTGTGGCCAGGCGCCGCAGCCCTTGCGCTACGATATCCCCTATAATATTCAGACGCTGGATCCTCAATTTGTGGCCGACGGCGATGCCGCTATGATTGTGGCGCATCTTTACGAGGGCTTGTTTCGGCAAATGCCGGACGGCGCTATTGTACCCGGCGTCGCGGAGAGCTTTACCGTTTCTCCCGATGGCCGGGTTTACGAGTTTACATTGCGAAAAGACGCCGCCTGGTCCAACGGGGACCCGGTCGTCGCCGATGATTTTGTATTCGGCATCCAGCGCCTTTTTCACTCGGCGGGCGTTTCGTCCTATGCCACCGATTATCTGTGCATTCAAAATGCCCGGGACATTTTGGCGGGCCATACAGACTACTGGGAGCTGGGGGTAGAGGCGGTAACCGATTCTCTTTTGCGCATTACACTGGACACGGCAAATCCTTTTTTTATCCAGCTGCTCAGCCGGCCGGCCGCCATGCCCTGCAACCGCAAGTTTTTTGCCACCACCCGGGCGCGCTACGGCATGGAAAAAACCACTGTCTTAACGAACGGGCCATTTTCGCTGCAAAAATGGACTCCCGACAAATCGATCATCATCGAACCCAATCCGCATTACTACGATCCTGCGGCTGTCGGCCCGCCGTCGGTCTATTTTTATATTGGCCGGGAGGATCCGGCCGCCCTCTTTGCCGATGACCGTTCGGACGGCCTTGAGGTCGATTTGGCGGCGGCCCAAACACTGGAGAACGAAGGCTATGGTATCCAGCGCTATACAACCACCACATGGGTGCTGGTGTTTAATCAGAATGGTAATGTGCTGGTGGACAGAGATATGCGCTATGCCCTGCAAACCGCCATTGACCGGGAAAAGTTGGGGCCGCTGTTGGAGCCGGGGCATACGCTGACCGAATCGGTTTTGCCGCCGGCCACCATGCTCTTTGACCGGTCCTACCGCACGATGGGCGGTGACGTCATTGTGCCCAATTTTAACCCCGAGGCCGCCAAAACCATTTACCGGGCACGTCTGAAAGAATTGGGTCGCACCGACTGGCAAACCATGATCCTTTTTCCGGAATCGGAGCCGCTGGATCAATATCTCAGCCTCATCCGCCAAATGTGGCAGCAAAATTTGGGTTTTTCGGTGGGGTTGGAAGAAGTGCCCCAAGCGGACTTCCAAAAGCGCATTCAGCAAGGGGATTATTCGGTGGCCCTTGTGCCCTTGACCGGCGACTTATACAGCCCGCTTGGCATTTTGCGCCAGTTCGCCACCGGAGACAATCAGAACCACTGGGGCTACAGCCGCAGCGCCTTTGACGACTTACTTCTTTCGGCAGCCAATGCGGCCACGTTGGACGAAGCGGCGAATGACTATGTACAGGCGGAGGACCGCCTTTTGGAGGACGCGGTTGTGGTGCCGCTGTTTACCCAGGACAGCTTTTTTGCCACCGGGCCGGAGGTGACCGGCCTGGTGCTGTCGCCAGCTGCGGGGTGGCCCTGGTTTAAGGATGCCCGGCGCAAGTAGGATGGGGTGGGTTATGTGCTCATTAAGAACCGCAAATCCTCCAGGGATACATCGGGTTGTAGGGTGGTGTTGACGGCAAGCGCCAACACCTTGGCCGCCCGTTCAATAATCAGGTCAATTTGATGGGGCGTGACAATCAGCGGCTCGGGCAAATGGTTTTCTTTCTCCCCTTGCTTTACGACGGGGGATTTCGCGCCTTTGGCATCCGGGTCAATGCCGTGAAGTTCGGGTATGTGCAGGCCGGCCGCCTCTAAAAAATCCTCTACGAAGGTGGCGGCGTCCACCACGGTGGGTACGCCCATGGAAATTACAGGCACCCCAAGGGTCTCTTTGTTTAACGCTTTGCGGCGGTTGAAGACGCCGGAGCCGGGGGAGATGCCGGTGTCGGAAAGTTGTACGGTGCGGCCCAGCCGATCGGATGACCGGGCGGCCAGGGCGTCAATGGCCACAATGGCGGCAGGTTTGGTCGCCGCGGCCAGGGCAGCCACAATTTCACCGGTTTCCATTCCCGTTTGGCCCAGCACACCGGGCGCAATAGCAGAGACAGGGCGGATGCCTTCCATACCGGTGGTGCGGCGGATTTCATCGGTAAAGTGGCGGGTGGCCACAATCTGGCTGATACACCGGGGGCCAAGGGCGTCAGGGGTAATTTGCAGGTTGCCCAGCCCAATAATCAGCACTGAACCGTCGGGGGGCAAAAGACGATGGAGCTCCTCGGAAATCGAGCGCACTTCGTCGTCGCAATCGCTGATGGACGAGGCAAAACTCGGGGTATCCAATGTGACGTAAACGCCCACCGGCTTTTTCATTTTTTGGGCGGCTTCATCGGTTTTCACGGTGATTTTGCAGACGGCACCGCCGTTTTGCATATAATTTTCCATGGTGACACCGTCGGGCAGGCTTTGCGAGGCAGATGCCTCCTCCATGGCTAAATCTGTACGAAACATGGAAACACTCCTTAATTTAAAAAAAGATACATGAAAATCTTGATTTTTGGAATGATTAATGCTAATATTATGTGTACTGTGTCCATTCCTTTATGAGGAGGTGTGAAAATGCCCAATATTAAATCGGCAAAGAAACGCGTTAAAGTCATTGCGGCCCGTACCGAACGGAACAAAGCGGTTAAAAGCAATCTTAAGACAGTGATCAAAAAGGCGCAAACTGCCCTTAACAGCAACGCGGAAGACCGCGTGGCGGCTGTGCAGTATGCCACAAAACGGATTGATCAGGCGGTCTCTAAAGGGGTGCTTCATAAGAATACTGCAGCCCGCAGAAAATCCGCTCTTGCTGCCAAGCTCAATCAAGTGGGTTGATCTTTTGTCATGACGATATTATCGTAAACGCAGTACCAATCAATTGGTACTGCGTTTTTATTGTTTTTCAGCTTTTGTCTTTGGATTTAAAGACCAGCGCCGCAAAAAGGGAAAAGACAATGGCCGCGGCAATGCCGGCGGAGGAAGCAGTCAGCCCGCCGGTAAAAATACCAATAAAGCCCTGCTCACGCACAGCCTTCAGCGTGCCGGTGGCCAACAGATTGCCAAAGCCGGTCAGCGGTACACTGGCCCCGGCACCCGCCCAGTCGACAAGGGGCTTGTAAAGCCCCAAACTGCCCAAAACGACGCCTGCCACCACATACCCTACCAAAATGCGGGCAGGAGTCAGCTTAGTATAATCAATCAACAATTGGCCAATGACGCACAATACGCCACCGACGAAAAACGCTTTTACCAGTTCGAAAAACATAGAATACCTCCCAGGGGAATATTCGCAGCCCGGCGAAAAAACTACTTTATTGGGCCATCTCGCCAGGGGTGGCGGTCAGACGAAGCAGGTGCGCGACGCCGGGGATAGACTCGCCCTGCTGTACGGTGACAGGGGACATCAGGGCGCCGGTGGCCATAAACAACACGTCGTGCAGCCGCTGGGCCCGTATCTCATTCAGAATATAGCCGCACAAAACGGTCGCGCTGCAACCGCAGCCGGACCCCCCCGCGCCCACCTCTTCCTGCTTTTGCCGGTCGTAGATCAGCAGACCGCAGTCGGCGTGCTTGCCCTTCAGGTCGTAGTTTTCCCGGCCCATCAGGTCCACCAACAAGTCAGAACCCACCTGGCCCAGGTCACCGGTGAAGATGGCGTCATAATTTTGGGGGCCGGTGCAGGTGTCGTCAAAATAGCGGGAGAGTGTTTTGGCGGCGGCAGGCGCCATGGCGGCCCCCATGTTGTTGGCGTCCTTAATGCCCAAATCCTCAATGGTGCCAATGGTAACCGCCTTGACATAGGGCGGGGCGTCGGAGGCCCCCACAATGGCTGCACCCGCCCCCGTCACTGTCCACTGGGAGGAGGGGGGACGCTGGCCGCCATATTCCAAAGGGTAGCGGAACTGGCGTTCGGCCGCGCAAAAGTGGGAGGATGTGACTGCCGCCGTGCGGGTGGCGAACCCGCCCTCAATAAATAAAGAAGCCAGGATAAGGCTTTCGGCCATGGTGGAGCAGGCGCCGAAAAGCCCCACAAAGGGGATGCCCAGCGCCCGCAGCCCAAAGGTAGAGCTGGTGCACTGGTTAATCAAGTCCCCGGCAAAGACAAAGTCGATGTTGGCGGAGGAAAGCCCCGCTTTGCTCAGTGCTTTTTCCAGCACCTGTTTCTGCATCACGCTTTCGGCTTTTTCCCAGCTTTTTTCGCCAAAGGTGGTGTCTTCGTTCAAAATATCAAAATAGCGGGCCATGGGCCCGTCGGCTTCCATCTTGCCGCCAATGGCCGCATATCCCACCACCGAGGGAATATTGTCCAGCCGCAGGGTGTGGCGGCCTATTTTTGTTGCCATAGCCTCTACCTCCATTTGGTGCAATGCCAGTTTCATCAGTACAAATTCAACAGGAATATAATCAGGCCGTAAACCCATCCGGCAGTGACGCCATATACAATAACAGGTCCGGCTATGACAAACATTTTGGCCGCCAGCCCCAATATCAGACCCTCGCTTTTAAATTCCAGGGCGGGCGAAGCCACGGCATTGGCAAAGCCGGTAATGGGTACAAGGGTGCCGGCGCCGGCGTGTTTGGCAATGTTATCATAGACATTCAGGCCGGTCAGCAGTACCGAAAGAAAAATCAAACTGATGGAAACGGCAGTGCCGCAAGCGGCCTCGTCCAGGTTGTAATAAGCTGCCCATTCAAATATAAGCTGGCCCAATGTGCAGATGCCGCCACCCACCAAAAAAGCGCAGGCACAGTGGAACAGGCTTTTGGTAGGCGGTATGGCGTTGTTGGCCATCTGATTAAATTGTTTGGGTGTAATGGGTGTGTTGGGCATGATAAAGCCTCCTTTGCTCAAAGCGATAATTCTATTTTTACCTTGCGCGTGTTAAATATGACCTGAAACCGACGGGTAAATTATTCTTGCCGCCAAAAGACGGAATGATATGATATAGAGCGCATTTTCCCGCATTGCTTTTTTACCGTGCAGGGGTTAAAATATGACAAAGGAATGCAGAAAAGGAGCTGTGAAATTTGCAGCGGCTGAAGGAACGGATTTTGCGGGACGGCCATATCGTCATGCCGGACATTTTAAAGGTGGACAGCTTTCTCAACCACCAAATTGACGTCGATTTATTACAGGATATCGGGCGGGAATTTAAGCGGCTGTTTGACGGTTGCGGCATTACGAAAATCCTGACCATTGAATCATCGGGCATTGCCATCGCATGCGCTGCCGCCCCTTATTTCGGGGTGCCGGTTATCTTTGCCAAAAAGACCGATTCTAAAAATCTGGACGGCGCGGTTTATCACACCCAGGTACAAAGCTATACCAAAAGCCGTATTTTTGACGTCATTGTCTCGAAAAAGTTTTTGTTGCCGGAGGACCGGATTTTAATCATTGACGATTTTTTGGCCAACGGCAAAGCGCTGGAAGGACTGATTGACCTGGTGGCAGAATCGGGGGCGACGCTGGTGGGCGCCGGCATTGTCATCGAAAAGGGCTTTCAAATGGGGGGCCAACGCATTCGCGGCAGAGGGATCCGGGTGGAATCGCTGGCCATTGTGGAGGCTATGAATGAAAGCGGCATCACCTTCCGCGTTTGATATCATGTAAGGAGTTTGTAGCATGAAAAAAGCATTTGCCATCGCACTTTGCCTGGTCGTCGTCACCGCCTTTTTGGGGGGCTGCGGAAAACAGGAGCCACCGCCGGCGCCTTCGTCTTCGGAGGAAGCCCGTTTTCCCAAGACTGTAAAAGCCAGTTTTATCTACCCCGGCGAGGTGGCCAAAAGCAATTTTGCCCTCAGCCAGGATCAGGCGCGGCAGCTTATGGAGCAGGAGACAGGCATCGAGACCCAATATGCCGAAAATGTCAGCGCAGACGCCTGTGAAAATATTATCCGGGGGCAGATTGCCGACGGCTGCAACGCTATTTTTGCCACCGATGCCGTTTATGCCGACACGGTCGCCCGGCTGGCCGCTGCCTTCCCCAAAGTCTTCTTCTTCCAGTTCGAGGGGGAGAAAACGGCGGATAATCTGACCTCCTATGGCGGAAGGCTGGAAGAGGGATGGTTTTTGGCGGGTATGGTGGCGGGCCTTACGACAAAAAATGGCCATATTGGATATTTGGCACCGGTGCCGGACGCCAAACGGCAAAATTATATTGACGCTTTTTTAGCGGGCATCCAGTTGGCCAACGCCGCCGCACAAGTCAGCGCCGTCACAGTCAGCGATGTGTGGCGGCAGGGGCAAAGCGAGGTATATCTGGCGCACGAGCTGGTGTACAAGCCCAACACCCAAACCCTTTTGGCGGCGGGCTGCGATGTAATCGCCACCTTTGGGGACAGCTTTTACCCCGCCGTCGAGGCGCAGGCCAAAGGGGCCAAAGCCATCGGTTGCCATGTACCGGGGGATATCAATGCGCCGGACGCCTATCTTACCGCCGCTATCTGGCGCTGGAGCGGGTATTATACCCGGCAGATTCTCTCTCTTATGGACGGCACTTTTGTGCCGGAGCGGTTTGAGGGCGGGCTGGCGGAGGAAGTGGTCGGGCTGGACGTGCTGACCGAGAACTGTGCCCCCCATGCGGCCACCCAGGTAGAAGCGGCGGCATCGGCCGTCATCAGCGGGCAGCTGGCCCTTTTCACCGATGCCGACGGCAAGCCCCGACCGCCAATGGAAGTGGAGATGCTGCCCGAGGCGGAGCCGGGGACGGAAAACGCACCGACGCCGGCGTAAAAGCCGTTGTCAAAAGGAGGGTAAGCCTGTGGATGCATCCAGGCTCAAACGATCTGTTTACCCCATGCCGGACGATGTGAAAGAAGCCTTGGCGGACGCTGGATTGCTGGCCGCCTATGAACAGCGCCCGCCCTACCAGCAAAACGATTATATTGGCTGGATTACCCGGGGCAAGCGGGAAGAGACGCGGCAAAAGCGTCTGGAGCAGATGCTGGATGAACTGCGGGCGGGGGACGCCTACATGGGCATGGCTTATCATGCCAAAGGCTGAGTTTTTGAGCGGAACAAAAAACGCCCTGTGTGCAGTAGGTACACAGGGCGTTTTGGTATCGGAAAACCTCGCATTAAAAACCACCCGCTTATGAAGCGGGTGGTAGGTTCTCAGTGACATTTATTATACAAATAGTAATTGAAATAAGAAAATATACAGATATTGGATTACTGGTTTGTCCGCTCCAGGCTTTGGTCCCGGGCGGGGCCTACGCCTACCATGGTAATCGGACAGCCCACAAGCGCCTCCAGCCGATCAATGTAAGCTTTGCAGCTTTGGGGCAGGGCGCTGTAATCACGGCAGGCGGTAAAGTCACCCTCAAAACCGGGTACTTCTTCGTAGACAGGGGTGCACTCGGCCAGCTCTTCAATGGTGGGGGGGAAGTCGGAAATGCGGCTGCCGTCGGCTTTTTGGTAAGCGACACAAACTTTCAGCGGCCCAATGCCGGACAGGGTGTCCAGCTTGTTCACCACCAAAGAGGTCAAGCCGTTGGTGCGCGCGGCATGCCGCAGGATGACCGCGTCAAACCAGCCCACGCGGCGGGGACGGCCTGTGGTGGTGCCAAACTCGTGGCCGATCTGGCGGATGGTTTCGCCCATCTCGTCCAAAAGCTCGGTGGGGAAGGGGCCTTTGCCCACCCGGGTGGTGTAGGCTTTGGCCACACCGATCACCTCGTCAATGGCGGTGGGGCCAATGCCGCAGCCGGTGCAGACGCCGCCGGCAATGGGATGGGAGCTGGTGACATAAGGGTAGGTGCCCATATCCAAATCCAAAAGGGTACCCTGGGCGCCCTCAAACAACACCGCTTTGCCTTCGTTGCAGGCGTTGTGGGTCAGCACAGACACATCGGCCAAATATTCGCGCAGCCGTTGGCCGTAGGCGGCGTACTCGGCTGCAATGTCATCCAGGGACAAAGCAGGCTGGCCATACAACTTTTGCAGAATGGCATTCTTCTTTTCGCCTACCGCTTTCACTTTTTCCGCCAAAATGTCAGGATGGCACAGGTCATACATGCGGATGCCGCAGCGCTCCGCTTTATCCATGTAACAAGGGCCAATGCCCCGGCGGGTGGTGCCAATGTCGGACTGGCCCCGCAATTCCTCCTCCAGTCCGTCCAGCTTAATATGCCAAGGCATAATGACATGGGCCCGGGGGTCGATGCGCAGGTTGCGGCAAAGAATGCCCCGTTTGACCAGATCGTCAATCTCCGCCAAAATGACGGCAGGATCAATGACAACGCCGCTGCCGATCAGGCACAGGGTGTCATGATACAAAATTCCCGAAGGAATCAGGTGAAACTTAAACACATTGCCGCCGCTCTCAATCGTGTGACCGGCGTTGTTGCCGCCCTGGGTGCGGACGACCACCTGTGCGCGGGAAGCCAAGATGTCAATGATCTTACCCTTACCCTCGTCACCCCACTGGGCCCCCACAACAACCTTAACGGACATGGTCATTTCCCCTTCTTTGTGCCAATTGGTTACCGATGTAACCCACAAGTTGCATTATAACAAATTGCGGGACAAAGCACAATGATTTGTATAAAAGCTTTTTGACGCCGCTTCACGCTTGAAAAAAATGGTGGAAAAGGGTAAAATAATGGCAGATGCTTTTCATGACAGACAGAAGGAGAACCGTAAGATGGACGAAAAGAAAAAGCAGCCACAATCCGGCGGGGCAGGCGCCGACGCCGTGGCCGAGGTAAAAGCCCGCAAGACGGCCAAGGCCAACGCCACAGCACCCAAGGGGACAACCCAAAGCGGCAAGGGCGCCGAAGCCAAAGGGGAAAAAGCCAAAGCCGCTGCCGGCAAGGCACCCGCCGCCGCTTCCAAAACGCCCCCCAAAGGCGATGCCGTCGCCCAGGCCAAAAGCCGTAAAGTCGCCGCCAAAGGGGAAGGGCCCAAGGCGGAACCGGCTGCGTCCAAAGCGGCCAAAGACGATACGGCGGACTTTGCCGCTGTGCTGGAGACGAAAAAAGGCCGCAAAACCGCACCCGACAGTGCGCCCAAAGAGGATTCGGCTGACTTTGCCGCCGTTGTAAACGCCAAAAAAACACGGGCCAAAGCCGCCCCAAAAGCGGAGACCGCCGCCTCTGCCAATGCCGAGCAATCGGCCGCCAAGACGGCAGATACGCCCATTGCCACAGCGGAAACACCCACCCCAAAAGCCAAGGCGGAAAAAACCGCCAAATCCGAAACGGCTCTGGGCCGGGTTGGCAAGCTGTGCCTTTTCATGCTGGGTATTTTTGTGCTGGCTTTCGGGGTGTTGCCCTATTATCATATGCCTATGAGCCTTCCGGTCCAAATTGGCTTTTTTGTCATGGTCATTGGGGTGCTGTGCGCATTGCTGTTAGGGCTGGTGGGGCATGTTTATCGCCTGATTTATCCCGTACCGCAAAAGCCGGGGCAGCCGGTGTACATCCGCCTCACGTTGGTGCTACTGTGTTTGCTGGGGGCTTATCTGGCTCTTACATACGGCGTCATGGCCCTAACCCATCTGCCTTTGGCGTCCGCCGTGGTTCAGCGCATTGTCAACTGGGTGTCCTGGGGGCTGACAGCGGTGTGTGCGCCGCTGGTAATGACCCTTTTGTTCGCCGCTCTTATCGACGAAAGCCAGGGCCGAAAAGGTTATTTTGCCGCCGTGGGTCTGCTGTTTCGGAAAGCCTATTTTGTCCTCTTGCTCATCGGGGGGCTGTTTGTGGGCGCGGGCTGGCTGCGGGATGTCTATTTGGCCCCTGGCCTTGTGCGCCAAGGTGTGACCATTGCTTTCTCGGTGCTGCTGTGGACATTGGCGACTTTGTGGCTTTGCCGCTGCGCCCGAAAAGCCATTGCGGCCCGGGAGGCGCTGTAGTAAATTAAAATTTTATACCAAATGGTTTGTGGTGTAATGATTGCGTCATCATGCGGGTTATTATTTATGACAGCAATGCTGAGGCACCACGATTGCGCAAAGGGGGCGCGGCTGTCTTGATCTACATCTTTACGTTCCAAACCCCAAAAGAGCAGGAAAAGTTTGAAGCCATCTTCCACCGTTACCAAAAACTGCTGTTGTACAAAGCGTACGATGTCCTTAAGGACTATGTTTTGGCGGAGGATGCCGTCAGCGAAGCTTTTTTGCGGGTGTACAAAAATTTGCATAAAATTGAGGATGTGGACAGTCCGGCCACCGCCTCTTTTTTAGTGACGATTGTCCGAAACGCCGCCCTCACCATCCGCCAAAAAGAAAAGCGCAACGTCACCGAATTATATGACGACGATTTTGCAGAGCAATACGAGGATGACTATAACCTGGAGGAAGAGATTTTGGCGGATATCTCTTCCGCGCATATTCTCTCCCTTTTGGATAGTCTGGAGGAGCAGCAGCGGGCGGTATTTGTGCTTAAATTCGCCCATGGTTATTCCCATAAAGAAATCGGCACACTTTTAAATTTAAGTGAAAACAATGTCACCGTCAAGCTGTTCCGCGCCAAGAAACGGTTGGCGGGCATTCTGATGAAGGAGGGATACGGACATGAGTCATCGTGACGACGATGTGTTTGCGCGTATCGCCTCTTTATATGTGCAAGCGGATGGCGAACGCCTGAAAACCCAGTGGGCCGACATTAAAGCCAAAGGCGAAACGCCCACCCCTTCTTCCGGTTTTGAGGAGCGGGTGATGGCCCAAATCCGCGGCGATATGCTTGACACCCAGCGGCAGCGCAGCTACCGTTGGAAGCGGTATGCCGGTGTGGCCGGCGGGCTGGCCGCCGCCCTCGTGCTGGTCTTTGTGTCGCTGCGGCTGACAGGCTATTGGCCCAGTCGTCATTTGGCGCCTGCTATGCCCCCCTCCGCCGCAGAATCGTCCGCCGAGCTTGCCGAGATCTCCCAAAAAACTTACGATGCCGAAGCAATCCCCCTTCATTTTGCCATGCCCCCTTCTTTTACAGTGGCGTCGGTGGAAACGGATAACGGCAAAACCATATACCACCTGGCGGACGCCGCCCATGACGACGTGGTGCTGACGCTGGAACCCCTTACGGCCGAAACGGCGCTTTCCGCCGAGATCACCCAAGGACTGCAAGCCATTCACATCAACGGCCAGACAGCTTACGGGCGCGCCCAGGCGGACTATAGCATGGTCACCTTTGCCAAAGACGGGCTTGTGTACAATCTTACCTGCCAATACGACAGCCACACAATTATTACGCTGAGCGAAAGTATTTTGTAACCAGTTGTTTCCAAAACGTTTCCCGCCTTTTTGTAATGTTCTTTTTGTTTGTGGGGTTTTGGTTTACGAAGCCGCTTGAAAGCAGGCGGCACCGACCGGTCAAACTTGACGCCCACAAACAACAAAGGAGTGTCTACCATGAAGAAACTAAAACTGACCGCCATCGTTTTGGCATTTGTGCTGCTATTCAGCGCCTGCGCAGCGGGAGGCACCGCGCCCTCGTCGGCAGGAATTCCCGCACCGGCGACCGAGGAACAATATCCCTCCAATGACAGCTATTACAGCGAGCCGCAAATGCTGTATCAAAACGACGACTGGTATGACGAGGATTTTTCGAACGAGGATTATCTGGCCATTCAGGAAAACCGTTTTTTCTCGGTGGCCCAAAATGCGGTGACTACCTTTTCCCTTAAAGTGGACACGGCCGCCTACAACAATGTGGAACGGTACATCCAAAACGGCGGCCTTCCTCCCGTGGACGCCGTGCGCACCGAGGAACTGCTCAATTACTTTTCCTACGACCAAAAGCTTAACTTTGACGGCAACAGTCCCTTTGCCCTTTACACAGAGGTAGGCCCTTCTCCCTTTGATGCAAGCAAGCAACTTGCCTTCATTCGGGTCAAAACCCGGGAGATTGCCAAAGAACTGTTGCCCCCCAGCAATATTGTGTTTCTGATTGACACCTCCGGCTCGATGGCCGCTTACGACAAGCTGCCGCTATTGCAAACCGCCTTCGAGATGTTTACCGAAACACTGGATAAAGACGATCGGGTTTCCATTGTCACCTATGCCGGTTCTTCGGCAGTGGTACTGGATTCGGTGAGCGGGGCAAGCAAAGATAAAATTATCCGTGCCATTAACCAGCTGAGCGCGGGCGGTTCCACCGCCGGTGCGGACGGTATCAATACGGCCTATAAGCTGGCGGCCCAAAACTTCATCGAGGATGGCAACAACCGCATCATCCTGGCCACCGACGGCGACTTTAACGTAGGCGTTTCCGACCTGGGCGGCCTTCAGGATCTCATCACCGAAAAACGGGACAGTGGCATTTATTTAAGCATTCTGGGCTTCGGCACCGGCAATCTGAAAGACAGCACCATGGAAACACTGGCCACCCACGGCAACGGTAACTACTCCTACATCAACTCGGTGAAAGCTGCGGAAAAAGTGCTGGTGGATGAACTGGCCGCCAACCTGTTCACAGTGGCCAACGACGTGAAAGCCCAGTTGGAATTCAACCCCGAGAATGTGAAAAGCTACCGTCTTATCGGCTATGAAAACCGTCGCATGAAAAACGAAGATTTTGAAAACGACCGCAAGGATGCCGGCGAAATCGGCGCCGGGTCGGATGTGGTGGCGCTGTTTGAAATCGAACTGGCCAACGCCGATGACAGCGGGCTTAAATACGCCCAGTCTGATGCCCGTGTGCCAGCGGACAACCGCTACAGCGACGAGCTCTTCGAAGTGCGCATTCGCTACAAAGACCCCGGCAGCGCCGAAAGCAAACTGATCACCCGCCCGGTCAAGTTGGACGACATCAAAACCAAACCGACCAGCGATTTTACCTTTGCCTCCTCGGTGGCCATCTTCGGCCATTTGCTTCGGGACTCTGAATACCTGGGTGACGCCACAATCGACGACGCCATTTCGATGGCGGAGGACAGCACCGGCAAAGATGCCAATGGTTACAGAAGAGATTATGTGAAATTGTTGAAAGACTATCGCCGGCTTCTGGGGTAGGAAGGCCAGCATAAGCGGTGCATCCCTTCGCTTCCTTCAAAGTTCGCCATCGCTATAGAACAAAAATTGCCAAGAAAGAAAATTGATATTTTATTCCGCAAAGCAAAACCCGCCTATTCAAAACGAAACGGCTTGAATAGGCGGGTCGACCATGTTATACTGACATATAGTTTTGTTGTTTTTGTATTGGCGGAACAAAGGGGCCAAAGACAGATTTTTTATAAAATGTGTAAAAGAGGTATGGCAATGCAAAAAGAACTGGTTTTTAACAGAGAGGCTATATTTGTCGAAAGACCACCTTATCCTAAAAATATGTTAATTTCTTTAAATAATAGTTGTAACCATCAATGTGTTTTTTGCGCTTATCGCAAATCAGAGTTTGTAAGGACTTCCATAGAAAAATTTTTTTTATTTGATATTATGCAACAGGCTTATGATCTAGGAACTCGCGAAATTGGACTATATTCAACAGCGGAGCCTTTCACTTCAAAAATATTAGAAGAAGTAATATTAAAAGCTCATCATATAGGCTTTGAATATATTTATCTTACAACAAACGGCTCTATCGCTACGCCTGAACGGCTTGAAGCCGCTTTTAAAAATGGACTGAACAGCATAAAGTTTTCCATTAATGCAGGCAATGCAAAATCTTACCTAAGAATACATGGGAAAAACGATTTTGATAAAGTAATCGAGAATATAAAAGCTGCCTATGAATTGAAAAGAAAGATCAATCCCGATATGGGAATATTTGTTAGCTTTATTGAATGTAGTTTTAATGCAGGAGAAAATGTTGTTCTTGAGGAATTATTATCACCCTATATTGATCATTTTTATACCATGCAGGGAATCAATCAGGGCGGAAATATGTTTGAAGAATTACAACAAGGTATTATCGAAAGAACAAACATGAAAAAATGTGATATGGTCTTTAATCGTTTTCATATCACGCCCGAAGGTTTTTTAACAGCATGCTGTGTTGATTTCGAAAATTGCTTAGTTGTTGCTGATTTGAATCGAATGACTCTTAAGGAGGCATGGAATTGTGAGGCTTTTGTCGCCTTAAGAAAACAGCACTTAAGTGGAAAAATGGACGAAAATTTAATGTGCTATAATTGCCTCAACAACACTAATCATGCAGTAATTCCGGTTGCATTTGATAAGGGATGAGGATGAAAGTAATTTCGATTATGGTTGGTCGATCCTCTTGTCTTAATAAAGCTTCTAGGTAGAATGGAATCCCGTTCCGCCATCGTCACATACTACACATTTCCCATCACCAGCGCTGATTGGAAATCGGCGCCAAAATACAACGGCCACCCCAAAAGGGGTGGCCGTTGTGCATCATGCTCATATGCTATTTTGCAGGATCTCCAATGCTTTGGCGACGACCTGGCCGCCGGTAATTCCATATTTGTCTTTCAGATCTTTCATTGAGCCCGATTCGGTGAATATATCGGCAATGCCTACCATGCGCAGCGCCGCACTGGATCCGTGCACAGCCATCATCTCGGCGACAGCGCCGCCCAACCCCGCAAGGACACTGTGGTTTTCCACCGTCACAATACCCTTCATCGTTTTGGACAAATCCCGGATTGTGGCGACATCCAGCGGTTTTATTGACAAGATGTTGATGAGTTTACATGCAATATGGCGGCTTGTCAGCAGGGAATAACCCTCATATGCGGCCATGGCGGCCGAACCCTCATAGAGAATGGCAATGTCGTTTCCATCATCAGCATTTACCACCGCTTTGCCCAGGGCGACAGGCGTGGCGCTTTCCACATCGGGGACATAATCGCGGGCCACCCGAATGTAAAACGGCCCCGGAGTCTGAATCGCAAGCTGGATACACTGGCGCAGCTCTGACAGATTGGATGGTGTTAACACACAAAGGTTGGGGATCACTCTTGCCAGCGCGATGTCTTCGTTTGCATGGTGCGACGCACCGTCGGGGGCATCGTCCAGGCCGGGGTGTGTGCCAATCACTTTGACATTTGCGTTGCTGTAGCAGGCTTGGCGTAGTTGTGTCCAGGCAGTTCCGGTGGCAAAAATGGCAAAATTAACATAGAAGGGAATTTTATTTTCCAGCGCCAGCCCGTTGGCAATGGACATGGCGCTTTGCTCCGATATGCCGGCTTCGATAAATTGTGCCGGATACTGCTTGGCAAAGGTTGCGGCAGTTGTTGACTTGGCAAGGTCGCTGTCAATGACGAAAACCCGGCTGTCGCTTCCAAATTCGCACAGGATATCCCCGATATAATCCCGCATCGATATACTTTTCATCGGCATTTAGATCGTCCCCCTTATTGCCTGCAAATCTTGGATAGCACGGGCGTATTCTTCATCGGTCAGACTGCTGCTGTGCCACTTTGGGTTGTTTTCCATAAAACTAACACCCTTGCCTTTCACCGTGTGGCAAATAATCGCGGTGGGCTTTTGTGTTTCCTCTTTGCTGCTTTGCAACGCCTCCACAATCGCCTGCATGTCGTGTCCGTCAATTTCGCGCACTGCCCAGCCAAAAGCTTCGAATTTGGCGCCCAACGGGTCTATGCCAATGACTTCATTAACCGAACCGCTGGAGGACAGTTTGTTATAATCCACCACAAGCACCAGGTTGTTCAGCCGGTAATGGGGGGCCTGCAATGCCCCCTCCCATATTTGGCCCTCGTGCAGTTCACCGTCACCCACAATGACAAAAACCCGATGTTTTTCTTGGTTTGCCTTTTTGGCCACCGCCATTCCAATTCCGATGGATAACCCTTGCCCCAGCAGCCCCGTTGTCGCATCGGTTTGGGGAATGGTGGGCGTATAAGGGTGCCCCTGCAGCCTTGAATTGACGGCGCGAAAGGTGGCTAACTCCGCTTCGGCAATCAAACCGTGTTTATACAAGATGGCGTATTGGGCGGGAACGGCATGTCCTTTCGAGAGCACCACCTTGGTTCTTGGCGCCCCGGCAAGGTCCACCTCGGTTTCATAAATGGCGGTTAACATATCAATCACCGACAACGAGCCTCCCGGATGGCCGGCTTTTGCTTTATAAATCATGTTGATGATTTGTGTGCGGTTTTCGTTGGCAAGCAACATCAATTGGCGAATGTGGTCCATGTAAAATCTCCTTTGCCGCATCGGGGGTTATTTTTGTGCAGTTATGAACCAGCCGCGGAAAAAAATTCCGCGGCTGGCTTTTTTGTTTTAACAAGCTTATGCTAATCCGAACAGTTTGCCTGCGTAGTAGATAATCAGGCCAAGGAAGTTGAAGTCAGTTTCGGGGAAGCCGGTACCGGTTAATCCAATGGATTCCATGACGCCATACATGAGCGCCGGGCCTACAGCGATTAAAATACCGGTTACAAAACCGCCTACAATTGCGCCTTTCCAGCCGCCGGTGGCATTGCCGAACACGCCGGCCGTCGCGCCAATGAAGAAATAGGGGATGGCCACGGGGATGATGACAGGCATGTTAACGGCCGCAAAGATGAACATGCAAATCAGGCCGGCCACATAGGCGGACAAAAACCCGATGACTGTTGCAGTTGGCGCATAGGGAAAGACAACGGGGCAATCCAGCGCCGGTTTGGAGTTGGGAATGAATTTTTCAGAAATACCTACAAAGGCGGGAACAATTTCAGAAAGGAACATTCTGACGCCTGTGATGATGACATAGACGGCGCCTGTAAATACCAAAGACTGCATCAGCGGGAAGATCAGCCAGTGAACGCCGCCGGCCACCGCTTCCACATTGGCGCGGCCCGCCGCAAATGCGCTGATATAGTAGAACACACCAATGGACAAGGCAATCGAGATAACGTAATCTTTAAAGATGCCCAGCCAGCCGGGGAGTTTGAGTTTTTCCGTGCTGTCTTCCGGCTTACCCACTTTGCTGCCCAGCCAGCCGGACAAGGCGTATGTCAATGTACAATAGTGGCCCATGGCAATTTCGTCGCTGCCTGTAATTTGCTTCATGTACCGCTGTGTGATGGCGGGGTAAATCGCGGCGGCAAAACCAAGCAGAATCGAGCCCGCAATGACCGTTACCATGTCGCTGAAATGCATTGCCTTAAACAAAATGGTCAGCATGGCAGCCAAAAACAAATTGTGTTGGCCGGTTAAGAATATGTACTTAAACTTGGTGAGTCGTGCAATAATCAGGTTACAGACAAAACCGAAAACCATGACCAACGCAATGACGACAGGAAACTTGGTCTGCGCCATGCCCGTAACAGCCTCGGCCAACGGCAGCACGCCCTGCAGCTTAAAGCCTTGGGAGAACAGAGTTTGGAAGGAGCCGAGCGCCCCCACCGCTGCTCCGGCGCCAATACCGAAAATAAGGAAACCTACAATTGTCTTTACTGTTCCTGTAATGACTTGGGTTGCCGATTTTTTTTGCAGCAGCAGCCCCAACAATGCCATTGTGCCAACCAATAGCGAAGCTTGTCCTAAGACGTCGAAAACGATAAATTTCAGAACACCCATTGTTTTTCCTCCTCATGTAAATTTGTATGATGATCGAACTGCCATGTCATTTGGCGGTTCAATTGGCGCACTGATCAAAATATTTTTTTAGCTCTGCTTCCATATAGGCCGCATCCATGATGTCTTTAATGCCAATGACATACACATCTTTGCCCTTGAATTCATCCACCAAATCGTTCATGGTAATCACCAGGTCAACGCCATGTCCGCCCACACCGCTGAATACGTCATGTTCCAGCTCCAGGGGGAATTTGTTTTGCTCTATGACTTTGTTCAGCTTAATCATCAGCATCATAGAACTGCCCATACCGGTTCTGCACACCACCAACCCTTTTTTCATTTGCCACCCTCCTGTTTCGCTTTTTCATAGCCTAAAATAAAATCAATAATTTCTGCCGGATCCCGTGCACTGTCAATGGCATCGAAAAAAGCCTGATTCTCAAACAACACCACCAAATCTTTCAGTGCCACCAGATGTGCGTCTGCATTCACCGTTGCCAATGTAAAAACATATTTGACAGGGTCGTTGTCCGTGTTGCCAAAACAAACGGGTGTTTTCAGTGTGGTCAGGGAAATCGCCGTTTCTTTTACACCGTAAGTGTTGTTGGCGTGGGGAAGGGCTACCCCTTTGGTTAACACGATGTAAGGCCCAATTTCAGTCACATTGCGCACCATGGCGTCTATGTATTCTTCTTCAATGATGTGATGTGTTAAGAGCGGTTTTCCGCCGCATCGCACCGCTTCTTGCCAGTTCTCCACCTGCGCGTTTAAAGTTATATATTCTTTCTTCAAAAGATCGCTCAGCATGTTTGGACTTACTCCTTTAGCGCAATTTTTTTGACGCGCCTTCGCTTGCAGCAATTCTGCAACCTTTTGCACCAACCTTTCCTCACAGTCAGGCTCCGAAAAGCTTTGGACTAAAGAAAGCAGCTGATTGGCAAACGATTCTTTGTTTTCGGCGGTCTGCCCATGGGCCGATATGGTTAAAATTTCGGGAGAATGAAACCCCAGGTTTAAAACGGTTTTGTAGATGGTATCCACATCTTCCTCTTGCATCAGGGGGTTTACCAAAACGTAGGGGAGGCTGTCTTTCAGGGGCACGGTGGAAATAATAAAATCGATATTTTTTGTTTCGATGCTGTTCATTAATTGATGTGCGGGAATCACATCAATAATTTTGAAGTTGAAATATTGCTTCAAATGCTCTGTCAACAATTGAGCTGTTCCCGCGCCGGTGCTGCACACCAGCAGAACCGAGGGCTTGCGATTGCGGTTAATGCGCCGTTCCCGTTCAATGGCCGTCGCAAAATAAATGACGATATAAGACAATTCATCGTCCGAAATTTTCGTGTCCACAAAGCGCTGCAGTCGATAAACATTTTGTTTGAGGGCATCGAAGAGAAAATGGTATTTAGACATCAATTCTTTTTTGATAGGGTTGTGAAAAGACTGTTTGTTTTTCAAACGGTGAATGGCGACGCAAAGATGCTTGAGCAGCCCGTCGTAAAGTTTCAGGTCGCTTCTGAAATTAAATCCGATGGTATTGCCTACGTTCAGAATTAAATTTTCGGCAATAATCTGGATATAAGGCAACTCGTCGCTTTCCTCCACCTTTTTGCCATAGCCGGATTTTCCGTACAAATGCTGCAGAATATAGTCGGCGGCGTCGGGCGGCATTTGGATATGCAAGTCGTCATTCAGCGTGTGCACAATATAGTTTGCCATTTGGTATTCGCGGCTTATCGTTTCCAAAGGGCCATATTCCGGCGGCGATAAAAAAGAGGCCGGGGTGGAACCGCTTTTGGCTGATAAAGCAATGTGTATTACCAACCTATCGTAGGCAATGTCCGACAAAATAAAATGAAATTTGGTCTCCGCTTCAATGATGATTTTTTTAATGGCGGCCAAATTTACATTGCCAAATAGAATTTTATGAATATTAAATTCCATATTGGAGTTGTCAAATTTGCTTTCCGTATTAAAATCGTGTATGAGTTTTGCCAAAAGCGACCGTCGGACCGGCTCCTCCGCCTCTATCGCAAACCCTTTCCCTTTTTGCGAAAGAAGCATGATTTGGTTTTCATCACACCACTTTTTCACTTCCAACATATCCGAATTAATAGTGCCCCGGCTTACATACAGCATATCGGCCAGTTCGGCGATGGTAATGGTGTGGGTGCTGCGCAAAAGTTCCATTAGTATAATGGCGATTCTTTCATCGGCCGAAAGTTTATAGGAATAATAATCGTCAAAAACGATGGCCTTACTCACTTCACTTTTCGGCAATGTGGTAAATGTAATGGTTGCCACGCTGTTTTGCATGTAAATGTGACAACCCACCTGAATATTACTTAAATATTCGTTGATGCTTTCCATATCGTTACGGATTGTTCTGGCTGTAACGGTAAGATTTTTCGCCAAAGCATGTATATTTAATTGTTCATATTCAAGCATTTCTTTCAGAATATACTTTTGTCGAATATTCATATTCTACTCCTCATTTCTTATTATATTTTAGTTACTATGCAACATCAAGTTAAGGATCGTTCCTGTTCTGAATGAAAAGAATTGTACTTTGTTTGTCTGACGAAGTAAACCTCATTCCGTTGTGTAAACCCAATTTTTTCTCCCATGCGCCGCGTTATCCCGCTTATGATGGGCAGCGGCAGCCGATCTTCTTAAGCGCCACAATACAACGGCCACCCCTTTTGGGGTGGCCGTTGTTTATCGTATAGGCGGGACTTACAGAATGATGCAGATGAGCCCCGTGCAGCCCTCGTTGATAATACGCTCGATCGTCTCCTGCATTTTCAGGCGGGCGTCGCCGGGCATGCGATACAGCTTGTTGTGCAGCCCTTCGTTTACCAGCGCGTGCAGGCTTTTGCCAAAGATATTGGATTCCCAAATCTTTTTGGGGTTCTCCTCAAACTCCTGCATCAGGTACATGACCAGCTCTTCCGATTGTTTTTCCGACCCGACAATGGGCGAAACCTCGGTTGTGATATCCGCCCGCATCATATGAATAGAGGGTGCGGAGGCTTTCAGGCGCACGCCGTACCGGCCGCCTTGCTTGACAATTTCGGGTTCGTCAAGGCTTAGTTCATCCAGCGAAGGCATGACGATGCCGTAACCGGTGGCGGCCACCTCTTCCATGGCGCCCTTAATGCGATCGTATTTCTTCTTGGTTTGCGCCAGTTCAATCATACAGGGCATAAGGCCGGATTCACCGTCAATTTCCAAACCGGTGGTCTCGCCCAGCACTTTGTAGAACAACGTGGGATCAACCGCCACGCCAACCCGGGCGCTGCCCTGGCCTAAATCCATGGACAACAGGCGAACGTCGGTGACATATTCGCAGCCAGCGATGGGGGCGATGCCCTCTTTCACTTCGCCAATTTTGGCAATATGGAAAGCGGCGTCACGCACACAGGTGTATAAGGCGCCCTTGAGCCAATGGCCTTTTTCCAGCGTCATAATCCAGCCCGGAATGTCCAACGACAGCTCTTTCACCGGGAACTGGTACAGCACGCTTTGCAGCACTTCCTGAATATCCTCTTCGTCCAAATCCAGGCAGTTTACCGCAATAACCGGCACATTATACCGCGCTTCCAGCTCCTGGCGAAGGTTGCGCGCTGTCGGGATTTTGGGATTTTGGCAGTTCAGCAAGACGGCGAAAGGTTTTCCAATTTCTTGAAGCTCGCTGATCACGCGTTCTTCGGCCTCGGCGTACTCATCCCGTGGTATGTCGCTGATGGAACCATCGGTGGTCACCACCAGACCGATGGTGGAATGCTCGTTAATCACTTTTTGGGTGCCGATTTCGGCGGCCATATTAAAAGGAATCTCCCGGTCAAACCAGGGCGTCACCACCATGCGGGGCTGGTCGTTTTCAATATAGCCCATGGAGGAAGGCACAATGTAACCCACACAATCAATCATCCGCACTTTCATCGCGGCGGCATCGTCCAGGGTAATCTGCACCGCTTCTTCCGGGATGAATTTGGGCTCGGTGGTCATAATGGTTTTGCCCGCGGCGGACTGGGGCAGCTCGTCGGTGGCCCGTTCCCGCTGGAAATCGTTTTGGATGTTGGGCAGTACCAGCATCTCCATAAATTTTTTAATGAAGGTAGATTTTCCGGTGCGCACAGGCCCCACCACGCCAATGTATATGTCGCCGTCGGTACGCCGGGCAATGTCGCTGTATATGTTTCGGCTTTCCAAAGTAAAGTTCCCCCTTCGCTGTTACTCTTTTGGTTTGTGATGGGTCGTTATATCACCGGAATGAGCAGCATTTCCCGCTCGCCGGCAGTTTCGCTGGTCAGGTCGTTTTCTTCCATAATGCGGCGGATGCTGGTGTTGTAGCGCTTGGCCACGTTCCACAAATCTTCGCCGGGGTCGGCCAGATATATGTACAAGCCTTTGGCGGTATTGCTGACCTTTTCGTGGTCGGCGTTCACGCTGATATCGCCAATGACGGTCGTTTTGCACATGCAGTAAATGCAGCCGCAAATCTCAATGTCGCACCGCACTTCCACCCGGTCGTGGGAGGTCATGGTGTGGGTGCAGCCTACCGCTTTGGCCGTGGGGCGGAAAGTATAATCGTCGCAGCCTTCGGGCAGGGGAACTCGCTCCTCAAAATCCACTTCCTGCTCATAATAAGCGGTGCAATTCTCCTCGTTTTCACCAAAAAGACTGATGCACAGCTTGCCGGCCACCACCGCGCAGCCCGGTTCCTTTCTCACTTCACAGTTTTGCACCTGGGCCCACATGTCGTCAATGCTTTGCACACCTTCCGGCAGGTCAAGGGTCTCTTTAAAAGGATGCACCCGGTTGACGCATTCGGTCAGTTGAAGGGTGGGCAGCTGTTTGCTGGCATAGCTGCAGTCATATTTGGTGGAGTAGCAGTCTTTGGCGGCCAGCATTTCGTAATGCTCATGGGCGCGGATCTTGGCCCACAGGGAGGCCTCCACCGCCACGCGGGTGTTCTGGCCGTCGGTGTCCTCTTTGGGCGTGATGCAAATGCTGCCCAACTCCAGCTGCACGTCGCAAATGCTGTCCTCGGTCACGTTGTCGACATCCACAATCTGATTGAAAGGGATGTTGAATTCGCACAGCTCATAACGACCGTCGCACCGATACATAAAGTGGGCCACCAGCTCGCCTTTGATGATAACTTTATGCAGAATCACCTTTTGGTCCAGGCAGCGGACAAAGCCGTCGGTGCGCAGCACGCATTCCACAGGCGGTTTGCCATAGCCCAGCTCCATCTCTTCTTTAATGGAAAAGGGGCGGCATGCCTGCGCCACAATGCGGGTGCCCTTGCGCGCGTCACGGCGCAGCTCCACACCCATCCCCTGGGCGTCGGTGACAGCCTGTTCTTCCCGCATGCCTTCCACTCTTACAGCAATGGAAATGGCGCCTCGAATATCCATGCGGCGCTGGCTTACGGCCCGGCAATTGACATAATCCACGGTGGGATCAATGGTGACAATGGGGCTCTGACAGTCTCCCTTCAGTTCTACCGACCGGCTAAAGGGCAATGCGTATTCCACGGTGTGCATACTGTTTTCGGGGGTCAGATAATGCACGACTACCCCGGCGCTGCCGTCTACCTGCAATTTATCCCCCACCGCCTGCCGGGAGGTGATGGAGGGTGTCACCGAACAACGCAAAATACGCTGGATATCGGGGCAGTAATCGGGCAGCAGCACATCAGCCTCCATGGGCTGGTCCAGTGTGGTTTCCAACAGGATCTCGTGTATGAAAATGGGCTGCCGGTTGATCATCAGTTCCATAAGAACCTACCTCTCCTCTACGATGTTTTTTCACAATCCAAATATATTCGCCCCTTGTACAAGATATACCACAAGTGGCCATTCCCGGCGGGGGCAAGGGCGGAGGAAGCTTCCTTTGGGCGTCAAAATAAGAGAAACCGCCGCCGACTAAAGAGCCGGCGGCGGTTTCTCTTGGCTGCCTATGTATTATTGTGCATCCTCTTTTTTAATTCGGAACAACAGCCGGAGCAGTCCTGCCAAAAAACGGGGACTTCTTACAACGACAATTTTCATGAGCTCATACCACCTTGTAAAGTAAGACTAGCAGCGAATGCACATGCATGTGATAACCACCAGCGCGATAACCGAGAGAGCCAGCACCAACTTGAAAGAGCACAGTAATGTCAGCAGTACCCCAATGGCAAATGCCAAAATGAAATAGGGCCACATGCCTTTCGAGCGTCTGCGATAGTACATTTTCTTCCCCCCCTTGCTGCCGAACCGATGGCTATTGCTTATAAGCAGTATACGCTGGGGGGAAGGGATTGGTTCACGGCAGACCGGACAAGCCACAGGTCTTACTTCGCCAGCCCCATGGCGCCAAGCGCTTTTTGCAGGGGCAGATAAATGGCAAGGGAGAGGATGACGGCGATTGATCCGTTTATAAGGGAAGCGCCAAAGTTGCCGAAAGCGCCTAAAAGAGCGGGGGTAAGTTCGACGCCGTAAATGAATTTTTGCACGCAAAAGGCATTGAGAGAAGAGCAGACGATATTGACCAGAATGCCGCAAACCGCGGCCACCAGACAGTGGCGAAAGGCGGTGGGACGCCTGGCGTTTTTGTGGGCAATTTTGCCGCAGACAAAACCGGCCAAAAATTTACCGATCAAGGTGCCGGGGGCATAAAAGGCGAACACGCCGCCGAACAGGTCGGAGGCCGCCATGCCAATGCCGGCGGAAGCGCCCCCCAGCCAAGAGCCCAGCAGCATACCGCCCACCAACATAAACACGTTGCCAAAGTGAATCATCGTATTGCCTACATTCAAGGGGATGACAAAATGAAACATCGTCGCCACAAAGCACAGCGCCGTCATCAGCGCCGCCCATGTCAAATCCCGCAGGGTCATTTTTTGCTTCTCCATCTACCATCATTCCATTTCTGTTTGGATAGGGAGGAGCAAGCAGCAGGCAAACTCCTCCCGGTTTACAGCGGCTTGTAACCGCCGGTCACTTCTTGATTGGTCAGCCACTTCAGCACCGCTTCCACCATAACGCCCTCCCGCGGGTCGGTGGAATAGCTGAAGGTGGTTTTAATCGCCAGCTCCACAAACCGGGTGGCCCGATCGATGGCCATGGGCAAACTGTCGCCGGTCAAAAGGGATCCCACCACAACGCTGGCAAAAATATCACCGGTGCCGGGGTAAGCTGCCGGCACATATTCGCTGACCGCCTTCCAATAAGCGTTTTGGGTTTTATCAAAGCCGATGTTGCCATATTCGCCCCCCAGTAAATTCACACCGGTAATCACCACCATGTCAGGGCCTTTTTCGGCCAGCCGGGCCAACAGGCTTTTGGCTTCGCCGGAGGCCAGCGGCGCGGGATGATAAGGCATATCCAACAACATGCAGGCTTCGGTGATATTGGGGGTGATGAGGTTGGCGGTGGCCACCAGCTCGCCCATCCGCCGGCGCATCAAATCGCTGCAGGTGCGATAGGCTTTGCCGTGGTCGCCCATGACAGGATCCACCACCACAAGGGCGGCGGGATAACTGCGGATATATTCCAGACAGTGGTCAACCTGGTCGGCGCTGCTTAGAAAGCCGCTGTAAACTGCGTCAAAATCCAGCCCCAGGCGCATGTAGTGTTCCCGGCACGGGGTCAGGTAGTCGGTGAGATCCCGCAGCACCACATCGCCAAAACCGCCGGTATGGGTGGATAAAACGGCCGTGGGAACAGGGCAGGCCTGCACCCCCATCGCCGAAAGCACAGGTAAAATAACGCTCAGTGAGCATCGGCCCACGCCAGAGATATCGTGAATGGCGGCCACCCGCCGGATATGCCGATGTTCTGTCACATTCATGCACCGCTTTCTCAAGCAATTTTAGTATAATACAGCAGTTTGCCCAAAGGCAACCAAAGCCACCCTGGGGCAAGCCGTATCTATCTTCACTATATATTACAATGAAAGTGTCTGTCAAGTAGATGATATTGGTGATATATAATAGTGAAATCGCAAGCTGAATGCCCACGCAATATTGATTATTCGTCATTTTTCACAAAAACAACGATGCGAGGGGATGGCCTTTGGCAGTGTTGTAGAAAATAAATGCCAGTGGCGGACGGATTTTCCAAAAAGAGGCGCAATTATTTAGGATGTGAAAGGGCAAAATAACGGGGAAGAGCCGCCGAAAAAACGGCGCGGCCTCTGGTAACTACCGCTGCCTGCCGATCGGATATGCGGGGTTACATAAGACGAAAGGAGATTAATTTCATGCGTAAACGTACAGGAACCGCCCTGGCGGGCTTGGCCATGGGTCTGGCCGCCGGCACCGCCGCCTATATGCTCAACAATCATTCATCAATGAAATCTCAGAAAAAAGCCCTGCGCAAAACAGCGACCAAAGCTGTCAAAACCGTAGGGGATATTGTGGACAACTTTAATTATATGGTGCGCTAAGAGCCCTTTGCTTATCCCCATTGCCCAATTATAAAAAGACCGTCATACAGCATACCGGCTGTATGACGGTCTTTTTATCTTAGAAACCCTGCGTAAAATGCAAGGTTTAATGATGTTTTCGCGCTGAAGAGAGAAAAGCGTTGGTGCCGGTATCCAATAGAAGAATCGCAGACGTGCAGCCGCTCCGACAGGCATATAGCTTGTCGCTTGAGCCGCGACGGGCTCATACTTTTTGGCGCAAAAAGTATGCAAAAACATTTTTTGGGTAAACCACATGGTTTCCCCACGCCCTAAGGATAGGGCGTGGACATATCTGCGCAGGAAACGATTGGCTGGTGGGAGAACTGTTTTGGCTTTGTGCTGGGGTGCAAAGGATGCAGTGGGAAAATGTCGGCATTAATATTGATACATAATAGAAGAATCGCAGACGTGCAGCCGCTCCGGCAGGCATATAGCATGTCGCTTGAGCCGCGACGGGCTCATACTTTTTGGCGCAAAAAGTATGCAAAAACATTTTTTGGGGAAACCACATGGTTTCCCCTCGCCCTATCCTTAGGGCGAGGACATATCTGCGCAGGAAACGATTGGGCTGGTGGGAGAACTGTTTTGGTGCTGCATGGGATGCAAATGGTGAAGGGAAGAGAAAGAAGGGCTACGCCCATTACAAAAACCCCACCTGCTTATGAAGCGGGTGGGGTCTCATTTCTTTTGACGTTATAAGATGATTTTGCCTTCGGGCGCCACTTCTTTGCGGCTCTGGGGTCCGCGCAGGGACAGGGAAAGTGCCAACGACACCGGCCCTACCCGGCCAAAAAACATACTGAAAATCAACATCGCCTTGGAGGCGGTATTGGCAATGCCGCTGACGCCGGCGGTAAGACCGACGGTGGCAAAGGCGGATACTTCCTCAAACACAACATCCAAACCGGAAATATCGGGTACAATCTGCTCCATGGTGAAATAGATCACACCGGAGCAAACGGCAACGGCAAACAAGCTGAGCATCATAATGGTCAGGGCTTTGTAAACGGCATGGGCGTTTATTTTGCGGTGGGCAATAATCGTGTCGTCGTTGCCTTGTACCACGCTTAACACCGTCATCACCACAACAGCCAAAGTGGTCACTTTAATACCGCCGGCGGTGGAACCCGGCGCGGCGCCAATAAACATCAGGATGATGGAAAATACTTTGCTGGCACCCAGCAGCCCCTCCATGGGAATACTGTTAAATCCGGCGGTGCGGCAGGTAACGGATTGGAAGGCGGCGGCCAACATTTTCTCGCCCCAAGGCATGGCCCCCATCGTCATGGGATTTTTATATTCAATGGCCAAAAAGGCGACAAAACCGGTCACCAGCAAAAAGGCGGTAACGGTAAGCACCACTTTGGTATGCAAAATCAGCTTGCGGGTTTTATGATACTCCCACAAATCATGCCACACCACAAAACCAAGGCCGCCCACAATAATCAGCAAAGAGATCGTTCCCAGCACAACCGGGCTGCTGTTGTAATTGGTCAAAGAAACATATTGCCCTTCAAAACCCAGAATGTCAAAACCTGCGTTGCAAAATGCGGAAATGGCCAGAAAGAGGGAAATAAAAATGCCCCGCCGGCCATATTTGGGTACAAAAACAGTGGAAAGCCCCACCGCGCCAATTAACTCAATGCACAAAGATACCAGCACCACCATCTTGATGATGCCCCGCAATCCGGCCAAAGAGTCGGTGCTGATCGATTCCTGGGCCAGCTTCATACCCCGCAGACCCAATTTACGCCCGATCAGAATATTAAAGAATGTGGTGAATGTAACCAAACCCAATCCGCCAATTTGAATGAGCAGCAAAATAACCACCTGTCCAAAGTGGGACCAGTGGGTGAAGGTGTCATACACAATCAGACCGGTCACGCAAGTTGCCGAGGTGGCTGTAAATAAAGCATTGACAAAAGGGGTAAAGGTGCCGCTTTTGGAGGCAATGGGAAGCATTAGAAGCAGCGTTCCGGTTAAAATAACGGCGGCAAAACTAACGACAATGGTTCGTGCAGGTGAGAGCATTGCCCGCCGGCGCTTGTCGAAAACGGCTCCTCTGTCAAAACCCGTCCCTCTATCGAAACCCATCCCATGATGAAACTGAAACAATGTCTCGAAACCCTCTCTCACATAATCAATCAGACCACATTTACATTTGCGCTTTCTGTACGCGCAGATGTTGGGCGGCTTTATTGATTAGGTTCTTGTCATTATTATATGTTACCATCGCCGCGGCATCCTCCAAAGGAACCCACCGCAGCTCACTCACTTCTTCTTCTTGCTTTTTCAGGGGGTCGCTGCCTGCACGGCCTAAAAAATAGACCACCTGTTTTTTTACATAGGGGCGGGGATAATATTCCACGCATTCCCGAAAGCCCTCTTCCAAGATGATGGCAAGACCAGTCTCTTCTTTCACTTCCCGCAAGGCGGTTTCGAATTCATTTTCGCCCGCTTCCACATGGCCTTTGGGAAAGGACCAGTGGCCGCCGTAACGGTGCTTCAGAAGCAGCAGTTCCGTTTGGTTGTTATATTTGCGGTACACAAGCGCGCCGCACGATTTTTCATACTTCATAGATGACCGCCAATTATACGTATTTTTGCAGTTCACATTGCGGCCCAAATGCCGATAGATGCGAAACATATCTTTATATAATATAGCACCTTTTTTAAAAAAGTCAAAAAAGATTTATGATTGTTTCAAAGCAGTCAAATGGCGGCTACTACACGCCCCGGCGTTGACAAAGAAAGAGCCGCCATGTACAATATGATTCAGCTAAATCGCGATTATGCCCCCATAGTTAAATGGATATAACAAGCCCCTCCTAAGGGCTAGTTGCAGGTTCGATTCCTGCTGGGGGTGCCAGGCGCCTGTGCTTTTTTGGGATGCACAGGTGCCTTTTTCTCTATGCACGAATAAAACACGCCCCCGGATTAATCCGGGGGCGTGTTTTTACATGACCAAAATTGGCCTGTTCGTTACATTAGTTAATAAAAGACTGAATGTCCTTTCCGGTGGCCAAACAATAGACTGCAATACCAAGGACGATGAGAAACACGATAAAACTTTTCATCCTGAACTGGAAGTCCCCTTTACCTTGGCGGGCGCGAATGAAGCTGATCAAAAACCAAACGAAGTAGAGGATGGCTATGACTACGAAGATATACGCGATATTTGCCATGGCAAAGGTCAGCACCGATTGCAGAATTTCCATGCATACATACCCTTCATATTTTAAAGTCATCATTTGATGCAGCCCTATTGTATACGAATTTACGGGTAAATGCAACAGAAATTAAAAGCCCTGTTTTTTCAGCTCCGCCACAATCTTTACATAGGCCTCCACCACGTCAAAGCCCCGATAATCCCGCCGCCGCAGGTCGATCATATCGCCGTGGGAAATGCCGTGAAAGGTGCCGCTTTTGAAGGTGCCTTTAAATTGGCCCCAGTTGGCGGCGCTGGGCGCGACAAGGCCGTCGTTGGGGCCTTCCGCCGCCTTTACAATGCAAAAAGGAACCGACAAAATAAAATCGCTGAAAGGATTTTGCATCACCGACATATAGCTTTGATAATAAACACGGGAATCATCCAAAGCGCGGGCGTTAAAATGCTCGCACCAAGTGGTGGTGAACTGGCCGCTGGCGGTCAAAAAATTGGGCCGCTTGTCCCCAAGCCATCGAAAATAGCCGTCCATCACGGCGGCAATGCGCCGGTAAATGCTTCTGGGCATTCCGTATACCACATCAATGACCCGGCTGCCTCGGTGGGGGGAGTTGATGGTGGTCAGGGAAGCGACGCACCCTCCCATGTCCAATTGGCTGATCATATAGCGGGAGTCGAGGCCCCCTTTGGAATGGGCAATGATGTTGACCTTTTCGCTGCCGGTTTCCGACATCAACCACAGCACGGCTTCTTTTAAGTCCTGGGCGTTGTCTTCCACTGTGCCCCAGGCCTCCTGGTTGCCGTAGGCAATCACGGCACCGTTGCGGGTCAGCTCCCTGGGAATACGGCCCCAATAGTTTACATATTTCAAATCCCTGAATCCTACGCCGTGCACCATCATAATAGGGTATCGCGTTTGGCAAACCGCCGAATGGGCGCGGGTTTCCCTGTTGGAGGCCTGGTCGCAGGCGTGAAGGTATTCCTCCCGGGCGGCGCGGCAGGCCCATAACATCCCCGCCAGGTTCACCAAGGGCACCCAAAGGGTCAATAGGATGAGCAAGCGAGGCACAATCATCAGCCGCCAGGATAAGCACAGCATGCGCAGTAGCCCCCATGCGGCCAGGGCGATGACGACGGCGGTTGCCACCGCCACATCCGTCCAAAAGATGTCGGGGCTTTGGCTTTGGGCCAAAAGCCACCGGTGGCCCACCGCATAGACAAGCCCCAGCGCCGCCATGCCGTACAGTCCCCACAGGAGGGCATAGCGGCTGTGCATCAGCGCCCGTGGGCGAAAACCCGCGTTCTTTTGCAGCCGGCCGGCCAAAGGGCAGAAAAACAGCTTGCCCAGCCCGTACAGCGCCAGCAAAACGGGTGGCCACACAAAAAACCACCCCTGCCCGGCAGGAGCACCCATTTGGGCCGGCAGGCGTGCAAGCCAATGATACAAGAGGACCAGATGAGGCAGAACCACCAGCGCCGGCGCCAGCACCCAGGGCCCGGCCAGATTGATTTTCCCCGCCAAATCCAAAATGATGATGCAGACGCCACCGACACAGATGATGGCGCCCCAACCCCAAAACGGCACTGACCTTCCCCCTTCTCTTGCAAAATTTGTCAAACATTTGCAGCTGGCTCTATTGTAACTGGCGCAGGGGGCAGATACAATAGGCCGAGGATTTTTTAATCTACTTTTCATTTTGGACATGTTGGCTACCCCAACTTAGCAAAGGTAAACTGGCCGAATCAAATGTGCCATGAATGTTGACCTTTCCGCCTTTTTTCTTTTGTCCAGGCTGCGGTTCTCCGCAATTTAGAGGGGATTTCACTTTTTGATCAAATCTTGACTTTTGAAAAGCTGAACACGTCACGCAGTTTAGAGGGGGCGAGTTGAGATTGGTTGTAAAAATTATGTGTTTATGCTACCATAATGAGGCCGAGCCTTCACACTATAATTTGTCAGACAGGTTCATTTTCGGCGGATATGGTGAACTTAGAGTATCGTATTAGGAGGATATGAATGGTTAAGAATCGAGGTAAAAAATCATGTGGGTCTTTGTGCTGGTCACAGCAATTATTTTTTTGATTGTAGTATATTTTCGCGTTCCGTTTTCCCCGGTGAAATCTGA
>JAVBNO010000078.1:0-11905 GCA_031551485.1 Oscillospiraceae bacterium
CAAAGCAAAGAATAATTTGACGGCACAAAACGGTACCAAAACCGAAGCAAAAAATTGTCAAGGGCATAAATGCTTTTTTTGCCGTCCCGTTCAGTCAGGGGTTTGTTTTTGCACACAAAGCCAAGCCCGATCAAAATACCCAAATATTTAGAGCAGACGCTGGTTTCAAAGCCGGTTTTATCGGCAATTTCCCCCAGCTTGCCGGCGCCGCTGGCAATGGCGTGCATAATGGCGTTGTAAACTTGGGGCTCTCGCAGCTGTTGATGCAAAAGGCGGGACGGCTCCTCAAATAAAAAAGAACCCGGCGTCAAAATATGCTGGATGATGTTGTAAGACAAAGTGCTGCGGGGCGATAATTTTTCCAAATAGCCGGGGATGCCGCTGGTGATGCCGTAAAGCAGCACTTGCTCCTCGTCGGAAAGCCCGGGGAAAAACTGGGCCGCCTCCAGATAAGAGAAAGGGTGCAGGCGCATGGGCACCAGCCGGCGCCCGAAAGCGGCGCTATTAAATTTCAGGCACTGGTCGTCCATATATTGGACATCCGAACCGCAAAGGATGAGGAAAAGGCGGGAATGGCAAAAATGCTGCTCCACATTTTTCAAAATAACCGCGGCGATATCCCGAGAACAATTGCTCAAAAGAGGGAAATCGTCAATGACAAGCAGTACCCGTTCCTCCTGCACCATATTGGCCAGGTATTCAAAGGCCTTGTCAAAGCCATCAAAGGTGGGGATGGCATCCACCCCCGGCATAATGACGGAAAACATGCTGCGGCAAAAAGCATCCAGGTTGTCCCGTTCGCTGGTTTCGGCCACGCTGAAGTAAATAACCGGGCGGTCGCGGCGAAATGCGTTGATCAAAGCCGTCTTGCCCACACGGCTGCGCCCGTAGATGACCGCAAATTCAAAATCATTGCTGGCGTACATGCTCTCCAGCTTTTCAAGCTCTTTGGTTCTGCCAATAAACATAAAAACACCTCACTCTAAACCAATACTACCATAAAATACCATAAACTAAAGTAAGTGAGTCGTAAGTAGATAATACTGCTGCCGATTCCAAAAGTCAACCATATACAGGAATATTTGCCAAGATTGGACAAAAAGTATACAATTCTGCTCGCAAAAGGCGAAGACAAGGCAGAATAAGGCGATAGGTTCGCAAAAGGCAGCATAGCCGCCATTTGGAGAATGAAGGAAAAGAGTAACGAAGCAATTGGTAACATATGAAACATACAAACATTGGCCCAAAAGTTATCATAAAAAGAAAAAAAGGAGCGTAAAAAGAAAAGAAATAGGCCAAATTAACCATAAAAATAGAATTTCGTTCATGACGGGATGAATACCTGATTGCCCTAATGACAATGTGCTCTTCAAAATCGGAGTATACAGACAGAATGCTTTTTGACATAACCGTGGACAAGCAGTAAATGCCGGTACAAAGGCACGATCACCAATCAATACCCCGAACATACCGAGGAAGAGGCTTTAAAGATGTACGAAAAATATTACAATATATTTTTAAAAAGCGGTATTGTCAAAAAAATTGACATATTTAAGTTTGACCAAATGCTTCAGGAAACAATGGCTCAATGCATTACCTATAAAAAGGATGCAATTATTAAGGCGGATGGCCAACCCTGCACCGACATCGGTCTGGTGCTGGAGGGCGAAGCCCTCATGGCTAAAAACAAAGGCGACGGCAACCGGGCGATTATCGAGGTGATTCGCCCGGGCTGTTATTTTGGGGAAGGCCTGGTATTTTCCAGCGCCAGCACGGCCCCCAAATGGCCGGTGACAGTGCAGGCCCGCACCGAATGCACCGTTTTGCTGCTAGATAACGACTGGATGCTGGGACGCAAGCCGATGCCCTATGTTTCGCTTAACCAGATTTTGCTCAATATGATAGGCCCGATCTGCGACCGATCCCAAAGGCTGTTGCAGGCGCTGCGCTGTTTTCACACCCGTTCCATCCGCGAACGGATTGCCGTTTATCTCCTGGAAAAAGTGTCGGCGGAGGACGGCAGTGTGACGCTGGACTTTAACCGGGACGAATGGGCGGATTATCTGTTTATCCCCCGCCCTTCTCTATCCCGAGAGCTGTCAAAGATGAAGGAAGACGGGCTGATTGATTTTTACAAGTCCACCTTTCATATCTTGAATAAAGAGGCGCTGATGCAATACCTGCAGTGGTGACATATAAAGCGGTAAAAAGGGCCTTCCCCGTGGGGGAAGGCCCTTTTTGGTGGGGAAATAAGCAGAACAGGCAGGGAAAAGGAATCTATGCAGGCAAACATTATTTGCAGCTGCGTTGCATATACATTCATTGTACAAAAATAACAGCATGGGAGGGTTAGGGTTTGAAGGGATTGCCGGAAGAGCGGGCGGTAACACTCGCGCTTTACATCATTGAAAATAACGCCACAGTCCGACAAACCGCAGGGAAGTTTGATGTTTCAAAAAGTACAGTACATACAGCCGTAACAAAATCGAATATACGCTGAAATGCAAAAAAACCCATCCGCCCTCCCTGCTGGGGAAAAGACGAAGGGGATTTTTGACGAAAAAAACGATTAAGGCGGCACTGCTTTTTTAAGGGGCAAGCCAGCTGAGAACCGAATCGTACGGATAAACCCCATGGAAATTCAGGTTTGTGCCCAACTGGTCATACAAAAAGGTGAGAAGGAGAAAAAAGCCCAAAGCGCCCCAATACATAATCTCTTTTTGGCGGATGTCATAAGCCAGCTGCTTAAGCTCATGGAGACCGCTTTTATTCGCTTTGACAGTGCTCTGCAGCCGGTCGCGTTTCTCCAGCATTTCTGCTGACGGTTTTAACGAGGCCAGCATGCTGGGGATGGCCACCAAAGAAAAGATGTATAAATACATCGAGAAGCGCTCAAGGATAAAATGCTTGGTAATAAAGAGCCAGATAATGCAGCTGAAAAGCATCAAATTAAACAGCATAGAGGCGTCCGGATCCGACTGCTGCCACCCTTTGTAGAGGCAGACCAGGAAGATGAAAAGGGCGCACGGTACCACAAGATAAGCCAGCTGCAAACCCGTTGTCAAGTAAAAAGAATTCCGATAACTGGTGAAAACATAGGTTGTGACAATATCCAAAATCTGATTGGACAACATGAAAATAAGAACAGTGGCCGTTCCATAGAAGATGGCCAACTTTTTGTTGATACGAATATGGCAGAGAAAATAGACCGGGATCATAATCAAAGCGGTTTTGTGGAAGCAGGCGGCCACCAAAACAAGCAGCAAAAAAGGAACGGCTTTTTTTCGCCGCAGCCAATCGTAACCCAAAACAATGATCGAACAGGCGATGCTTTGCCGCACAAAATTAAGCGAGCAGTAGAAAAAGGTGAGCGTTACAAAAATCCAGGTGGAAAACCAGACATTTTGACAGTGGCGATAAATGAACCACATCATGGGCAAAAGAACAATGGTGGCGATGACACCGTAAAAAACAAGGGGATCCATCGACACCAAAGAAATCAGCTTCATCAGCGCCATAAAGCCCGGCTCAAAAAAACTATGCAGAAGGCCGTCTAGAGAATGAATATCTTGAACAGCGGCAAAGCGCAAAAGGTAGGTATTGTAGTCATAGCCAATTTCAAAGCGGAAGGTGGAGATAAACCACATCCAGCCAAAGGTGATGCAAAGATAAAGGATGGTTTTCCATTTGGCCGGCTTATAAATGCAAAGGGGCCACGCCAAGGCCAAAATTAAAATTAAATTGATAAAATAAACATTCATACAATCAAGTTCCCCTTTCGGTACAAGTCAGTGCCGATACGCTACAAACCGCCGGTATGGATATCATTGCCTTGGGAATCATCCCAATATGCATTGGCGTTTTGGGTTCCCGCGCCCTGGGTGCTGCTTTTGAGAAAAATGGTGCGCAGCGTCAACAGCAAAATCCGCATATCCAACAGCACCGACGCCTCGCTGATATACATCAAGTCATAGAGAAGCTTGTCCTGGGGCAGCGTGTTATAGCGACCGTAAACCTGTGCCATGCCGGTGAGTCCGGCCTTGACCCGGTGCCGCTGGTTATAATAGGGAAATTCGGCAATAAACTGCTCCACAAAAATCGGGCGCTCGGGACGCGGGCCCACAAGGCTCATGCTGCCGCCCAAAATATTGAAGAGCTGAGGTAGCTCGTCCAGCCGGGTGCGGCGCAAAAACCGCCCCACCGAAGTCACACGGGGATCCTCGTCGCCGGTGGAAAGCACCGGGCCGCTTTTTTGTTCAGCGTCTATGACCATGGTGCGAAATTTACACAGTCGGAATGTTTTGCCCCAACGTGTCACCCGTTCCTGGCGGTACAGCACCGGGCCGTGGGAATTGAGCCGGATGGCCGCCGCGCAAACGCACATGACCGGCGCCAAAAGGACTATGGCCACGGCGCTGACGCCAATGTCCATCATCCGCTTGAGAAAGCGGCCGTAAATGGGCAGACCAAAAGGCTCGATGCCAAAGGCGGGCACGTCGTCAAAGCGCATGAGCACCGCGTTGTGAATGCTCATTTCATATACATTGGGCACCGTAATCACATCCGCCCCCAGCACAAAAGCCTGGGAGACAATCAGCTCTTTTTTATTGCTGCTGACCAAAGACGAAATCAGCACCGTGTCCACATTGGCCAGCAGTTTGGCCACCAGCTGGCCGCGCTGCTCCCGGGGCCATTGATCCACATTAATACGCTCGACAATGGAAAACATCTGCATTTGGGACACCTTGTCCATAAAGGCGGGGCCGTCATCCTGGCAGTAGACAAGGGCGGTTTTGCGGCGGGCGGAGGCTCGGGAAAGCACCCGGTCGCACCCAATGCGCCATGCCGACAAAAGCACCATGAGAAATACGGCGTCTAAAAAAATGAACCGTTTGGAAAAAAACAGCGGATTGGAAAAAAAGTCGGCAAAAATAAAAACGGCGGATAAAAAGAAAAGCACAATCAAATTGGTGACAAATACATCGTAGGGCGGCTTGGTGGGCAGCTCGTACATGCCGTAAATATAATAAAACCCCAAAAATAACAGCACATAAATAACAGTGACAGGCAAAGGAAAAAGGCGCTCGGTCGTTGGGTAGGCGACGGGAACCAGCCATAGAATCGAAAGCAAAGTGGAGGCAAATGCCAAAATGGCATCGCCGATGAATAAAAGCGGCACAATATGCGCCTTATTGCGCAGTTTAATATACCCCATCAGACTGTCGGCTCCTTTTTGCGCACCCTATCATTCAGATGCATAACCATCCATAGTATAACAATTTTTTGCTGTTTTAACAAGTGCCGCGGGGAACAGCGACATCATAAAAGCTTTGGCCGGCCCCATCTGCCACCGGCAAAACGGCAAAGAGAAAGGAAGCGGCGATGAGGTGTACCAAGCCGGTGTTTTATTTTGAAAGCCCAACATCGCCGGAAGTGGTCATCGACAGGCTTCTGCCCTGTCTCTTTAAGGCCTGCGGCGCAAAACTTTGCCAGGCGGAAGAAAGCGAAGTTTCACAAAGCGACCGGACAAACGGGGAGAAAACAAAAAAACGGACGGCAAAATAAAATGACTGCCACGGGGGATGCCTATGAACATTGCCGCCTATTGCCGCGTTTCCACCGACAAGGCCGACCAGCTGGGCAGCCTGGAGGCCCAAAAGGCTTTTTTTGCCGACTACTGCGCCCGCAACAACCACCAGCTCGTTCGTATTTATGCCGACGAAGGCATTTCCGGCACCAAGATGAAAAACCGCAAGCAGTTTTTACGCCTGCTGGAGGATGCCCAGACCGGCTGCTTTGAAATGGTGGTCGTCAAAGATATCTCTCGCTTTGCCCGCAACACGGTCGATCTTTTGCAAAGCATCCGCACCCTGAAAGCCCTGGGCATCGAGACAGTGTTTTTGACTGCCAGCCAGACGGTGCTGGGCCATTCGGAATTTGTGCTGACCATCTTTGGCGCCCTGGCCCAAGAGGAAAGCGCCAACACCTCCAAGCGGGTGAAGTTCGGCAAACGCCTGAACGCCGAAAAAGGGCGGGTGCCCAATTTGGTATACGGCTATGACAAAACCCCCGGCGACTTATTTCACTTGGCCCTTAACGAAACGGAAGCCGAAATCATTCGGCAAATTTATCACTGGTACAACGAAGAGGGGTTTGGGGCAGGCAAAATTGCCGGGCTGCTGAATGCCCGGGGGCATCGAACAAAGCGAAATTGCCGCTGGAGCCAAAACGCCGTCTGTCGCATTTTGCAAAACCCCCTTTACACCGGCCAAATCATCAACGGCAAAGAAGAAGTGGCCGATTTTTTAACCGGCGTGCGCAAACCCAAGGCGGCGGAAGAATGGCTGGTAAGTGAACGGCCGGAGCTGCGTATCATCGGGCCGGAAACATTTGCCAAGGCCGGGCAGTTGATGGCCGGGCGGGGGGCGGCCATGCAGGCGCAGAAAACCCGTCAAAACAGCCGCCACCTTTTTTCTACCCTTTTGCGCTGCGAAAGCTGCGGTTACGCCTTTCGCCGCTTAAGCCGCCGAAAAGGGAATGCCGGCGGCGCCAGGTGGGTCTGTTCCCGCCGCAACGGCCGCGGGGTGGACGCCTGTCCCAACGCCACAGCCGTGGAAGAAGAGGTGCTGATCCAAGCGCTGAATACATATTTTGTGGCATTACTGGCCCCAAAACCAAACCTCCTGCCCCGCATTCAAAACGAGGCGGCCCAAATATACCGGCAGCAAAAAGAAGGCCCGGCGGACCCCAAAGAAATAGAAAAGCAGCTGCAAAAGCAAAAGGCCTTTCGGCAAAAATGGCTGGATTTGTACACCGGCGAGCAGCTGACTTCCGCGGAACTGGATGAGCGCATGGAAAAAACGGCAGCCGAAATCCGCCGGCTGGAAGGGATGCTGGCCGCCAGCCGCGCCCCGGAGCGCCAAACGCCGCAGGAACGCAGCCAGACCCTCTTCCCCACCCTGGCCACGGCAGTGGACTGCCGGCACTGGACCAATGCCGCCGTCAAAGCTGTCGTCGACCGGATTGTGGTGGGGGCGGACGGCAAAGTGGCGGTAAGGCTGAAGGAGTAAAGACGCAAGCAAAGGTGAAACACCTGTAATCAGAGCGGTGCGCGCTCTTTGTTCACCTTTGGTACATCTGTACATAAAGACGTGTCCGAGCGGCTCAAAAAGATAAACAGCCGTTTATATGATCAGGTACAGCAGGTAATGGAGAAGAACCGAAATGAACGGCATATCCGAGGCGGCCTTGCGACCAAGAAAAAATACCAGATGCGCAGAGAACCCTGAAAGCACAAAAAAACCGGCTGTGTCCACGCTCCCGAAGGAAAATGGACATGGCCGGTTTTCATTTTTATGTTGATTCTCAGTGAATATCCCGCTGGATGTCGACCACTTCCGCCTCGGTCGCGCCTTCCACAAAGCGCAGAACATGGTCTAAAACGCCGTCCAAATGGCGGCGGTCCCCCCCAACGCAAGCAACGCCGACGACAATGGTCTGGTGAATGTCCTGGGCAGCTACCTCGGCAGCCGAAACAGCAAACTTGCTTTGCAGCTTTTTCACAAGGCTTTGGACAACCATCCGCTTTTCCTTCAGGGAGTGCACCCAGGGGGCATAAAGTTTAATTTCCAGTGTACCCACCAGCACAGCGTTATCGCCTCACTTTTTCCAAGAGTCGGGGGTGTGCATCTCGTTGGGCAGATGGGACGCGTCATTGATGAAAACAGGATGGGGCGTGCCGTCCGGTTCGATGTCGGCACAGGTGACGCAGGTGTTGGCCCCCCAGCCAAGGGCATCGATCTCCTCAAAAGGAATGCCCTGCACAAAGGCGTTAAAAACCCGCAGCATAAAACCGTGGGCGACAATGACGACGGTTTCGTCGGGATGGGCGGCGACTACCTTGCGAACGCCGCCCAACAGCCGCTCCCGGGCAGCTTTGGCCCCGCCGTCCTGCAACCCCGGCGCGACAAAACGGTGCATTTCATTGTTCCAAATATGCAGCGCCTCGGCAAAGCGGACAGGCAGCTCCGCCATGGGTGTGCCCTCCATATCGCCGCCGTTAATCTCAATAAAATCGGCATCGATGACAATGGGCGTGCCCCTGTCGCCGTCCAGCAGCCTGGCGGTTTCCACCGCCCGGCACAAAGGACTCGTATAAATGGTATCATAGGCGACATTGGCAAAGCGCCTGCACAAAATTTGCCCCTGCAAAATACCCTTTTCGGTAAGCGGATTGTCGGTAACGCCCTGAAAATGGCCGGTGGCATTGCCGGTGGCCTCGCCGTGACGGACAAAATAAATACGTGTCATTGGTTTCCTCCTGCTATGTCTTGCAAAATAATAAACGACGTCAGTTGAGTTTGACAGTGCCCACAATGTCGTTGATGTCGGCAATGCCTTTGGTTTGCAGCCACTGTTCCATGCCCTCGGCAATCCGCACAGGGGCAAAAGGATCGGCAAAAAGGGCACTGCCCACCTGCACCGCCCGGGCCCCTGCCATCATCATTTCGATGGCGTCTTGCGCCCGGGTAATGCCGCCCATGCCCACCACAGGCACAGCGACGGCATGGGCCACCTGGCAGACCATTCGCAGTGCGATGGGAAAGACAGCCGCCCCCGAAAGGCCGCCGTAATTGTTGTAAAGAATAGGGCGCCGGGTGTTAATGTCAATCCGCATAGCCAAAATGGTGTTGATGAGCGACAAAGCGTCGGCCCCCGCCGCCTCGGCCGCTTTGGCAATTTCCACAATGTCGGTGACGTTGGGGGATAATTTCACCATCAGCGGTTTGGTGGTGCATTGCCGCACCGCCGCCACCAGCTTTCCGGCGGTGGCACAGTCGGTGCCAAAGGCCACCCCGCCCTCTTTGACATTGGGGCAGGAAATGTTTACTTCCAGCATATGGGCGGCACTGCCCTCCAGCCGCCGGGCCATTTCACAATAATCCTCGATGCGGCTGCCCGCTATGTTGACGATGACAGCGGTGCCCGCCTGCGCCAAATGAGGCAACTCGACCTCCAGCAAATAGTCGACACCGGGGTTTTGCAGCCCCACCGCGTTCAGAACGCCGGCGGGCGTTTCGGCAATGCGGGGCGGCGGGTTGCCTTGCCGCTCTTCCAGCGTGGTACCCTTGGTGGCAATGCCCCCCAGGGCGGACAAAGGGTAAAATTGGCCGTATTCCCGACCGTAACCAAAACAGCCCGAGGCGGCGATGACGGGATTGTGAAAATCCACCCCCGCAATATTTACATGCATAGAAACGGTGCCTTTTGCATCAGCCATTAAAACGCCACCTCCTTGGCTTCAAAGACAGGGCCGTACTGGCAGACATGGCGATAAACCGTGTCGCCCCCGGCGGTTTTGGTGGGACAGGCGCAAGTCAGGCAGGCGCCAATGCCGCATCCCATCCGCTGTTCCATGGACACCTGGCAGCGAATATCTTTTTCCAGGGCCAGCGTGGCCACCCCTTTCAGCATGGGGCCGGGGCCGCAGGCGTAAATAATATCGGGGATGTGTACCTCCAATAATCGGGCCAAAGGCGCCGTGACCAGCCCTTTTTCCCCAAAGCTGCCGTCGTCGGTGCAAAAACCCCAGCCACAACCGTACTCTTTAAATTCCTCTGTCAAAATCATGGCGCTTTGGGTGCGAAAGCCCAAAATGACCGAGGCGTTGGCCCCGTAATGGACCCCCAGGGGCAAAAGCGGCGGCACGCCAATACCGCCCCCGATGATGACGGCCCGGGCGCTGCGCTCCAGCAGGTCAAAACCGTGGCCCAAGGGCCCCAACAGGTCAAAACAGTCGCCCACACCCTTTTGGCAAAGAAGAGCGGTGCCCTCCCCCCGAATCTCCATAATCAGGGTGAGCTCTTCTTTCCTCGGGTCAATGGCGGCCAGCGAGATAGGGCGGCGCAGGGAATGGCCCTCCACCCCCAAATGGACAAATTGGCCGGGCCGTGCGGCGCGGGCCACCTCTCCTGCTTCGACGACGAAGCGGAAGATACCCGGCGCAATTTCGGTTTTCATTTTGATAACGGCGTTTACAACAGCGGGCAAAGCAACATACCCCCATGCAAAAATTAAAATCTGGAATCAGCATCAATACCTCTATTATAAACGCAGAAGGGCCAAATAACAATCAATTTGACAAGCTCCTTTCTTCTTTCTATACTGATAGTACAATCCATAGGCCGGATCCAAAGCAAAAGGCGGCCGGAAAAGAGGCGCGCATTGGCGGCGACAAAAGACAAAGGGGAAATTCGGTGGGAAACGCTGGGCGGCCCAAATGGTAAAGCGATCGCCATTGCTACCTCTTCCCTTCACAAATTTGGGACAGACGGTATCTTGCTGGCGGCGTTTGCCGCCCCAACCGCCAAAGACCTTTGCTGCGATTTGTGCAGCGGCGGCGGCATTGTCCCCCTTTACTGGCAGGGGGGTGTGGCCCCCGGTTGCTGCTATGCAATTGAAATTCAGCCCGAAGCCGTGGCCTTGCTGGAGGCTTCTGTCCAGGCGAATCATCTGGAACAGGTCATCCTTCCCCTTTGCCTCGATTTAAAAGCGCTGAAAAGCCTGCCCCAACCGGGCGCCTTCGATGTAGTGACCTGCAACCCGCCCTATAAGCCCGCAGGTTCCGGTGTGCCCAGCCCCGAAAAATCCCGGCTGGCCGCTCGCCACGAAACAGACTGCACCATCGGCGATGTCTGTGCCGCCGCCGCAAGGCTGCTTCGCCCCAGCGGCCGCTTCTGCCTTTGCCAGCGCCCCGCCCGCCTGGCCGATACGCTGGAGGCTATGCGCAAAAGCGGCATCGAGCCCAAGCGCATCCGATTTGTACAGCAGCGTCCTGCCCTGGCCCCCTGGCTTTTTTTGGCCGAAGGACGCCGCAATGGAGGCCCGTTTTTGCAAATAGAGCCGCCCTTGATCATAGAGGGCGAAGATGGATTTTCAGAAGAGATGCTGGCCATTTATCGAAAGGGGGCCGAGTGATGCCAGGTACCGTTTACATTGTGGGTACCCCCATTGGCAATTTGGGGGATATCTCCCCCCGGGTGGCCGAAACGCTGGGGACAGTGGACTTTATTGCCGCCGAAGACACCCGCGTCACCCTGAAGCTGCTGAACCATTTGGGGCTTAAAAAACCGATGATCAGTTGCCACGAGCACAACGAAAAGGAAAAATCGATACAAATAATACAAAGAGTAATTAACGGAGAGAGCTGCGCCGTCGTGTCCGACGCCGGTATGCCCGGCATCAGCGACCCCGGCGGCGCGGTCATCGCCCTGTGCCGGCAGTCAGCCATTCCCACCGTCATCATCCCCGGCCCTTCCGCTGTGGTATCCGCTGTAGCCCTTTGCGGGTTTGCCGAAAGCCGTTTTTGCTTTGAAGGCTTTTTACCGGTGCCAAAAGCTGAACGCAAAGCCCGGCTGGCCGCCCTGGCCGGCGAAGAACGGCTGATGGTCTTTTACGAAGCGCCCCATCGCATTGCCGCCTTTATGACCGATTTGCTGGCGGCGTTTGGACAGCGCAACATCTGCATTGGCCGGGAGCTGACCAAGCTCCACGAGGAAGTTATTCACACCACCTTGGAAGAAGCGGCCGCCCGCTATCAAGCCCAGGCCCCCCGGGGGGAATTTGTGCTGGTGGTGGAAGGCGCCGCGCCCCAGACGGTGGAGCGCCCCCCTTTTGCAGAAGCGGTGGCCCGGATGCGGGCGTTGATGGACGGCGGTATGGCGGCTTCGGCAGCGGCCAAGCAAACGGCGGCGGAAACCGGTTACCCCAAGGGTGAACTCTATAAAGCGGCGCAGGTCTAAAAATGCCAATAAAGATCTGCCCCATAGTATACTAATAGGAATTTTTAAAGGAAATAAACCCTAGGGAAAACAATTCACCATTGTTTTCCCTAGGGTTTTCCTAT
>JAVBNO010000001.1:0-10193 GCA_031551485.1 Oscillospiraceae bacterium
AAATCCCCATCCTTAGGGCGAGGGCATAGGTGCACAGAAAACGTCCGGGCTATGGGGAAAACGGTTTTGGTTCTGATTTTGGGGTGCAAGCGATGCAGAAGAACAAGCTTGATACCGATATCAATATAGAATTGGAGTAGACGTACAGTCGCTCCGGCAGGAATGCAGCATGTCGCTTAAGCCGCGACCGGCTCATACTTTTTGGCGCAAAAAGTATGCAAAAACATTTCTTGGGGAAACCACATGGTTTCCCCCACCCCCATCCTTAGGGCGAGGACATAGGTACACAGGAAACGTCCGGGCTATGGGGAAAACGGTTTTGGCTCTGCTTGTTGGGTGCTATCAGTGAAAAAGAGAAAAAGAGGCCATTAGGCGTAGGTATCATCGGACAGGTAGGCGGTGACATTGATGGCGAACTCCACTTGGGAAAGGGTTTTGGCCTTTTCTTTTGGGGGAAAGCGGCTGTCAAAAGCGGCCACGGCAGCGGCGTCTATACCGTCGAAGACAGGGCTCATGCGGCAGACACCGCTGACGCCGTCCATGGCGCCGGGGCCAAGGGGCAAGATGAGGTGGGCGAAAGGATAGCGGTCATCCCCAAAAGAAACACCAAAGGATTTGGCGCTCTGGAAACCCCGGTAGCAGTAATAGTGGGGGCTGCCCAGAATGACGATGGCTTTGTAGCCCATCTCTTTGCAAAGGGCGGCGGTATGGCTGATGAGAGCTTTGCCCACCCCGCTGCGCTGGTAGCTTGGCAGCACACTTAGCGGGCCAAAGGTGGCCGTGGGGTGTGTAACGCCATCTTCCCCAACAATGGAAGATCGGGTGTACATGATATTGCCGACAATTTTTCCATCGATTTCGGCGACAAAGTCAAGCGCGGGTATAAAGTCTTCGTGATCCCGCAGAATGTGGGCCAGATAATGCTCGTCACAGCCGGGAACGTATAAGTTCCAAAAGGCCTCCCGGGTAAGCGCTTCGACGGCGGCGTAATCTTTTGGTTCCTCTTGCCTTAATTGTATTTGTATATTCATATCATCATCCTTATGGTAAAATCAGCACCGGACATTTTTGCGTTTGAAGTCCAGGCGGTTTGACTTTTGCCGTTTTTACCATTATATATGATTCTTTACCCAAATAAAAGGGGACGGATGGGGCAGCGGGTTTTGCGCCGGCGGCCCATGTGTTTGGCATGTACAGCGTCAGCCCGCCAGTGTAATCAACCCCAAATAGGCCAGATAGCCACCGATGAGCAAAATGCCTTGCCAACGGTAGATTTTGCGACCGATGGCGGTGGGTACGACAGCCAGCAACATCAGGACAAGCGCCACCGGCAAATCCACCTTGGCTGTGGCCGGCGAAACGACAAGGCGTCCGCCCGACACAAAGGCCCCCGTTGCCAGAATGAGGGTAGCGTCAATGATATTCGCCCCGATGATGTTGCCGATGGACAGGGCATTTTGCTTTTTGACAACGGCGGCAATGGAGGTGACGATTTCCGGCAGCGATGTGCCCACAGCCACGATCGTCAGCCCGACCAATGTTTCGGAGACGCCAAGGAATAACGCAATTTGGCAGGCGCTGTCTACAATGAGACTGGAACCCCAGACAATGATTGCCGCGCCTACAAGGAATTTACCGATGTTCAGAGCAATCTCCCGGGGTGTGGTGGTCTTGCGCTCGTGGCGGTTTTTCCCCTGCCGCGCATATTTGATGTCGATGAGCACAGAGACGAGGAAAAAGAGGAGAAGGGCAGCCCCTTCCCAGGCCGAAATGGCGCCGTTACGGCAAAAAATCCAGAGGGCGGCTGTCGCCGCAATCATCATGCCACCTTTGGCGCCAAAAAGGCGGTCGTGAATTTTGTCGGGGATGAAGGCCGCCAACAACGCAAAGGCAATGCCTAAATTGGCAATCAGCGACCCCACCGCATTGCCCACCGACAAATCGTTTGAACCTTTAAGGATAGCGATGAGGGAGACAAAATACTCCGGCGCCGTGGTGGCAAAACTGACAACTGTGGCGCCGATCACCACCTTGGGGATACCGGTGACATCCGACATCCAGCCGGCGGCGTCCACAAACCAATCTCCGCCCTTGACAGTGAGCAGCGTGCCCACCCCAAACAAAAGAAGTGCCAACCAAATTTCCATATTCATGCTCCTTTTTTTATCCAAAAACCCGGGCAAAGGCAATACCGGGCAAAAAAATAAGACCATGTATCGCTTTTAGGCCATACATGAGTCTCGTCCTTTAATACAAGCCAGACCGAAATAGGTCAGTATGTTGACTTGTCACGCATTCATCATATGCGCTGACTACTCCCTCACGGGTGTTTGATTGTTTCGCTCTATCATAGCATGGGGCGAGTCGGAAAACAACTTGTTTACAGATAATTGAGAAAAAATAATCTCAAATTTAACACAACAAAGGGATGGCCAAAGCCATCCCTTTGTTGTGTCGTAAACAGAAAACATCAGATAAAGACGCACTGCACCAAAAACATATAGACAATGGTGCCGACCCCAATGCTTAACAGGGTGTTTTTGCGCCACAGGTGAAGTCCGACAACACAAGCCAGGGCAATGCCCTCGGGCAGGCCATAGGGCGGAGCGACAAGCGAGACGGACTTGAGGCAATAAATGACCAAAAAGCCGATGGCGGCATAGGGCAGCACTTGGCCCAGATAGCGGATATAGGCGGGGGCTTTATCGCTGTTGGGAAAAAGAAGGAAAGGCAAAAAGCGGGTGATCATTGTGGCCAGCGCCACCAACCCCACAGTGGCCAACGCTTGGGCATCGGTCATCGCTCTTCCTCCTTTTTCGTGATAAGCGTTTATTTTGTGCCGTAAATGCGGTCGCCAGCATCGCCAAGGCCGGGAACAATGTATTTGTGGTCGTTCAGGCATTCATCCATGGCCGCACAGTACACCTGCACATCGGGATGGGCCTTGGTTAAGGCTTCCATGCCTTCGGGGGCGGCAATGATGCACATGAATTTAATGCTGGTGACCCCACGGGCTTTAATCTGATTGATGGCATCCACCGCCGAACCGCCGGTGGCCAGCATGGGGTCGAGTACGATGACATCGCGCTGGGCCACGTCGGAGGGCAGCTTGCAGTAATATTCCACCGGCATGCAGGTATCGGGGTCACGGTAAAGGCCGATGTGGCCCACTTTGGCGGCGGGCACCAGGGTCAGCACACCGTCTACCATGCCCATGCCCGCCCGCAGGATAGGGACAAAGGCCATTTTACGCCCGGAGATGACTTTCGCTTTGGCCAGCGCCACAGGGGTTTCGATTTCCACCTCTTTTAAAGGCAGATCACGGGTGGCCTCAAAGCACATGAGCATTGTCACTTCGGAAATGAGCTCGCGGAATTCTTTGGAGCCGGTGTTTTTGTCCCGCAGCAGGGTGAGTTTATGCTGGATTAGGGGATGGTCAAAAATGTGGGGCGGATTTGCGAGTGTCGCCATGGTGGGTCCTCCTTATATGATAATGAAATATAGATCGTATTCTTTGGCAGGGTTACCGGCCGATTTTGCCGTCCTGAATATCCATGATCAATTGGACGCGGTCGGCGTGGCGGCCCCCTTCAAAGGGGGTGGAGACAAAGACCTCCGCCAGTTCCACCGCCAGCCCCGGGCCAACCACACGGCCGCCCAGGCAAAGGACATTGGCATTGTTATGCAGGCGGGTAAATTTGGCGGAAAAATAATCGGAGCAGCAGGCGGCGCGAATGCCGGCTATTTTATTGGCGGCCATTGAAATGCCGATGCCGGTGCCGCAAAACAGAATGGCATATTCATATTGGCCCGCCACCACACCCTTGCAGGGGGCAATGGCAGCCATGGGGTAGTCTTGTTTTTCCTCGGCGGAAAAGGTGCCCAGGTCTTCCACCGAGCGGCCGGTTTCCATTAAATAGGCTTTTACCGTCTCTTTCAGTTCATAACCGGCATGGTCACAGGAAAGGGCTATCATATCGTTTTCTCCTTATTGCAATTTCAGTGTAAACAGTAATGCGGACAGGCGCGGTTTATCCTTGGGTCTCCAGGCGTTTTTGCCGTTCCCTTTCGGCCTGGGGAATGCGCAGGTAGACAGGGGCAAGGGCATCGGCCGGGGCTGCCAGCGCCTGCCATTTGGCGGCGGCGCACATGCCGACGGAGGAGGCCCGCTGGTGACGCAGATGGACGGGCGCCAAAAAGACCCGGGGCGTATCCCCTTGCCCTTTTGGACTGTCGTCCGCGAAAAGCTTTGGCAGCTTGTCCCGGAAGTAATTATAGCACAACTCTGCCCCGTCGCCTACCAAAACAAGCGACATGGCGGGGGCGGTGTGCATGGTGTCTATCAGCTTTTGGCCCAGGTCGTCCAGGGTGACGGCTTCGTCGTCCCAGATGCGGCGGGGATATACGCCATCGCCGGCAAAAAGCCCGGTGTACACCTGGTTGCAGCGGGCATCCATCACCGGGCAGATGAGGCCGCGAAAGGCGGCCGCGTTGAAAGCGAGAGCCTTGAGGGTGGAGACGGGAGCGCAGGGCAGATTGAGGGCGGAGGCCATGCCTTTCACCGCCGCAATGCCAATGCGCAACCCGGTGAAAGAGCCGGGGCCGGCGGCCACGGCAAAGCCGCCCAATGCCTTGGGGGCGACGCCAGCCGTTTGCAGCAGCGCTTCTACCATGGGCATGAGGGTTTGGCTGTGGGTGAAGCCCACATTCAAAAAGTTTTCCCCCAGCAGTTTTAGGGAAGACAGGGGTTCTGGGGCTTTTTCATCCCAGCTGAAAAGGGCGGCGGAGGCGGCTGTGGCGGCGCTGTCAATGCTGAGCAGGTACAAAGGGTCCATCTCCCATTTTTATGGATTGGGGGGCAGCGGACTTTGGGCCAACGCCTTTAGGATGCGGGGGTTACCGGCCAGCGTAATGCGGCGGCAGTCGTCATCAAAGCCCGGTTCTTGCGGCCGGTCAAGGGTAATGGTGAGGGTGTGGGGGGGCAGGACATCGGGGGGTAGGTTTTCGCTCCATTCCACCGCAAGGATGCACTGTCCATCCAGATAGTCAAAAAAACCGGTGGAATACAAATCATCGAAACCGCTGATGCGGTACATGTCAAAGTGGCAGAGGGTTGCGTCGGCGCCCTTGTAAACATTGACGAGGGCAAAAGTGGGGCTGGCCACCGGTTCCGCAATGCCAAGCCCCTGGGCCAAAGCGGCGGTAAAATAGGTTTTACCCGCGCCCAAATCCCCCCGATAGGCCACCACATCCCCCGGCTGGAGGAGGGCGCCGATGCGGTGGGCAAGCGCCGCGGTTTGCTTTGGGGCGTGGCTGAGTATTTCCATGGGTATTCCCTCTTTAATTTCGGCTTTACTTCTTTTTGGGTTCGCTGTAATGTCCGCGGGCATATGCCTGCTGCATGCGGCGGGCACGCACGTCGGGGGCGGCAACCGAGTAGCCGAAAAAGCCCAAATGCTCGCCCATGGCGTAGTAATCGCCGTGGGTATATCCCACCAGATCCGCCCGCTCGAGGCAAAGGCGGTCGCTGTCGTCAAAGAGGGCTGTGTCAGCCTTTACGCCGACAATTTCGGCCACAAACATATCATGGGACCCCAAAGGCAGGACTTGTTTCACCTTGCAGGCCAGAATGACCGGGCTTTCGGCAATGCCGGGGGCATGGGCCAGTTCCTGCAGGGGGCAGGGCGTTAGGCCCAGATGGGCAAATTTATCGACTTCGCGCCCCGAGCGAACGCCGCAAAAATCCATGGCCTCGCACAAGCTGCGACTGACCAGATTGACCGCAAATTCGCCGGTGGCCTTGATGATGTCATAGGACAAGCGGCTGGGCCGGATTGAAATGGAAAGCATAGGGGGTTCGGAGCAGACGGTGCCCACCCAGGCCAGGGTGATGATGTTGGGTTTGGCGTCGGAGGCGGCGTCGCAGCAGCTGATCATTACCGCCGGGACAGGAGACAGCAGGGTGCTGGGGTTCAACTCTTTTTGGGTCGGCATATCAAATTCACCTCTTGGCTATTGATCGATTCATTGGGGCTGGGGACGACGTGAGCATAAAGCAGGACATGCATCCTGGTGATTGGTGGCGGCGTCTTATTGTGCCCGCAGGGGTCTGGAGAAAAGTGACCTGCTGGCCTTCACGGGGGCGCATGTCACTTTTGCGAAAGTGACGACGTTCGCACCGGGTGCGAACAGATGCGCCTTTTAAGGGGGACTTTGTCCCCCTTAAAGTATCCCCCTACTCTCCGAGGGGGCTGGGGACGCGGGCAGCAAGAAACAGGGTGTGCATCCTGTTTCTTGGAGGGCGTTTCATTCTGCTTCGGGGGTCTGAACGAAAGTGACCTGCTGGCCTTCGCGGTTGCATTCCCGTATAAAATCCTGAAGGGGTTTGCTGGTGTAGCCGGTAAAATCGCCCCGGATGGCAACAGGCAAGCGATAATTCGAAAATTTTTGCAATACCTCGCCGGCAAGGCCGGTGGAGAGGACAAAAAAGTCCCGGGGCAGCTGGGACGCCTCCAACACCAGCTTTTTGCATCCGGCATCAAAGCTGACAGCCGCAATCAGGTCCATGGCGTCCTGGGGGGTGGCAATGGCGATATCATTGCCTTCCACAAAGGCAGTTTTGACGCCGTCAACGACTTCAATACGAAAAGACATAGGGGAAAAGCCTCCTTCATGCGCTTAAAACAGGCCTGTGATCTGGCCGGCTGCGTCAATGTCAATTTGGTTGGCGGCCGGGGCTTTGGGCAACCCCGGCATTGTCATAATATCGCCGGCATAGGCCACCACAAACCCCGCGCCCGCCGAAAGGCGCAGATCCCGCACCGTCAGGGTAAAGCCCTCGGGACGGCCCAGCAGGGCGGGATTGTCGGAAAGGGAGTATTGGGTTTTGGCAATGCAGACGGGCAGACGGCCGCCGCCCAGCGCCTCGATTTCGGGCAGGGCTTTTTGGGCCGCCGGGCCGAGGACGACATCCTTTGCGCCGTAAATGCGGGTCGCCACTGCCTCCAGCTTTTGAGGGATGGAGAGTGCGATGTCATAGAGGGGCGCGAAGTGATTTTCTTTTTCGCAGGCGGCCACCACTTTTTCCGCCATGGCCTTGCCCCCGGCACCGCCTTTGGCAAACACTTCACAAAGGGCAAAATCCGCGTTGTTTTCCCGGCAGAAGGCTTCGACAACGTCTAATTCCTCCTGGGCGTCGGTGCCAAAGCGATTGAGGGCGACGACCACGGGGACGCCGTAAGACAGCATATTGACCAGGTGCTTTTGCAGGTTTACGAGGCCTTTGGTCAGAGCGGCCACATCGGGTTTGTTTAAGTCGGCCTTGGCCACGCTGCCGTTGTGCTTGAGGGCGCGGACCGTGGCCACCAACACCACCGCCGAAGGAAGCAATCCCCCCATGCGGCATTTGATATCGAAGAATTTTTCGGCGCCCAGGTCGGAGCCGAAGCCGGCCTCGGTGACGGTATAATCGGCCAGCTTGAGGGCGAGGCGGGTGGCCCGGATGGAATTACACCCGTGGGCGATATTGGCAAAGGGCCCGCCGTGCATAAGGGCGGGGGTATTCTCCAGCGTCTGCACCAAATTGGGCAGACTGGCCTCTTTTAACAGGGTGGCCATGGCGCCGTGGGCTTGCAGGTCGGCGGCATAGACGGGGGTATTGTCGGTGGAATAGGCAACCAGCATCCGGCCCAAACGGGTTTTGAGATCGGCCAGGTCAGCGGAAAGGCAGAGAATGGCCATGACTTCGCTTGCCACCGTAATTTGGAAGGAATCCTCCCGGGGGATGCCATTGGCTTTGCCCCCAAGGCCGATGACAATGTCCCGCAGCGCCCGGTCGTTCATATCCAGGCAGCGTTTGAGCAAGATGCGGCGGGGGTCTATCTTCAAGGGGTTGCCCTGCTGTATATGATTGTCGATGAGGGCGCAGCAAAGATTGTTGGCAGCCGTGACGGCATGGATGTCGCCGGTGAAGTGGAGGTTGATGTCCTCCATGGGCACCACCTGGGCATAGCCGCCGCCGGCCGCCCCGCCTTTAACGCCGAATACCGGGCCAAGCGAGGGTTCCCGCAGGGCGATGATGGCTTTTTTGCCAATTTGGGTGAGGGCCTGGCCCAAACCCACCGTGGTTGTGGTCTTGCCCTCGCCGGCGGGGGTGGGATTAATGGCCGTGACCAAAATTAGCTTGCCGTCGGGTTTGCCGGCCAAGCGCGCAAAAGCGCTTTCGGCAATTTTGGCTTTATAACGGCCAAACGGCAGGAGTTCCTCCTCTGTTATACCCAGGTCGCCGGCAATTTGGGCTATAGGGCGCATTGGGGCGCTTTGGGCAATTTCGATATCGGAGGGAAAGAGGGCGGTTGTTTCGTTGGGCATAACGGCAGCACCTTTCTTGGTTGGTAATCGTTAACGTAGCTATTATAGCATATTTTCAAAGGATTTTGCGACTTTTTCCTCCTTTCCCGCAAAAGACAGCCTCTTGGGCCCGGCAGACAAAAAAGGGGCATGCTGCCAGTCGATTTTGCGGCGGCGGCATTCCTATTTGGACAAGAGTATGGTATACTAACCACAAACGTATATTCGGATTTTTACAGCGGCAGGAGACCATGATGAGAAAAACATTCAGAGCGATTATTTCCTATTTTCGACAGGCCGACCCCTTTTTGCAGGGGCTTGTTTTTGGGCTGTCGGCGTTTGGTATTTTGCTGCAATTCGCGCTGCGGCGCAGCGGCGCGGTGGAATCACGGCAGTTTTGGGTTCAGTGTATTGCCGTGACGCTGGGCTTTGTAGCTGTCAACATTATTGCCCAGGTGGATTACCACTTTTGGGCCAAGATGTGGAAAATCTATTTGCCTATTTTGTACGGGCTTGTTCTTCTGACTTTTTTTATCGGCATGCAGCGGCTTGGGGCGGATGATAAGGCCTGGCTGCCAATTCCGGGGCTTGATATTACCGTGCAACCCAGCGAATTTTTAAAAATTGGTTTTATTTTGAGCTTTGCCCTCCATCTTTCCAAAGTGCAGGAGCGAATTCACCAGCCTCTTCACATTCTGTTGATTGTACTGCACGGCGCGTTCCCCATTTTGCTCATCCATTTGCAGGGGGACGACGGCACCGCTTTTATGTTCGGACTTATTTTTTTGGCAATGGTGTTTGTGGCGGGCATTCAGTGGCGATATGTGGCGGCGGCGTTTGGCGCGGTGGCGCTGGCGGCCCCCATTGTGTGGGCCTATATTCTTTCCGCCGACCAAAAAATGCGCATTATCAATGTACTGAACCCCAGCGAGGCGGATATTCAGGGGGGCGGGTACCAGCAGTACCACGGCATGCTTTCCATCGGCTCGGGGGGATTGTGGGGCAAAGGGCTTTTTACCCAGGCGGGGCATTATCATTTTGTGCCTGAAATTCACAACGATTTTATCTTTGCGTTTATTGGCGAAGCATTGGGCTTTATGGGATGTTTGGCAATCATTGTGGTCTTTATTGCTATTTTGGCCAAGCTTTTATACAATGTCCACGCGGCGGCCGACCCGCTGGGGCAGTTTATTTGTGCCGGCGTTTTTGCCATGATCGCATTTCAGGCTATTTTGAACATCGGCATGTGTTTGAGTATTCTGCCGGTTATCGGCATCACTTTGCCGTTTTTGTCGGCAGGCGGGTCATCGGTGCTGGCCATTTATTTAGGCATTGGGCTGGTGGTGTGCGTGATGCGCCACAGTAATACCAATATGTTTACCGAGTAAGGCAGCGGCGCTTGAGTGATGAATGGAAAAAGCGTTGTTACCGGTGTCAGATCAAAATACGGCAGACGTGCAGCCGCTCCGGCAGGCATCTAGCCTGTCGGAGCGGCCCATACTTTTTGGCGCAAATGCGTAAAGAGAAAAGGTTGATACCGATATTGAATCAAAGCACGGCAGACGTGCAGCCGCTCCGGCAGGCATTTAGCATGTCGCTTAAGCCGCGACCGGCTCATACTTTTTGCGCCAAAAAGTATGCAAAAACTTTTTTCGGGGAAACCACATGGTTTCCCCCGCCCCATCCTTAGGGCCAGGGCATAGGTGCGCGGGAAACGCTTGGGCTGGCGGGTAGACTGTTTTGGGGCTGATCTGGTGTGCAGAGAGTGAAAAAAGCTGATACCGATATTGAATCAAAGCACGGCAGACGTGCAGCCGCTCCGGCAGGCATTTAACATGTCGCTT
>JAVBNO010000003.1:0-44264 GCA_031551485.1 Oscillospiraceae bacterium
TATCCTCCTCGTTTTTTTAAGTGTGGTCTTTGCTCCTCTGCTATCTGGCGGTCCGCCATGGCCTGCCATAAAAAAACAGCGAACACCATTGGTGTTCGCTGTTTTTTTATGGCAGACTTTCGATTGCTCTGAATTAATTGCTGTTATTCGTTTACAGCAACCTTAACGCCTGACGAGTACTGCCAGTGCCTCTTCCACTTCTCTTTTAAACTTGCCGTCCGCCGAAGACGGCAACACAATTTCCTCTAGGTCGCCTGGTGTCAACGCAGCGGCCTGCAGCAATTTTTCCAAAATGAAAATGATTGACGCCGATGTTATCGAATGAGGCGATCCCAGTGTTTCTTGGGCCAATATTATTCCGTCATCACTGCGTATCGCCAGTTGGGCGGTATCTTGCGTTTCGTTGCATTCCACCCGGTATTGGACCAGTTTGCTCAATATGATGCGGCATTGGCCCTCCCATTGCAGCGCGCCAAAAGCCGCCGGCGCCAAAAAGCTGTCACCTTTGGCAAAGGGACGTCCATTAACGGTTCCTTCCCCTTCCACAGCCGTAAATGTAACAAAACTACGGTCATCCACCTGCAGGTTCAACTGGCCACAGCAGTCGTATTCATATACCGTAAAATAGCGGCTTGCCGCCAACAGGCGGACACCAGGGGTTAATTCCCTTGCGGCGTCACGGCGGCAAAAGGCTTTTAAACTGGACACGGCCTTTGCTTTTTCAATATGTAGGGGACGGGCATTTCCTTTATCGTCCCGGCGATCGTAGTCATACACACGGTAGGTAATGTCGCTATTTTGCTGAATTTCAATCAGCGTGCATCCGGCGCCGATGGCGTGGATGGTGCCTGCCGGAATCATATAACTCTCTCCCGGCTGCACCGGATAAAAATGCAACAGATCCGTAATGCGGTTTTGCTCCAGGCAGGCATCCAATTCTACTTTGGTTATATCGCGGGTAAGGCCGCAATAGATGCCGGCCCCGGGTTGCGCCTCCAAAATGTACCACGTTTCCGTTTTGCCAAGGCTGTTTTCATGCACTTTGGCATACGCGTCGGAAGGATGCACCTGCACGGACAGATTTTGGCTGGCACAAATCAATTTCACCATCATGGGAAATATGTCAAAGCGCTGCCCATTGGTACCCCAATCCGCTTTGGTCAGTGCATCGGCCAAAAAGCGCCCGTCTTCTTTGCCGCCAATAATACGGCTTTTGCCCTTTTCATGCAGCGAAAGTTCCCAGCTTTCCGCCAACGTCGGCGTTACGGCCTTTTTGCCCCAGCGTTCTATCAGCCCGGTGCCACCCCAAATATAGTCCATGAAAGCCGGCGCCAGCTTATACAGTTCCATTGATATTCCCCCATTATTATCAGCTCTATGCAGCTGTATCTGTTGCGTTTTTACCTTATCATACCAGGGCGCAGATTTCCATAGTTCCCGCAAAAAAACACCCGCCTTTTTTGAAGTTCGGCGGGTGTTTTCAGTCGCTTGTTTCAATTTTAAGCAAAAATAACATCCATGGCCATAATGGCATCCAATGTGGCATTGTCCAATGTGCCGGTTGACCCCAGCGCATTTTTAATCTGAATTTGCTTAATGGCTTTTTCCGTATTTTCGTCTAGCTCTCCGGTGGGTATTTCATCGTAATAACCTTTGTAATAAAGCATTGACTGCAAAAGCTTGATGAACTGTTTGTCCACTGCCGGATCGTTAAAGTCTACCGAATGCAGCGCTTCTTTCGTTAAATCGTCATATTGCCCATCAAAGGTCAACTCGGTGCCCAACCTGTATTTCAGATGAGACTGGAGGCAGGCGGTAATATAGGTGGGCATCTGGTCCTCACTAATAGTAAGAGACACACTGTACACTTCATTCAGCATTTGATGAATGGCGGCGGACACTTCGGGATTGCTGCCTTTGCGCACCGCCAAATCCACATAAGCAATATTAAGGTCTACCATGGCATTAATACCACTGACCAGCCCGGAGGATGTGTATTGCCACATATGTTGATTTAGCACTGGTTCCTCAAGATAATTGGCAATCCACAAATGATATTGCTGCAGCTTGTGGGTCTGCAAATACTTGATCATGAAATTGTTATATGTATACAGCATAACCTTGTAGCCTTTGGCCCTGAGGATGTCCATGAACTCAACGGCCAAATTGGTCAGTGTTGTAGAACCAAGTCCTCTTGTGGCCTCCAGGTCCAGCACCACAGGATATGTAATATTCACTTGCGAAAGCTGATTTAAGAAATAATCCGCCTCATCGCGCATCGACTGCCAGTCACTAAATCGAGCATAGTGATAGGCCCCCACATAAATACCGGCCGCATCAGCGCCCCGGGCATTTTGCAAAAATTTTTCATCAGGGGTCATGCCATAACTGGCGCGCACCATAGCAAATTTAATGTTGTCGGACGCCACCGCATTCCAATCAATGTTACCCTGATATTTCGAAACGTCAACACCCTTAATACCATCGGAAATATTGCGGGCCTGAGAAAGCGCTTTTTCATGGGCGATCGCGTGGGCCATGGTGGAAAACAGGAATGCTACCGTTCCTAAAATAATGATAGCAGCCAAGGCAAGGGCCACTATTCTGGTCAATCGCGAACTGCTCATTTTAACCATCTCATCCTCCAAATTTTATCATTTCTTGCTTTTATGTCCATCTTCGGCAAAAAGATACTATTTGTAACTATCTTAACAAATTTACGACATGTATTGCAAGAGGCAAATATGAACTTTTTATAAATATCGCTATTACTATGACAAAAAAACAATAGAAAACCAGATGACCACAATATATTGTGATAAACCTGTGAAAACAAACAGACCCAAATGGAATGACTAAGCTGCCGTCGGTTCTCTATTCCAGTGTAAAATCCAAATAAGGAAAAATATCTTTTTGGGGATCGATACCGTCATATACTTCTTGCAGCTTTAGGCCCGTCGGTGTCAATGCGAAGACGCACCGCTCAGTTACATAAAGTACCCTCTGGCCCTTGCGCAAAGCATTTTTGGCAGAAAAGCTGACGGCGCTGATATCGCTTTTGAATTTCTGGATGGTGCCCTCTTTCACAATCTCCACCCGGCCGTCTTTGACCCGGGTCTCCAGCCCTTTTGTCCGGAAGGTCATGCAAAACACAATGGTTTTAGTCGCGTTTGTAATATTGGCAAAACCGCCAATGCCCACATAACCAGATACCGGCTGGTGGGCGTTCACATTGCCGAACCGATCGGCCTCTAATCCGCCCATGAAGCAGATATCCAGTCCCCCACCGTCATAAAAATCAAACTGGATGTTCATATCGGTGATCATATCGGCGCCGATGGTGGCACCAAAGGCTACGCCGGGGGCCGGCAAACCGCCCACACCTCCCGCTTCCACAGTAGCGGTAATGTCTTTGAGTATCCCCCGCTTGGAGGCGTATTGCCCCGCCATTTCCGGTATGCCGATGCCGATATTGACAATTTGACCGGGGTGAAGCTCCTCGGCGGCCCGCTGGCCAATGATGTCGGGAGATGCATCATTCGTCACACTTTTCTTCTTGGACGTAGTCAATTTGCTCATAAAGTAGTCCATCTGGCTGGCAGGCACATGGATGTCACCGGACAGGGTGGGGTTGTAGCCGGTGTGGGTTTTTTCGCCTTCATTGACCACAACAGCATCTACCAATATACCGGGCACAATGACATTGCGGGGACGGGGGAACATATGGCTGACCTGCTCCACTTCTACAATGACTTTACCTCCGTTGGCTTTGGTCGCCTGGGCCAGTGCCAAAGCATCCACTGTCAGGTACTCTTTTTCAAAAGTAATGTTGCCGTTGGGGTCTACCGTTGTTCCTTTAATAAAGGCAATATCAAATTTGGGCGCCTTATAATACAAATATTCCCTGTCTTCAACCGTGACCAGGCTTAAAAGCTGCCGCTTGGACATGGCATTCAGTGCGGGGGTGCCCACCCGAGGATCGGCAAAAATATTCAGGCCCACCTCGCTCAAAAGCCCCTCCTGCCCCGCCGCTGCGGCGCGGATGAGGTGGGACAACACCCCCAACGGCAGGTTATACGCCTCAATCTTATTTTCCATCGCCATACGCACAGCCGCGGGCATACTGGCAAAATGGCCCGCCACAATCTCTTGGACTGCACCGGCCGCAATATAGGGGTCGGCATAACGGGCCTCGTCCCAGCAGCCAAAACCAGCCGCACAAAACAATCGCAGCTGGCCAGGATGGCCGGTCTGCATGAATTTTTGGGCCAATGCATTGTGCAACTCCGCGGGATTACACAATGCCAAGAATGCATTGATCCCAATACAATCTCCGTCTTTAATGAGATCAATTGCCTCTCGGGCTGTCATAATTTGAAACATCTTCACCATTCCCCCAAATTCGGGCTATTGCCTCTATGGTTTCTTTTTTATCACATCATATAAATGCATTGCAAGGCGCAAAAAGCAAACACGGCTTTTTGGATTTAGCCGTATCAAAAAATTGACGATTCTTTGTGTTGTGTAAAGAGCCTGGCCACAGAAGCCACAGGCCGCACCCAAAAGGGTTCCAATTCCCGGGACGCCTGGGTCAGCATATCAATGATGGCAATGTTCTGCGGGCAGTGCTTTTCACACTGGCCACAGCGTTTACACTGGGACGCAAAGGCCATGGCTTTGGCGGTAATCCCTGCTGCCACAAATTGTTTGCGGGTGGCTTGGCTTTTGCTTAGCACAACCAGCTCGTTTAAGTTGGAAAAAGCGCCGGGAATATCTACACCTGCAGGGCAAGGCATACAATAGCCGCAACCGGTACAGCCCACACGGGTCGCCTCCCGAATGATGGCCAGCGCTTTGTCGTAAGCGGCCAGGTCCGTCGCCGTCAGGGTATTGGCTTGTGCCAAAGACGCATCGGCCACATTCATCTCCAGCTGTTCCATGGTGTTCATGCCGGATAAAAGAAGGGTGACCTCCGGGTGATTCCACACCCACCGTAGCGCCCATTGGGCCGGCGTGGCGTCCGGGTCGACCTGGGCAAATGCCTGTTGGGCCATTGGCGGCAGATTGACCAGCTTGCCGCCCCGCAGCGGTTCCATCACCATGACCGGCAAACCTTTTGCATGGGCGTAACGCAGCCCTTCCGTACCTGCCTGAAACTGTGTATCGATGTAATTATATTGTATCATGCAAAATTCCCATGGGTAAGCATCCACAATGCGCTTAAAAGATTGGGGCCGGCCATGGAAAGAGAACCCGATGTTACGAATGCGACCCCGGGCCTTTTCTTTTTGCACCCATTCCTCTAACCCCAGTTTTTGCAGCTTTTCAAAGGAAGCCAAATCGGTCAGCATGTGCATCATATAATAGTCGATATAGTCGGTCTGCAAAGCATCCAACTGCCGGGCAAAATATTTATCAAAATCTCCTTTTTGCCGGGTAATAAAAATAGGCATCTTGGTGGCCAGGTGTACTTTTTCCCGGTGCCCTCCCGCCAAGATCTGGCCCATGGCCGCCTCGTTGCCGGGGTAAATGTAGGCTGTGTCAAAATAATTGACGCCGGCATCAATGGCGCTATGAATCAGACGGGTGGAAAAAGGCATATCGAATCCTATTCCCCGACGGGGCAGGCGCATGCACCCATAGCCTAGCTGAGACAGCTTATCCCCATTTTTAGGATTGATCCGATACAACATATATAAAACCCCCACTATTTAAATGCCTGCTTCTCTCTACTCGACATTGGCCCTTATGGCCATATAGGCTGAAAGCTCGTAATTGTAATAAGTCGTGTGAAACGTACAGTTGCCGTATTTACCGATAATTTTACGCACGATGGACAACCCCAGGCCTTTGTGGCCTGCCTTGGTGCTGACACAGCCGGGAAGCAATTCGTGAGAATCCACCGCCTTTGCAGTGCTATTGGTAATAATAATCAGCTTGGCGTCCGCGCCCTTGGCCTCAACGGTTACCTGTACCTTTTGCGCCATTGAATCGGCCGCCGCCTCGATGGCATTATCCAATAAGCAGGAAACACAGCGGCAAATATCAAAATTATCGATAAATAAATCTTCAAGATCACACAGCAACGTCGTTGTCATTTTTACTTTTAAAGAATCGGCGTACTCAATCTTGTTCAGCAGCAGAGAGATGAAGGCCGGATTTTCGCCCATTCGCTGCCCTAAGTCCATGGCGCTTCCCGCACGGGTTGTCGTGTGCAGAAGAGTGGCATGATATCGCTTTAGCTCCTCAATTTTCCCCACCGCTAAATAGCCTTCATAGGTTTGCAAGATATTATAAAAATCATGTCTTACATCATTGAATTCACTTATGCCTTTGGATAATGCGTCAATATGTACATCTTTATTCGCCAACTCTACGGTCATTGACGCTTTTATATCAGCATAGACGATGATGCAAAACGCCAATGCCAATATGAGCAAGACAAGAAAGTACGCCAAAGGCTGGTCAATGATGAGTAGGGGTAAGGCAATCGAAATCGTATACAAGGCAGCTGCTTTCAAGAAATAGAAAATGTATTCCTTTTTACTGCTGACAAATACCCGTTCGGTCAGGCGAATCGTAAATTGATTTTTATTTAACAGCCGTTTGGCTATCTGGTAGGCGCAGATGATAATTACAAAAAATGTAATTTGCTGAAAGGCATCCTGCATGTAGTTATATCTGTCTGTTTGTTGGATAAAAAAGATAGACTCGACAAGGCGGCTTAAGTTAATCACAAACAGATAATAGTGATAAAGGAATCCCACCAGCTTGATGGAACGAACTGCTGAAAGCTTTAAAAATTTAGTACCGACATAGTAATGCACCAGCACAAAAAAGGGGTTGGGGGTAACAACCAGCAAATATACGATTGAGGGAAGCTCTTTGGCGCCGCCCGCCAAATAGACCACATAAATAAAGGACGTCTGCAAAAGCGCGCCCGTTAAAACGGAGAAAAAGATTTTCTCCCGCTGCCCCACTTTCTCTCTATAAACATTCAGCACCACATTGGCAATCAGATACATGGTAAATGTATTTAATCCCAAAGCCATTACAGACAAAATGACTTCCATCCCCCGGGTATATGCGAACGCGGGATACGTCCATTCCAACACCCAATCCAACTCCCAACTTCAGATATCACAATATCATTTGCTGCTTCAGTTGTGCAGATAAGCGATACTTCCTTTAAAATGGTGTACAATCACAATACCATAAAGGCAAAAAAAATACCACCATATGGCAGCATTTTGGAGATAAATCCTGCCTGTTGAAACCATCTGTAAAAGTGATGTGCTGGCATCAATAAGGCCCGATAAGCCTTATGGCAAAATGAAGAACAAAAAAGCTTTCCTCTCCCTCACCATAATCAGCAATATTACCAATAGACGGGAAAATAATTCGATATTTCTGCCGATTGACAAAGATGAGAGCAACGTGGTATTTTTTAATAAAGTTTATTTATTATTAGCGGTTTGGGAGATGCGTGATTTGGTTGAATTTGTAGGAAAACCGCAGACTATTAAAGAAGTCAATTTGTCTACGGTTGAGCAGTTGCTTCATAATAACGGACCCCTTTCAAAACCACAGCTTGCCAAAATGACCGGTCTGAGTCTGCCCACAGTCAACAAATTGGTAGACGAGCTTGAAGCGCACCGGTATATCCGGCAAGTCGGGCCCACGGGGAACGGGGTCGGCCGCAAAGCAATGGTGTATGAAATTGACAGAACGGTTGGCTGTCTGATTGCGCTCTATTACCGTTGGGGGACCTATCTTTGCCGCATTACAGATATCATTGGGGACACTTTGTATGAAGGCTCCCACATTTTAGATAATTCTACTGCCGAAACCGCATTTTCCACCACGGTTGCCGCCATTGATGATTTGATTCAAAAAGCGCCTTTTGCCGTGAAGTCTATCGGCATTGGCGTACCTGGCGCGGTGCTGCCGGACGGCACGCTTTCGGGTATTCCCAAGATTGATGTATGGGAAGGCTATAACCTGTTGGAGCGGCTGAAATCAAAATATGCCGTTGATATTTGGGTTGAGAACGACGTGAATTTGGCGGGTGTCGGCTATTATTACGCTAATCTCGCCGAGCAATATAATCATCTGGTCTACATCTATGTTGGAAACGGCATGGGTTCCAGCGCTATTCTGAATCGAAAGCTGTTTCGTGGCAGCACAAACTTTGCCGGTGAGCTAGGATTTATGGCGCCGCTTAGCGGGCAAAACCCGAAGGAGAATTATGCCGCAAAAGGCGGATTTTTAGAGACGCAAATGCGGCAGTTTGTAGACAGTGCGCAGGAATTATTTAAGGTTAGCACAGACCCCGAACTGCGCCAACAGCTGATTAATTTACTGGCCGGCGCTGCTGCCAACTACATTGCGATACTCAATCCGGATGCTATTGTTTTTGGGGGCGAAGCGTTTCGCGGCGATATGATTGAAGAATTGGTGGCCGAAATTCAACAGCAAATTATTTTTTACTCAGCGCAGGTCAGCATTCCGCCCATTCTATATGACCCAAATGCCAATACAGGTATTGAAGGATTGGTTTTTACATGCCGCGCGGGCATTAATACCTGGACACAACTGGTGCAGGGCGGGGGCGTTTAAATGACGAAGAATGCGAACAGGTATTTTATTGCTGTGGACGGTGGCGGCAGCAAAACGGAATTTTGCGCCTGCGAAATTGCAAGCGGCCGCACCTGGAATTTTCGGTATGGCAGCAGTAACTATAAAATCATAAGGGACAATGAGGAAAAGGAGATCATTTTAACCGGCATTGGCAACATTTTTGAGGTGCTAAACATAGATGATCGGCAGGTGGACGGCCTGGTCATGGGTATGTCCGGTGTGGATTCCCCCAGCGACTACGAGCACTACAAGGCTGTTGCCGCCGCAACCGGCATCGCGACCGAGAAAACCCATGTGTGCAATGATTCGGAGTTGGCGTTTTACTCAGTTGGAGTTCCCCCCGGCATCTGCATTATTGCGGGAACTGGATCAGTGGTCACCGGAATTGGCGCAAACGGCCAACAGGTTCGCGCCGGCGGCTGGGGCAGCCCCATTAGCGACGAGGGCTCCGGCGGGTGGATGGGCATTCGTGTTTTGCGGGATGTTTTGCGCTATTGTGACGGGTATGGAAAATATCAGGATGTGTTTGAAGCCATCCGAATTTATTTTAAGGCACCAAGCTTTGAAGAGATGCCCAATGTATTAACTCAGGCCAACATGGCGCAGATTGCCAGCACCGCCAGGGTTGTTATGGATGAAGCCGACAAAGGCGACTCGTATAGTTTGGGGATTGTCGACCGCGCGGCTCGTCTTGTTTCGGAGATTGCCTATGCGGTATATCGGCGGTTGGAGTTCCACAATGAATCGGCGGTCGATATTGTAATGGCGGGCAGCTTATACAAAAGCTTTGCATTTAAGAGCATGTTAACGCAGTATCTGGTTGAAAGCCTTTCCAAAGATAATCTTCGTTTTTGTGAAGAAACAGCCAGTCCGGTATCCGGGGGAATCAAGTTGGCGCACCATTTGTTTGGTTAGCATGGTCGTCGGGCCTTGCAATAATATTTTAAGAAATAAGGAGATCAAGTTATGAAGAAGACATGCAGAATTCTGTCTCTATTCTTGGTTGCTGTAATGTTATTTGCTTTAGCTGCTTGTGGTCAGACACCAAGCGGCACAAGTACAGACGCCAGCCAGGAAACGGGCAATGGCGCCATTAAAATTGGCGTGTCTTTGCCCACACAGCGTGAAGAACGCTGGGTGCTTGATAAAGAAAACTTCGAAAAACTGGCAGCAGACAATAACATCGAATTGGCTTTGCAGGTGGCTGACAATGACGCCGCCAAACAGCAGAATCAGTGCGAAAATCTGATTTCCCAGAACATCAGCGTCCTGATTATTGCGCCGGTGGATGGCGAGCAAGCCAAGAACATTGTGGAAATGGCACACGCGGAAGGCATTCCTGTCATTGCGTATGACCGCCCGATTCTGAACGCCGATGTAGACCTGTATGTCACATTCGACCAATACAGAATCGGCCAGCTGATGGGCGAATATGTGCTATCGCATTTGGATAAGGGTAATATTGTCTTGCTGAAAGGCGACCCGCAGGATCCGACCTGCGTACCGCTGAAACAAGGCGCCCTGGATGCCATTAAGCCGAAAGTTGACAGCGGCGATTATAAGATCGTTTCCGAGCAGGACTGCAAAGACTGGTCGGCCAGTGAAGCACAGAAACATGTGGAAAATGCCCTTACCAGTAACAACAACGATATTTCCGCAATTATCGCGCCCAATGACGGTACCGCGGGCGGTGCGATCCAGGCGTTGGCAGCACAGGGGTTGGCCGGAACGACCATTGTGACCGGACAGGATTCGGAAGTTGACGCCATTAAGCGTATTATTGAAGGCACACAAAGCATGACTGTGTTTTTCGATGTACGTGATCTGTCTAAAGCAGCTTTCGAGGCTGCCGTCAAACTGGCGAAGGGCGAAGACCCCGGTGCAACAACAGTCAACAACAACGGACTGAAGGATGTGCCGACAGTTGGTTTTACGCCCAGCGCCGTGACTGCTGATAACTACAAGTCTTTATTGATTGACAGTGGTTACATGAAAGAATCTGATCTTGCCTAATACTTATATTGGTAAAACGCGTGGGGGCAGTTTACACTGCCCCCACGGATATTTGAAGCAGGTGATCGATTGAAACAAGGTAATATTTTAGAGATGCGCAATATCCGCAAAGAGTTTCCCGGCGTGGTCGCACTGGACAATGTGGACTTCTCGGTTCGGGAAGGAGAAATTCATGCGCTGGTGGGCGAAAACGGCGCCGGAAAGTCTACCTTGATGAAAATTTTGAGCGGCGTATATCCCGCCAACAGCTATAGGGGCGATATCCTGATTGACGGCAAAGTGATGAGCTTTCAGAGCATTAAAGACAGCGAGGCTGCCAAGGTGGCGGTCATTTACCAAGAACTAACCTTACTGAAAAATATGAATGTATGTGAAAATATTTTTCTGGGAAACGAGATAAAAAAAGGCGCTTTGATCGATTGGGACACCGCGTTGGCAGAATCGCGCAAGGTGCTGCAGGAAATACGGCTGAATGTCAATCCAACTACGCTGGTCATCAATTTAGGAATGGGAGCCCAACAGTTAATTGAAATTGCCAAAGCGATTATTAAAGAATGTCGCATTTTAGTTTTGGATGAACCAACCTCCGCCCTGACGGAAACGGAGACGGAAACCCTGCTGAATTTGCTGCGGGAATTTGCAAGAAAAGGAATCACTTGCATTTTTATTTCGCACAAATTAAACGAGGTGTTTGCCATTGCAGACCGCATTACCGTTTTGACCGACGGCAAGACGGTCGGTACATATGACGCGGACAAACTGACAGAGGACAAACTGATCTCTTTGATGGTGGGGCGCGAAATGACACAGCGCTATCCCATTGCGAACTATAAACCCAGTGAAGAGATTTCTTTGGAGGTTTCGGACTGGACGGTGTACGACCCGGAAATTCCTGGCCGTGTTGCGCTGGATCATATTCATTTTACCGCGCGAAAAGGCGAAATATTGGGCTTTGCGGGGCTGATGGGCGCCGGGCGTACTGAGTTGTTTTTGAGTATTTTGGGCGTTTGGGGCAAAAAAGCAACTGGTGAGGTAAAGTTGTTTGGAAAGACACTTTCAGCACGATCGCCCAGTGAACTGATTCATTCCGGTATTGCTTACCTTACAGAGGACCGGAAAGGCAAAGGGCTTGTTCTGATCAAGAACGTTATTGAAAATATGGCTCTGTCCAGTTTGGATCAGCGCTTGAGATATGGATTCATCGACAGTGAAAAAGAACTGTCCGCGGTTGAGGATATGGTCCGGCAATTGCAAATTAAGACGCCGTCAGTGGAGCAGCTGGTGCAGAACCTTTCCGGCGGCAACCAGCAGAAAGTTGTGCTGGGCAAATGGCTTTTGACCAATCCAAAAGTGCTGATTCTGGACGAACCTACACGTGGAATTGATGTTGGCGCCAAATATGAGATTTACACCATTATGCAGCGGTTGGCGGAAGCCGGCATCACCATTATTATGATATCTTCCGAATTGCCTGAAATATTGGGTATGAGCGACCGAATCATCGTGATTAACGAAGGCAAGATTACCGGGGAGTTCCAGCGAGTGGACGCCACACAGGAGCGCATTATGGCTTGCGCAACAGGGGGTATATGAAGATGAAAAATCAAGGCTCAATCGGTTTGCAGGACAAAGTTTCTTTGGGCGGTGAGCTGAAAGGCGTTTTGCGGAGCAATGTGCGCCAGTACACCATGATCGGTGCGCTGCTGGCAATCTGGATGATTTTCTCCGTGACAACAGGCGGCATCTTCATATCGCCTCGGAATTTATCGATACTCTTTGTGCAGATGTGTACAACCGGCATCCTGACCGGGGGCATGCTGATGGTGATGGTATCCGGCAATATTGACCTGTCCGCTGGCTCCGTTTGCGGTACTTTGGGCGCTCTGGTGGCTTATTTGATCACACGCGCCGGTGTGAATCCGCTGATTGCCATTCTCATGACCCTGTGCGTCGGATTGCTGATTGGCATGTGGCATGGATACTGGGTGGCGTTTCGCGGTGTTCCGGCTTTTATTGTAACGCTGGCCAGCCAAATTGCATTTCGCGGCCTTACGCTGATGATTACCAATGGGGCAACCATTGGGGAGTTTGGCCCTGGCTTTAAGCAGATTGGCCAAGGGTATATCCCCCAATTGTCATTGGGAACAGGCTTTAAGAATCTGCTGACAATGGTTATATTCATCGTCGCCGTTGTATTATTTATCGTTTTGGATTTGCGCAGGCGCAACAAGCGCATTGCCAATGGCTTCACTGTGCTGAGTATGCCTTTGCAAATCATCAAACTTGTGCTGGTGTCGGCCGCGCTTGGCACCATTGGCTACATCTTCACTAGTTATAAGGGTATTCCCTATGCGATTATTATTTTGCTGACGGTGGTTTTCTTTTCCTTTACGCTTACAACGCGCACCCCGTTTGGCCGCCATGTCTATGCAATAGGCGGAAATAACGAGGCGGCCCGGCTTTCGGGCATTAACATTAAGACGTCCCTGCTGCGCGTCTTTATGATTATGGGCACCATGTGCGGTGTTGCGGCCATTGTCTACACCTCCCGCCTGAACGCCGCCACAACCGCTGCCGGCGCCAACTTTGAATTGGATGCGATTGCCGCCTGCATTATCGGCGGTACAAGCACATCGGGCGGTTACGGTACTGCCATCGGTGCGATCATCGGCGCTTTGGTAATGGCCAGTTTAGACAATGGCATGAGCCTGATGAATCTGCCAATTATGATTCAGTACATGGTAAAAGGCATGATCCTGCTTCTTGCGGTGTGGGTCGATATTGCAAACCGGAAAAAATAGCGGCTACCGCGATTGGTCGGAAGAGATATTTATTTGTATCTTCGCCAATCGTGTTTAGCTGGTCGATTGCGATTTCGCAGCATCATTTTCCAGCAAAACAAACATCCCCGCTTGCAGGCGGGGATGTTTGTTTTGCTGGAAAAGATCTTGATTGCGCTAACTGCGCGCCTTGCTGTTAAAGGAAATAAGGTCATCCAGCGAAACTCCGGCATTCCGGTAATGGTCTTTGCCCTGGGTCTTTTGCTTCCAGTCGATGGCACACACAGGGCAGTGGTGAAGGCAAGCCAAACAATGCTCGCAGTTGTGCCGGAAGTCGGGTTTGCCGGCCTTTAGGACTATGTTTTGGGCGGGGCAGACTTTTTGACAAGTTCCACAGCCTGTGCATGTGGGCGCAACGGTAAAATACCGGTCGCTGCCCTCATTAGGGTAGAAACGATAAGCGATCATATTGAGGAATGTAAATGCCTCAATATGATTGGATTGCCGACGGGTAATGGCATCGGCAATCTTTACAATATTTTCGGCTATGTTTTTTTGCCGTTCATCGCTGTCCTTTGGCGTATATTCGGGGAGATAGTTTGAAACGGAAATGAGTTTTGCGCCATATTGCAGACTGATGCCTTTTTGCAATAGCAAATTTTTGAGTCTTCCCAACACACCATAGGCCGGGCCGCCACTGGTTGCAACCCCAAAAACGTAGGCATCTTTGTTGCATATTTGCAATGCTGCAACAAAACGCTCGACCATACGGGGCAGTCCCCAAAAGTATACAGGAAATACAAAGCCGATGACATCATCTTCGCATTGTACAGGCCCATTGTTCATGGGCAAAACTTTCCCATTCATTTTTTCCGCGAGCCTTTTTGCCGTGAACAAACTGTTGCCCGTGGATGAAAAACAAAATAGAGTGGCCATATTATAAAACCTCGTTTCTGTTGGTTTGGGACGGCCAAGTATGCGGGCATAAACGGTCATTCCGAATGTCGTCAAATAGTTGGCTGATAAACCCATTGATTTGTTTCATATGGACGCGGTCAAAATCAACGCCATCAACCATCGACAACAACTCTTCCATCAGCGTTACAATTTTTTGATAATTTTGGATAGCATGGCGAAGTTCCGTAATCTTGGAGGTCAACATTTCTTTGCATATTTCGCTACAATTTGCATCCGCTTTGCGGCTATATAGCTCCTCCATGCTTTTCATTTCGTCAAGGGAAAAATGCGCATATTTCATAACGATGACATTTTTCAAAAACGAAATATCCTGATCCTCATATTGCCGGTAGCCGTTTTCGCTGCGTTTGGGCGATACAACACCCTCCTTGTCATAATAGCGCAGCGTATCGGCGGAAAGGCCTGTCATTGCTGCAACCTGCTTTATCGTCCATCCCATTCGCATCACTTCCCTTCTCTGTTAAAAAGAGTATAACATTGGAGTAAGCTCCCATGTCAAGTGCAAAAAAACAAACCAAAAAACAGCGCGCTTTCACGGCCGGAAGTTTTGCTGCAAACGAGCAAACGCGAAACACTGGGCACGGGAATCGCAGTATTTTGCATTTCCGGATATGCCGCTACCCAACCCAATATAGACGAATTTGCCGAGTGGCAAGAGAAACAGCAAGCGCGAACCGGAATTCATGCACAGAAAAACGAGGCAGTCAGACTAAAAAATCTGACTGCCTCGTTTTTCTGTTTTGACATCACAACCACACCGTTACGGCAAAACCGCCTTTGAAAAAGTAGGTGTCTGTGTAATGTCCATTTGGTGGAGGCGGGGGGAGTTGAACCCCCGTCCGAAAATTCATTCATGCCGCTTTCTCCGGGTGCAGTCTGCCATCAACATTCCCTCCCCCTGCAGCCGGCAAACTAGCGACAAGGTTTAGTATCCCCTAATACAACTACGAAACCGGGGAGAGGATCATAGCCGTTCACCACTCAATCACGCCCAAACTATGCCCGTGGTACTGCAAAGCCGGACGACAGCCTAATTAGGCTGCAAACGCTAAATTATTATCTGCGTTTATCTTTAAGGTTGCCCGTTTTATAGAGGTCGAGCGCCTCTACCCGCTTACAACACTTCAAAATCCCCGTCGAAACCATTACGCCCCCATATTCGGTGGTAGGTCGCCAGGCGCTTTGTCGTGAAAATGGCAGCTTTTTGAGACACACTGCCTAGGAATGATGATGCCTATTCCCTGTTGCGTTCCTTCAGAGTACGGTCGATGTCACGCCTGGCGTCCCGCTCGGCGGCATCGGCCCGTTTGTCGTAAAGTTTTTTGCCACGGCACAGACCCAATTGCACTTTGACAAGTGATCCCTTGAAATAAAGGGAAAGGGGGATGAGGGTAAAACCCTGCTGCTTCATCAGGCCGATGAGGCGGCGAATTTCCTGCCTGTGCAGCAGGAGTTTTCGTTCCCGCAAGGGGTCCTTATTGAAGATGTTACCCTTTTCATATGGGCTGATATGCATTTGCCGGATAAAAAGTTCGCCGCTAATCAAATCGCACCAGCTGTCTTTCAAGTTGACGCTGCCAGCACGCAAAGATTTGACCTCGGTACCCAAAAGAGCGATGCCCGCTTCGAAGGATTCTTCGACAAAGTATTCATGCCGCGCTTTTCTGTTCTCGGTAATCCGTTTAATTGTATCCTTTCCCAATGGAATCACCTTCTTTCATGGGATTATCATGGTATATAATTAAGGCGAATTTGTCAAGAGAAAAACGCCACCTTTATTGTGCTTTTTTGGTGATTATGTTAAAATGCTCCTGATACAGAAACTATATTAAGTCAAAAAAGACAAATTGAAAACTGAGGTGATTGACGGTGAGCATCCAACCGGATCGGAAGACTGCTTATGCCCTTTTGTGCGAGTACAACAAAACCCCGTCGTTGATTAAACATGCCTTGGCTGTGGAAGGCGTCATGCGCCATTTTGCGCGGCTTTTGGGGCATGATGAAGAAACATGGGGCGTTGTGGGGTTGTTGCATGATTTGGACTATGAACAATTTCCGGATCAGCACTGCCATAAGGTTCGGGAAATTTTGGCCGAACGGGACATTGATCCTGCTTATATTCATGCGGTGGTCAGTCATGGATGGGAACTTTGCTCCGAAGTGGAGCCGGTGCATCAGATGGAAAAAGTGCTTTACACTATCGACGAACTCACCGGTCTTATCACTGCCGCCGCCTACATGCGTCCTTCCAAAAGCGTCATGGATATGGAACTGAAATCGGTAAAAAAGAAATTTAAAGATTCCGCATTTGCCGCCGGCGTGAACCGGGAGGTCATCAACAAAGGCTGCGGTATGCTGGGTATGGAATTGGATTATATCATCACCGAGACGCTGGCCGGAATGCGGGAAGTAGCGGATGCCATTGGGCTGGGTATGCAGCCCTGAAGTTAACCATATATCACTGGAGGTTTTGTCGTTGTATTATATTCTTGTGATTAACGCCGGTTCGACATCGGTGAAATATCAGCTGTTTGATATGGATACCAAAAGCGTAATGATGAAAGGCGGGGCAGAGCGTATTGGCTCCCCCAACGCCACATTGAAGCAAAAATGCGATGGTAAGGGAGATTATGCCTTCGAGGGACCGCTACTCAGCCACCATGATGCCGTTGTGAAAATGCTGGAGCTTCTGGTAGATCCCGTTTATGGCCCGCTGAAGGATATACAGGAGCTGCATGCCATTGGCCACCGGGTATCTCATGGGGCCGATGATTTGCGGGAGGCCATGATCATCACCGACCACGTAAAGGATATGATCCGCAATATATTTGAGCTGGCGCCGATTCACAACCCGCCCCAGTTGGCAGTGATTGAGGAGACGCAAGCACTGCTGCCGGAGCTGCCTATGGTGGTGATGTGTGATACCTCTTATCACAAGGACATGCCACCCAAAGCGTTTTTATTCGCCATCCCCTATGAATGTTATACCGACTTTCGGGTACGTCGGTACGGATTTCACGGCATTTCTCATCAGTTCGTATGCGAGCGGGCCAGCGAAATGCTGGGGAAGCCTTTATCAGAACTAAGAATTATCAGTTGCCATTTGGGGGGCGGATCCTCCATTACGGCGCTGGACCGGGGAAAGTCGCTGGACAACACCATGGGCTTTACGCCAATGGAGGGCGTGCCGATGGCCACGCGATGCGGCGATTTGGACGCGGCAGCGCCGGAATTTTTGATGAAAAAATATCATAAATCGGCGGCCGAAATCACCGAACTGCTGAATAAAAAATCGGGACTGCTGGGGTTGTCCGGCATCAGCAGCGATTTGCGGGATATTCATGCCGCAATTGCCGAAGGCAACGAGCGGGCCAAACTTACGATTGAGGTACTAGGCTACCGGGTAAAAAAGTATATTGGCGCTTACGCGGCGGCACTGGGCGGTGTTGACTGTGTCATCTTTACCGGCGGCATTGGCGAGAACGACGAAGTGGTGCGGGCGCTGAGCCTTGAAGGCCTTGCCTTTATGGGGTTGCGGTTGGACAAAGACGCCAACGAAAAAGGAAAGGGTACTCGGTTTATCTCTGCCGCTGACTCTCCTGTTCCAATTTTGGTCATCCCTACCAACGAGGAACTGGTGATTGCCGAGAACACTTATCGCCTCATCCACGGATAGGTGGAAGGGTCCTACACTGATGGCAATTTAACCAAAAAAATGGAGGGTTTTTCAGAGGCAATGCAGGTATAATATTTGTATATTACGTTGACACTGGATGTAGAATGTGATAACCTGAAGGTGAATTATTGACAAAATATTATGTTGTTTACAAATGTAAACTTAGTGTTACGCTTTATTCATTTTCCTACAAAAATTGAGGAGGCGCACAATGCAGTTTAAAGGGAATCCGGTCTCCCACGGGATTGCTTTGGGAGATGTTTATTTGTATGTACCGTTTAAGCCAGTGGCGGAGGAGAAAACCATTGACGCGGGCGACGCCGCCAAGGCTATTGAGCAATATGACGGGTTGCGTACCAAGGCAAAAGCAGAGCTTGTGGCCATTCAGGAAAAGCTGGAAATGAGCGACCCTGATAAAGCCAAAATATTTGCCGCACATGTGGATATTCTATTTGATGAAGCCATGGATGAAGAGATTCGCGATGGCATCAATTACGATAACATGTCCCCAGAGTGGGCCATTCAAAAGACCTATGATAAATTTATCCGCATGCTTTCTAAGGCAAAGGACGAATTAATCCGGGAGCGGATTGCCGACTTGCAGGATGTGCGGGCGCGGCTGTTGCGCATTTGGTTTCATGTGCCGGAGAAAAATCTTTCGGTGCTGGAGAAGCCGGTAGTTGTGGCGGCCTACGACCTCTTCCCTTCCGATACCGCCACGCTGGACCGTTCCAAAGTTTTGGCGATCCTTACGGAAATTGGCGGTTCCACTTCCCACAGCGCCATTATTGCCCGCAGCTATGAGATTCCCGCTGTATTGGGCATCCCCGACATCATGAACCAGTTGAAGGATGGCGAGCCTGTCATTGTTGACGCTGTGGCGGGGCATATTATCACCGAAGCGGACGAAGCGCAGAAAGCCACTTACACCAAAAAACGCGAGACGTACCTTGTGCAGGCGGCAGAGCTTAAAAAGTTTCAGGATGTGCAGCCTGTCACCAAAGACGGCGTACGCATTGATGTTATGCTCAACATTGGCTCGGCGGCGGCCAACGAGCTGGAGGGCAGCAAGTATACCGACGGCGTGGGACTTTTCCGCACCGAATTTATGTATATGAGCAGTGCCACTTTGCCGACAGAAGACGAACAATTCGAGCAATATAAAAAAGCAACCATGGAGTTTGGACAGCGGCCCTTAACGCTGCGCACACTGGATATTGGCGGCGACAAACAGCTGGAGTCGATGGAACTGCCTCATGAAGACAATCCTTTCTTGGGATTGCGGGCATTGCGGCTTTGTTTTTCGAATGTTCCCCTCTTTAAAACGCAATTGCGGGCGGCTTATCGCGCCGGGTGCTATGGCAACCTTTGGATTATGCTGCCGATGGTAGGCAGCCTGGATGACATCCGCAACGCAAAAGTGATTATGGAAGAAGTAAAAGCCGAGCTGACGGCGGAAGGCGCCACCTTTAATCCCGACGTTAAAGTAGGCATTATGATTGAGATTCCCTCCATTGCCATGGTGGCAGATTTGGCGGCCGCAGAAGTGGATTTTGCCAGCCTTGGCACCAACGATCTTTGTCAATATTTGACGGCGGTGGATCGCCTGAATCCCAGCGTGTCGAGTTATTATCAGACTTACCACCCCGCCATGTTCCGTATTATCGGAAATGCAGTGGCCGCGTTTAATGCCGCCGGCAAGCCCATTGGCGTATGCGGCGAAATGGGCGGAGACCCGTTGGCAGCGGCGGTGCTGATTGGTTTGGGCATGCGCAAACTCAGCATGGGTATTGCGTCGGTGGCAGCCATTAAAAAGCTGGTGACCGGGTTGAGCATTCCCAAAGCCGAAGAGCTGGCCCGAAATGTGGTGGGTATGGCCACGGCTGCCGAAGTCGAGCAATATTTGAAGGAAGAGCTGAAAGCTCTGTTATAAAATATTCCTTTGCTAATTCACGAAACGGAGGTACTTAGACATATGTATTCACGCACAGTAACGGTGCAAAATCGCACCGGACTGCATGCCCGACCGGCTTCGGATTTTATTGGGTGTGCCAGCAAATTCCAGTCCAAGATCACCATAAAGCGGGTAACTGAGGAAGACGAAGCCAACGCAAAATCCATTGTAATGTTGCTTTCCTTAGGGCTCGGGCAGGGTACGGAAGTTGAAATTACGGCAAGAGGCGAAGACGAGGTTGCCGCTGTGGACGCGCTTGTGGCTTTAATTGAAACCAAATTTGGCGAAGAAGAGTAATGTAAATTCCCTGCCGCGGCAACTGCCGCGGCAGTTGGCATTCTATAGCGAAAGGCTTTAAATTTACATTTGAAAATTTGCTTTGCAAAATTATAAAAAAGGAGAGATTCACTTGAGAAAAGAGAAACTGAGTAAGCAGCTCTTGCAAGACATGTGCGAGCGTATGATGACCGCCCGCAAGTTTGAAGAGCAGGTGCAACAATTGTTCGCGCTGGGCATGGTACATGGTACCACCCATCTTGGCATTGGCGAAGAAGCCACCGCCGTCGGCTCTGTATTTGCGTTGGAGCCCCAAGACTATATGCTGGCCACCCACCGTGGCCATGACCAAGCGATTGCCAAAGGCATCGACATTAACCATATGATGGCGGAGATTTTGGCCCGCTATACCGGCGTTAACAAGGGCAAGGGTGGATCGATGCATATTGCCGACATCGACAAAGGCGTATTGGGCGCCAACGGCGTATTGGGTTCCAGCGGTCCGATTGCCTGCGGTGCTGGTTTGACGATTCGCAAAAAGAAAGAGGATCGGGTCGTATTGTTCTTCTTTGGCGACGGCGCTTCCAACTTGGGCGCCATTCATGAGGCAATGAATCTGGCCTCCGTTTGGAATCTGCCGGTCATCTTCGCCCTCATCAACAACACTTATGGCATGTCCACCTCCATTAGCAAGGTGACCAAAGACACTGATTTGCAAAAACGCGCCATTCCTTTTGACATGCCCCACGCCAGCATTGACGGCAACGATGTGCTGGAAGTTTACAAAACAGTGAAAGAAGCCCGGGAGTATGTGGTTAAGAACGGCCCTATGCTGATTGTCGAAAACACTTACCGCACTTCCGGACACTCTAAGAGCGACGGCAACCTCTATCGTACCAAGGACGAGATTGCTGAGTGGAAAGCCAAATGTCCTATTCTGCGGCTGCGTAAATATTTTGTGGAAAACAAGATTTTTACCGATGCTGAATGCGATGCTATGGACAAAAAAGCAACCGACATCATTGAAGCCGCCGTCGAGTTCGGCAAGCAGAGCCCCGAACCGCCGCTGGAAACCTTGCTTGTCGATGTCTACGCTTAAGGAGGAGGAATGAATTATGGCTATGAGAGAAATCACTTACGCGCAAGCGATTAAAGAAGCAATGTCCGAAGAGATGCGCAGAGACGAAAATGTCTACTTTATGGGTGAAGACATTGGCGTTTACTGCGGCGCCTTTGGTGTTTCCGGCGGTATGCTGGAAGAATTCGGCCCCGAACGGGTTATGGATACCCCCATTTCTGAAACCGGCTTTGTAGGCGCCGGCATCGGCTCCGCCATCACCGGTATGCGCCCGATTGTGGAAATTATGTTTTCCGACTTTATGGCGGTGTGCTGGGATCAGATTATCAATCAGGCCCCCAAAATGCGGTATATGTTCGGCGGCAAAGTGAAAGTGCCGATGGTACTGCGTACACCTTCCGGCGGCGGCACCGGCGCAGCTGCCCAGCATTCCCAAAGCCTTGAGACTATGTTGGCTCATGTGCCGGGATTGAAAGTGGTCATTCCTTCGTCCCCTTATGATGCCAAGGGCCTTTTGAAAACCGCTATCCGCGACGACAACCCCGTTATCTTTTTGGAACAGAAACTGCTGTACCGCCGCAAAGGTGAAGTGCCCGAAGAGGAATACACTATTCCGTTGGGCGTGGCCGATGTCAAACGGCAAGGCAAAGACTGCACTATCATCACCTATGGCCGCATGGTTTATTTCTGCCTGGAAGCAGCCGACAAGTTGGCTGAGGAAGGCATTGATGTGGAAGTCGTCGACATCCGCAGCCTGCTGCCTCTGGACACCCAGACACTGATAGACTCGGTTATGAAGACAAAGCATTGCATCGTGGTGCATGAAGCCGTTAAATTTGCCGGTTTTGGCGGCGAGTTGGCTGCCACCATCAACGAGAGTGAAGCGTTCTACTACCTGGATTCCCCCATTAAACGGTTGGGTGCCAAAAGCTGCCCAGTTCCCTTTAACCCCAACTTGGAAAAGAGCTGCTTCCCCACTGTCGAAGAGATTATCGCTGCCGTTAAAGAGACCCAGAACTAAAGGAGGCGTACCATGGCAACTGAAATTATTATGCCCAAGGCCGGTATGGCCATGGAAGAGGGCAAAATTGTCCGCTGGCTGAAAAATGTGGGAGACAAAATAGAAGCCGGCGAAGGCATTATGGAAATTGAAACAGATAAAATCACCATGGAAAACGAGTCCCCCGTGGACGGCGTTTTGCTTGCCAAATTATATGAGGACGGCACCACTGTGCCGGTCATCACCGTTATTGGGTATGTGGGCAAAGAGGGCGAAAAGGTGCCTGATGCCCCTGCTGCTTCTGCGGCCCCTGTTCCCGCCCCTGAGGCGCCCCCCGCACCTTCGGAAGTACTGATGAGCTTTCCGCCGGAAACGCCCGTAGCGGCTGTCCCTGCCGCCTCTGCAAGAGCCGCGGGTGACGTGAAGGCCACACCCTACGCCAGAACGCTGGCGAAGGAGAATGGCGTTGCGCTTGGCGCGGTGACCCCCACCGGGGCCAATGGCGTGATAAAAGCGCGGGATATTTCCGCCGCACCCAAAGCCACGCCCTTGGCGCAGCGTATTGCCAGCGACAAAGGCATTGATCTTGGCAAGGTGGCCGGCAGCGGCTATAACGGCAAGATTATGAGCGGCGATTTGCCCGCCAGCGCCGCCGCCGCAATGGCGATGCCCATGGGCGAGCCGGTGGTCAAACCGATGTCCGGTATGCGCAAGGTTGTGGCAGCCCGCATGATGCAAAGTCATTTGCAGATTCCGCCTGTCACCCAGAATATGAAAGTATATGTCGACGAGCTTTTGGCGCTGCGGGCCAAGATGAACGCCAACCGGGAAGAGAAAATCACCATCAATGATTTGATCATCAAAGCCTGTGCCAAAGCGGTGGCCGAATCGGAAGTGTTCCGCACCCAGATGAATCCCGACAAAAATGAGCTTGTCGTGATGCCGGGGGCACATATCGGCATGGCGGTAGGCATGGAAGAAGGGCTTTTGGTACCCGTTATCCGCAATGCCGACCTTTTGACGCTCAGCCAGGTTTCCGCTGTGGCCAAAGATATGGCAACACGGGCCCGCGCCGGCCAGTTGAAGCCGGAGGAATATGAAGGCAGTACCTTCACCATCTCCAATGTGGGATCCTACGGTGTATATACCTTTACCCCCATTATCAACCAGCCCAACGCCGGTATCATGGGCATCAACTGCATTAACGACGAGCTGGTGCTGGAAAATGGGCAGGTTGCGGTGAAGAAATACTTGATGCTCTCTCTCACTTTTGACCATCGTATTATTGATGGCGCGGCAGCGTGCGTTTTCCAGAACCGGGTGAAGACTCTGCTGGAAAATCCGTTGGAATTTTTGATTTAACGGTAACGCCAAATTGATTGAGGCAAAAGGAGAAAATCATGGCTAAACAATACGATATTGCAGTGATCGGCGGCGGACCCGCCGGCTATGTGGCCGCCATTAAAGGCGCCCAATTGGGAGCCAGCGTAATTTTGTTTGAGAAGGACACCGTTGGCGGCACCTGCTTGAACCGGGGATGCATCCCCACAAAGGCTTATGTGAAAACCGCGGAATATATCCAACAAATGAAGCATGCCGCCAGCCGGGGCATCGTCCTAAACGCGACACCCACAGTGGATATGCCGAAAGTGGTGGATTATAAAAACGGCGTGGTCAAAACCCTGACCACCGGTGTGGCCGGTCTTTTGAAGGCCAACAAAGTGGATGTGGTGAAAGGGAGCGCCAAGCTCTCTTCCGCCACCCAGGTAGAATGCGGCAGTGAAAAATATGACGCCAAAAACATCATTTTGTGCGGCGGTTCCAAAGCCGGCATTATCCCCATTCCCGGTATTGAGGGCAATAAAGACGTGTTAACCAGCGACGGTATTTTGGATATTACCGAAGTGCCCAAACGTCTGGCGGTCATTGGTGGCGGCGTGATTGGCTGTGAAGTGGCCACCGCTTTTGCCGGTTTCGGCAGCGAGGTAACCATTGTGGAACTGATGGACCGGGTGGTACCCACGATGGACGCCGATATTTCGGCCGAAATCAAGAAATCGCTGGAGAAGCAAGGCATTAAAGTGTTGGTTTCGCAAAAGGTGGCCAAAGTGGATAAGGCGAATATCTACCTGGAGGGCAACGACAAGCCTGTTGAGGCCGACAAGATTTTGTTGTCAATTGGGCGGTTTGCCGATTTGGAATGCCTTGGCGCCATGGCCGATAAAATTACCGTGGAAAAAGGCAAAGTGAAAGTGGACGACATGATGCGCACATCGGTAGCCAATATTTACGCCGCCGGCGACATCAACGGCCGGTCGATGCTGGCACATTCCGCCTTTAAGATGGGCGAAGTGGCCGCCGCCAACTGCATGGGCCACAAAGAGAAATGCGACCTGACCAAGGTGCCGGGCTGCCTTTACACAATGCCGGAAGCGGCCAGTGTGGGGTTGAGCGAGGCGGACGCCAAAGCAAAGGGGCCTATTTCTGTGGGTCGATTCCCCTTTGTGGCCAACGGCCGGGCTTTGGCCAGCGGCGAGCCTGACGGTTTTATCAAAGTTATCATTGACCCCAAATACGGCGAGATTTTGGGTGTTCACATGGTGGGCGGCGTCGCCACCGAAATGATTGCGGAAGCAGCCAGCCTGATGGCGATGGAAATTACCGCGCATGAAGCCGCCGACATCATCCACGCCCATCCCACTTACTCTGAGGCGTTTATGGAAGCCTGCGCAGACGCGCTGGGCCGATGCATCCATCTTCCCCCCAAGAAATAACCTACCTGCGGCGAATGAGGCAAAGTGCCTCTGCCCCGGCAAGGCATGATTGGAGTTGAAGCCATGTCCTTAGGAGCAGAACAACGATATTACCTCATGCTCAAATCGGTTTACTATTATTACGAAAAAAATTACACCCAGGTCGAAATTGCCCAAATGCTCAATGTCTCGCGCATTACTCTTGGCAAACTGCTGAAAGAGGCGCGGGACGAGGGCATGGTGAAAATTGAGATTGTGGATGTACGCAATGTGAAGGCCCTTTTGGAGCTGGAAGCCAAACTGAAGGATCGCTTTGGGCTTTTGGATGTAAAAGTAGTGGACTGTGTGGAAAATGAGCGCAGTGAAATCCGGCGGAAGCTGGCGGCGGCAGGAGCCAAATATTTTGAGCACTTGCTGCGGCCGGGGCTGAAAATTGGTATGGCTTGGGGCCGGACGCTGGAAATGCTGATTGACTTTGTCGGCACCAACCGGAACGTAAGCAACCTGGAAGTCATTACGCTTTTGGGCGGTTCGGGCACAGCCGGAAGCAACACCCAGCCCAACATTATTGCCCAGCGGCTGCTGGATAAATACAGCGGTGCCGGGTACATTCTGAACGTGCCTTATTTATGCCAGACCGAAGAACTTTGCCAGGCAATTTATCGCGAGCCCCACATTACAGCGGTGCTGGAACGGTCCAAAACCGCTGACATCACCCTGATTGGCCTTGGCGAGACCCCACGCTCCATTTCCGACTACGACAGCGGTTACAGCTATACCCAGGATATTATTGACGACCTGAAGGCCGCCGGCGCCGTGGGTGATATTTGTGCCAACTTTTACGATATCAACGGCAATTTGTGTAACACATCCATTCGGCGCAAAACCGTGGCCATTGACATTCGGGATTTGTCGAAGCACAAAAAAGTGATTGCTGTGGGTGGCGCCCCCAACAAATGGGCGTCGGTTGTGGGCGCGTTGCGGGGCGGATATCTGGACGTACTGATTACCGACAAGTTTACCGCCCAGCGGGTGTTGGAATTTACCAAGGACGATACACCCATGGTTCGAGCGGAAAACAAGTCGGCCACATAAATAACCGTTGAGTTTTTGGACATAATATTGTATAATGAAAGACGGCGTTTGGATGGCCTTACAAGCAATCCTGCCGTCTTTTATTGTTATGATGGGTTTTGTCATGTGGACTATGCGGGTCCTGTGCGACGCTGCACCGTGAACCATGTCAGGCGGGGAACCGAGCAGCATTAAGCGGTTATCAGCGGGTGCCGCAGGTAACCTGTGTAGTTCACATGAGAGAACCCGTTTCACTTTTGTTTTGTGAGGTGAGGCATTTGTATCAGGCATTGTACCGGCGGTGGCGGCCTAAAACCTTTGACGATGTGGTGGGGCAACCTCATATTACCACCACGTTGAAAAACGCGCTGGCGGCCGGTAAGCCGTCCCACGCGTACATATTTGTGGGAAGCCGGGGCACCGGCAAAACCACCAGCGCCAAAATTATCGCCAAGGCGGTGAACTGCCTGCATCCGCAAAACGGCAACCCCTGCTGTGAATGCGACATTTGCAGGGGGATTGACTCCGGGTCGATGGTAGATGTGGTGGAAATTGACGCCGCCTCCAACAACGGTGTAGACAATATCCGAGATTTACGGGAGGAAGCCAATTTTACCCCAAATCTGGCCAAATACCGGGTATATATTATTGACGAAGTGCACATGCTGAGCGTGGGCGCTTTTAATGCCCTTTTGAAAATTATGGAGGAGCCGCCGTCCCATGTCATCTTCATTTTGGCCACCACCGAGGTGCACAAGGTACCGGCCACCATTCTTTCGCGGTGCCAACGGTTCGACTTTCGGCGTATTGACAGCGATGTGATTGCGGCACGTTTGACTTTTGTGGCCGACAGTGACAACATCGTCCTAGACGAGGACGCCGCCATGCTGATTGCCCGCCTGGCGGACGGGGGCATGCGGGACGCCCTTTCCCTTTTGGATTTGTGTTCCTCCTATGCCGCGCATATTACGGCCGAAACAGTGAGCGAAGCGGCCGGGCTTGTGGGGCAGGATTATTTATTTGAGATTTGCGCCGCCGTTGCCGCCCGGGACAGCGGCACAGCGTTGACGCTGATTGGACAGCTGGGCGCCGGTTCCGCCGGATGCGACCGGCTTTGTGAGCAGCTGATTGCCCATTTCCGCAATTTGATGGTTGTGAAGTCGGTGGCGCAGCCCGCCGAGCTGATTGTTTGCCTGCCCGCCGTTTTGGAACGGTATAAAGAGCAGGCGGCCACAATGAAATTAAGCGCCATTATTTACGCGATGACAGTGTTGCAACAGACACTGTCCGTGATTTACCGGGCGGTATCCCAGCGCACTGAGCTGGAAATGGCGATTTTGAAGTTATGTGATCCGACGATGGATATGTCGGTAACAGCGTTGACAGCACGGATTGAGGAATTGGAAAAGAAACTGAATTTGGTGGCGGCGGGCGGTCATATGGATATCTCACCCGCACCGGCATCCGCCACAACATCGACTACGCCCTCCCCTGCCCCGTCTGTCGCCGCGTCCAAAGGAGCATCGGCCAAGGAGACAACCAAACCCACAGCCGAAGCGACGGTCCCTGTGTCCGCGCAGCCAGAGGCGGCCAGCGCGCCACAGGGTGAACATTTTGCGCGGTGGACGGAGGTATTGTCGCGGCTGGCGGGAAAAAACCCTATGCTGCATGCTATGATTAAAGACGCCGGAGCCAAAGTATCAGGCGACACAATGATTGTGGAAACCGACAATGAGGCAGGGCGAAAAATGCTGGCGGACAATGATTTTACCCGCCAGAGCCTTTCCGACGCCATTGCGGAAGTGACGGGGACACGGTATCGCATTGTGCCCGCAGAGGCGACAAATATGGAAGCAGCGCCCGAAGACGAAAATCCGTTGGACCTGCTGATTGAGCAAGCCAGAGAAAAAGGAATAGAGATTACCATTCAGGAAGACTGAATGAAAAAGGGAGAATAGATACGATGAAGGCAAGATTGCCACAGGGTTACGGCGGCGGCGGTGGCGGCAATATGAACCAAATGCTTAAGCAAGCGCAAAAGATGCAGGAGGACATGGCCGCACTGCAGGCAGAGTTGGAACTGAGGGAGTACCATGTAACCGCAGGGGGCGGTATGGTGGATGTTGTGATCACCGGTAAGAAGGAGATTAGAAGCCTTGTATTGAAACCGGAGATTGTGGATCCCCAGGATATTGAGATGTTGCAGGATTTAGTGATGGCGGCTGTCAATGAGGCGATCCGCAAAGTTGAGGACACTTCGAATGCCGAAATGCAGAAAATTACAGCGCCGATGAACGGCATGTTTTAAGTTGATTTGAAAAGGTGACCGTATGGCATATAACGTAGTGCCACTGCAAAAATTAATTGAGCATTTTGAGCGGTTGCCGGGGCTTGGGCGCAAGTCGGCCCAGCGGCTGGCTTTTCATGTGCTGAGTATGCCGGACGACAAAGCCAAAGAGTTTGCACAGGCGATTTTGGAAGCCCATGAAAAAATTAAACGTTGCAGCTGCTGCCAAAACCTGACCGATACCGAGCTATGCCCCATTTGCCAAAACACCACCCGCGACCGGAGTATGATTTGCGTGGTGGAGGATCCACGGGATGTAATCGCTTTTGAACGCACACGGGAGTATAACGGTACTTATCATGTGTTGCACGGTCTTATTTCGCCTATGGACGGCATTGGACCCGAGCAGCTGTATATTAAAGAGCTGCTGGCACGCATTCAGGCAGGCGGGGTAACCGAAGTCATTATGGCTACCAATCCCACGGTAGAGGGCGAGGCCACTGCCATGTATCTTGCAAGGCTGCTGAAGCCGATGGGTGTGAAAACGACCCGCATTGCTTATGGGATTCCGGTGGGCGGCAATCTTGAATATGCCGACGAGGTGACCCTATACCGGGCTTTGGAAGGACGGGGCGAAATATAACGCAAGCATAAAACAAAGGCCTGTGATGTGTATCACAGGCCTTTGTTTTATGCTTGCGGGAGGCCGAAAAAAATTGATAATCAAGGGTTTTCCACAATTTTGAGCGTCAACTCTTTTGTGACGGTAATGCCGTTAAAGGTGACCTCGAAGATAATGTGATAAGTACCAGAAATATTGGTATAGATTGTATTGTTACCGTCACGTTCGTACATGGTAAAGGGAAGCAGATTTTCGTCCGGATCATAGGCTGCAAAGCCACAGTCTGCAATCATTTGCTCAATGGAAAGCAGTTGGCCGAGCCCATAAATAAGCTCGCAGTGAGGAAGAAAGATGGATGGGCCATCGGCCGGTTTGGAGGCTTCGGCGGAACTGGATACCGGCTTTGGAGGATCGGGCGCCTGACGACTGGTCCCTGTGGCAATACCCACCCGACCAGGCCGATAATAATCCATAACATCGTCCGACCCATTGGAAACAGGTTCCTGGCTTGAGGAAACCTGAGAACTTTCGGGAGCCGAAGTGGGGTACGGCTCCGCTTGTTTGGATTCTGCAACAGTTGTGGGGACTGAAGCAGAACTTGAGCCAGAAATCGACTCCGACTCATCAAAAATTGAGGAAGCCTGGGCGACGATTGACGCCGGACCAGATACTTCAATTGGGCCTGAAGCGTTAATGTGTCTTACGACCAGAACCGCCCCTGTAATTGTTGCCACGGCTGTTGCCGCCAGCGCAACCACGCCCAATATGCTATGTGAAGCTGCTGCCGTGCCCGCAGACGCAGCCGCAGAACCGGCTGCACCTGTTTGGCTTGCAGCGCTTGCATCCGCCCCACTGGGGCTTTGCAACGAAAGCCCCAGTTTGTTGCCGATTTCAGCCAAAATACTTTGCTGTATAGCTGCTGTGGCTGAAATATCGGCCTCTTCAAGAAAGATCCTTGTTAAGATCGGTATGGCCATAACACCGTAGTTGTCCTCTCCTGATGCCTGCGAAAGCCAAAGTTTCAGCTTTTGGCGGGCATCATAAAGACGCTTACGTACTGACCCCTCATTGCTGTCAGTGATGTCAGCAATTTGCCCCGTTGTGAAGTTTTGGTAATAAAATAACAATATTGCCGACTTTTGGGGTTCGGGGAGATCGTCAACAAATTGACTGACCAGTGCGCGTCTTTCTCTTGTCTCGAGACAATGCTCGGGCAAAAATTCCTCGTTCTCTTCAAGAAGAATATCGCTGAAATCCTCTAGTTCTGCATTAGTGTCCCATTTGCTGTGGCGACGCAGCATATCCACACATTTATTGTGGGCAATGCGATGCAGCCATTTGACAAAGGCGGCCGGTTCGCTTACGTTGCCGATGGTTTCGTAAACAGTCACAAATGTATCCTGCGCAACATCCGCAGCATCTTCAGCATTGCCTGTCATCTTAAGAAGATAATAATATACCGGCTTAAAATGGAGATCATACAATTGTGCGAATGCATCTTGGTCGCCCTTTTGAACACGCTGGATTAGCTTTTCGGTCATTCTGTTGTTTTCCAAGTCATTTACCCCACTTAATCTGACCCGGTTATAATAAAGACGAATGAAAAAGAGAAACGTAACCGGGAAAATGAATTTTTTTTAATTATACGGAAAAGTATGTAAAAGGTCAATTCAAATTGTCTTTTCTTGTAATATTTGGGCGCAAAAGGAGGCTGTCTAACAATGTAAGGTTAGACAGCCTTGCATTTTGGTTTTAATGTCACAGCAAGTCGGGAAAAAGGGTGGTAATCGCATGGGTAAGCGGTGAATGTTCGCAGTCGGTTGTAATCATGCAGGCTTTTGCTTTTACCCCGTCTTCGGCGCCAAGTGGGGCCACCGGAATGCCACATATCTCCAACATGGTGATATCATTAAAGTTGTCGCCCATGGCCAGTGTATTTTCCAGCTTGAAACCATACTTTTGGGACAGGAAGCGGACACCTTCGCCTTTTGTGGCACCTTTGCCGTTAATGTCCATAAGGGCTTTGCCGGACCATACTGTCTGCAGGTCACCACCCTGATTGAATAATTCGTTAATCTTCCGCTCGATTTCTGGGGTGGACTGAGACAGCAGAATTTTGAACACTTCATACTCCTGTACAGGGAAAGAGGCGTCTATGTATTGGATGGGCACCCGAAATTGTTCGTCAAACTCACCCATGACCTTTTTCCAATATTCCGCCCGGGGGTTACCTCCATTGAAAAAAGCGCCCTTCGTTGTATAGACGATGAAGTTGATATGATTGGCAAAGAGATAGTCTTCCATTTGGCGGGCAATATGGGCCGGAATGAGATGGGCGCTGAGGGTACGTTTCTCGTTATAATCATAAACTTGGCCGCCGTTAGCGCAAACCGCGGGGTAATCGAAGCCAAGGTCCCAGACATGTTGGATGCAAAATTCATAGTGACGGCCGGTTACGATGAAGACCGGGATTCCCTTTGCTTTGAGTTTTGCGACCGTTTCCCGGTCCTTGAGACTGATGCGTTCCGTATTGAGTCCGAAAAAAGTACCGTCAAGGTCGGATACAACCGCCTCCAATTTGCGATCCATTTTGTTCCTACTTTCCTATTTAAATTCCACAACGGTGACACCCATGTCGCCTTCGCCATAGTTGCCGGCGCGAAAGCTTTTAACATTGCGGTGTTCACGCAGACGCTTTTGCACGGCTGTGCGCAGAGCACCCGTTCCCTTTCCATGAATGATCATAGCACTTCCCAGCCCGGATAGCAACGCCGTGTCAATAAAACGGTCGAGGGCGATTACAGCTTCATCCGCCAGCATCCCCCGCAAATCCAGCTCGCTTGTGGCGTTTTTGGCGGATTGGGAAGTGATGTGCCGTTTTCCACCTATTGTCACCCGGTTTTGTCGGGCTTGTTTTTCGATCAGGCGCAGGGCCCCCTCGGCCACTTTTGTTTTGAGAATACCAGCCTGGACCAAATATTGGCCGGAATTGTCGGGGCCGGAAATGACAGTGCCTTCCGTATTTAAATCCACAAGCAGCACCTGGTCACCCGAGCGGATGGGTCGGGGCAATTCATAGGGGCCGGTATCTTTTTCCACAAGAGGATCGGCTGTTTCGTGCATTTGATTGAACCGACTTTTGTAGCCTTTGGCGGCGGCAGCGGTGCGGGCAGCAAAGTCCTCTTTGTCCTTACTTTTTTTGATGTCTTCCAATTCATTGAGGAGGCGGTCGCTTTGGGCTTTTGTGGCAAGGACAATGCTTTGGGCCTGCTGGCGGGCTTTTTGCAGCTCTTTTTCCCGCAGTTCATCCAGCCGCGCTGCCTCTTCTTTGGCTTTTTGCAATAAAGTTTCGCTTTCGTGACGGATGCGGCGGGCCTCTTCCCTTTCGTTTTCCAACTGTTGGCGGGAGGCTTCCAAATTGGTGACCACGTCTTCGAACCGGGCGTTTTCGGAAGAGACAAGCTCTTTGGCCCGCTCGATTACAGTTTTGTCGAGGCCAAGGCGCTCGCTGATAGCAAAAGCGTTGGAGCGGCCCGGCACGCCGATGAGGAGACGGTAGGTAGGTGACAGTGTCTCAATATTAAATTCGCAGCTGCCGTTGACAACACCGGGGGTTTGGAGGGCGTAGACCTTGATTTCGGCATAGTGGGTGGTGGCGGCAATGCGAGCGCCCCGGGCGCGGAAATGTTCGATGAGGGCAACGGCCAGCGCCGCACCTTCCACGGGGTCGGTACCTGCGCCCAGTTCATCCAAAAGAATAAGGCTGCCTTCCCCCGCCAGATGGGTGATGCCGATAATGTTGGTGACATGGCCGGAAAAGGTGGAGAGGCTTTGTTCGATGCTTTGTTCATCGCCAATGTCGCACAGGACATTATCAAAGACAGACACAGAGCTGCCGTCTGCCGCAGGCAGCAAAAAACCGCAGGCCGCCATTAATGTCATAAGCCCCAGGGTTTTAAGGGCGACTGTTTTGCCGCCGGTGTTGGGCCCGGTGATGACAAGGGTATCAAACTCTTTGCCCAAGGACATGTCCACCGGCACAATTTTGGCCGGGTCGATAAGGGGGTGGCGGGCGCGTTTCAGCGCAATGCTGCGGTCATTGGTAATGATGGGGACCGAGCATTTGAGGCGGTCGGCCAATCGGGATTTTGCAAATATAACATCCAGCCATATGGCCAGATTATAACTATCAATAGTGGCATCGGCCACATCCCCCACCAGGGCAGACAATTCGGCGAGAATGCGGTCCATTTCCTGCTGCTCTTTATTTTGCAGCAGGCGGATTTCGTTATTGCCTTCGACGACAGACATGGGCTCAATGAACAGCGTGGCGCCACTGGAGGATGTATCGTGGACAAGGCCTTTGATCTCGCCCCGAAATTCGGCTTTGACAGGCACCACAAAGCGACCATCCCGGGTGGTGATAATTTGCTCCTGCAAATGCTTTGCGTGGGATTGGGAGCGAATGATCTTATCCAGCTGTTCGCGGATTTGGAGACCGGCGCGGCGGATTTTGCGGCGCAAGTCGTTCAGCTCGGGGCTGGCGGTGTCGGCCATTTCATCTTCGGAAAGAATAGCGTCGGTAATGCGTTCTTCCACCGCCTTATTGGGGAGCAACCCCTCGAAAGCGTGGTCGAGAGCGGTACGCTGGTCATCCGACTGCTTTTTCCACTGGATGAGCCGGCGGATACCTGCCAGCACATGGGCGATGTCCAAAAGCTCCTGCATGGAGAGGCGGGCGCCCACACGGGCTTTTTGCAGCGCCTCGGTGCAGTTTTTCATGCCGCCAATGCTGGGGTAACCAAAACGCACCGAAAGGCTGTTGGCGTCGGCCGTCTGGGCGATCAGGCGTGTGACCTCCTTATAATCCCCTGAAGGCAAAAGAGCACGCAACACATCGGCGCTGTCGGGATTGCCGGCCTCTTTTGCGGCCATCTCCAGCACTTTGGGAAGCTCCAGCGCCCGTATGTGGCGGGTGTTTTGTATGGTATCGTTTTCGTTTGGCATGGCGGTCCTCCGGTGTTGTAGTGGTGTGAAATGTTATAGCATCAGGTTTTCGTAGAAATCAAGGGCGGTGAGGGATTTTTCCAGCCGGGTTTTGAGGTAGGCAGCGGAGACACGCTCCAATTGCCGCAGACTTTCAGGCGGAAGGGTGAAATTATAGAGCTTTTCGAAATCAGTGTAAATGATATGGCGCATGGCGGCCAGCAGGCCGGGGTCGACGGGGGTGCCGTCGGACATGGGGGTTTCCTGTAGACAGTCGGGACAGGAAAGCTCGCCGCTTTGGGGGGAGAAGTGCATGGCATCATGGGTAAAACAGTGGCAGCCGCGGCAGGCCACCAGATTGGGCATATAGCCGGACATGGAAAGAAGCCTCATCTCAAACAGCGGCTTGAGCAGCGAGAGGGGGCGTAAATCTTTATCCAGCATATGCAAGGTATTGAGGATCAGTCGAAGGTAGTCTTCCCCACATTCGCCCTCGGGGATGAGTTCGGCCGTGAGTTGTGCTATGTAGGAAGCCAACGCCAATTTTTCAATGCTGCCCCGGATACCGAAAAATATATGATTGCCGTCGGCTTTGTCTACCCAGTGCCTGTCCCGATTTTGGAAAATAACAAAACGGGAATAAGACAAAAACTCGGTGGACGATGCCATCGAGCTTTTCATTCGTTTTGCGCCTTTGGCGTATGCTGTAATAACCCCCTTGTCTTTGGTGAGTATCCACAAGAGGCGGTCATCTTCATCGATATTCTTCTCTTTGATAATAATTCCATCGGTTGTGATCTGCATAGGTGGTCTCTGCCTCTGTTGCAAAGGGCATTTCGTTATACCAGCCTGAAAGCGATTGGCGATAAGCAAGATAATCCTGCACTGAACCGGTAATACAAAATTTCTCCCAGTTTTTTGCGATTTGCCTTTCGTTCATTCATCACACCTCCGGACAAAGTAAAAAGATTCAACCCTAGGTACTTTACATTCTTTGCCGGGAGATATTTTTTATAAGCGGAAATGTTTACGCGAATTTCCAGCCTTTTTGTCTTGACAGATTGTTTTTTGCGGTTCACCGTTATTTTAGCCTGTCATTGGTAACCAAAATTTTTGAGCGCCCGGTCTTTATTGCGCCAGTCATCGCTGACTTTGACCCAGCATTGCAAATTGACTTTCGTATCCAAAAAACGCTCGAGATCCTGGCGGGCAGCGGTGGCAATTGTTTTGAGCATTTGGCCGTTTTTGCCGATGATCATGCCTTTATGTCCCGCTTTTTCGCAAAAGATGGTGGCGGTGATGTCAATGATATCTCCGGTTTTGCGCTCTTTCATCGACTCGATTTCAACTGCCGTGCCGTGGGGAATTTCCTCGAACAGATGGAAGAGCAGTTTTTCCCGGATAATTTCGGCGGCAATGACACGCTCGGGCTGGTCGGTAAGGGCGTCATCGGGGAAAAAGTGGGGGCCGGGTTTTGCTTTGCCAATAATGCAGCCCAGTAGAGTATCCACACCCTCGCCGGTCAGGGCACTGATGGGGATCACCTCGTCGAAGGCGTAGAGATGGGAAAGGGCCTCCATTCGGGGGATGAGCAGCTCTTTGCGCGGGAGAGTGTCAATTTTATTGATGACGGCCACGGCGGGGCGCTTTTGCACAGAAAAGCTTTCCGCCAAAGCGGCCTCGGCTTTTGTGATTTCGCCCTCTGGCTCCACCACCAGCAGCGCCAGGTCCACATCGGCCACCGATGTATTCACCTGTGTCACCATAAACTCGCCCAGGCGGGTTTTGGGTTTGTGAAGGCCGGGGGTGTCAATAAAGACTATCTGGGTTTCGCCTTGGGTGAGGACACCGGTGATGCGGTTGCGGGTGGTTTGGGGGCGGGGACTGACAATGGCCACCTTTTCGCCCAGCAGGCGGTTGAGAAGCGAAGATTTGCCCACGTTGGGTTTTCCGGTAATAGCCACAAAGGCGGTGCGGGTTTCGGGGGGAGTTTGTTGATTTGGCAAAGGGGTTTCTCCTTTTAACATACGCAAGTTTTATCCATATTGCTACGGATTATTTAGATTTCCCCATTAAAGAGGGGTGGTTGTAAAAAATAAACCAGAGGGCGATACCCAGACACAAAAGATGGAGGGCAACTGACCAGATGCTGGCTGTAATGGTTGCCCAAATGTGCAGGATGACCGGAATATCCCAGAACAGCAAAAAGCCCACGAAGACGCTGAAAATGGCACAGATGAGCACCGCGCCGGCGGCCACATCTTTGGCGATGCGGGCGGTATGGTCAAAGGAAGGGGTGAAGCGATCGGTGAGCGCTTCGATGGCGGTATTGAGCATTTCGGCGGCAATGACCAAGGCGATTGCCACCAACAGGACAGCATACTGCACCGCGCCGAAATCGTAGAAGGTGGCAAAAAAAGCCATGTAGCATGCCACAACCAGATGGATGCGCAAATTACGCTCTCCGGCAATGCAGTACAGCAATCCCCGGATGGCGCAGCGAAAGCTTTCCATCAAATTTCGTATTTGCTTTTGCATATGGCTATTCCCAACTTGCAGTGCGGTCGAGCCCAAGGCTCGAGAGCACCATTTCTTCCTGCTCGCGCATTTTGGCGGCTTCCAGCGTTCCTTTTTCGTGGTCATAGCCCAACAGATGGAACATGGAGTGGATGGTTAAAAAGCCCACCTCGCGCTGGAGGGTGTGGCCGTACATCTTCGCCTGCTCCATGGCCCGCTCCAGAGAGATGACCACATCGCCCAGCATGGCGGCACCGGTGTCCCGGTTTATATCATATTGACCGTTTTCCCCCAAGGGAAAAGAAAGGACGTCGGTAACATTATCATTGTTCCGATGCTCGGCATTCAGTTGGCGGATTTGCGCATTGTCAATGAAATTGACATTGACCTCCGCCGCGTTTTCAAATTTTTCATGGGTTAACACCGCCGTACAACAACGGCGGACAAGAAGTCGGATACCCGTGGGCACCTTGACGACATTTTGCCGGTTGGCAATATATACCTTTACTCCATTCATACTACCTGCGTTTTTTACCCTCCTCGTAGTACTTGTCGTACGCCTTGATGATCTCCTGCACCAAACGGTGGCGTACAACATCTTTCTCTGTCAAGTTCACAATGGCTATATCCTGTATGTTCTTTAGCACTTTAACGGCCTCCAGCAGGCCGGAGCGGCGGTCGGGCAGGTCAATTTGAGTGATGTCGCCCGTGATGACCGCCCGGGAACCAAAGCCCAACCGGGTCAGAAACATTTTCATTTGCTCGGGGGTGGTGTTTTGGGCCTCATCCAGAATGACAAAGGAATCATCCAGCGTGCGGCCACGCATATAGGCCAACGGCGCCACCTCAATATTGCCTTTTTCCACATAGCGGGCGAAGTTTTCGGCGCCCAGCATATCAAAAAGCGCATCGTAAAGGGGGCGGAGGTAGGGGTCGACTTTGTTTTGCAGGTCACCGGGCAAAAAGCCCAGCTTCTCCCCCGCTTCCACCGCCGGACGGGTCAAAATGATACGGTTGACCTCGTGGGCGCGAAAAGCTTTGACTGCCATGGCCACGGCAAGGTATGTTTTGCCGGTGCCGGCCGGGCCCACAGAAAGCGTGATTGTATTTTGGCGAATGGCTTCCAAGTATTTTTTTTGGCCAATGGTTTTGGCTTTTAAAGGGCGGCCTTTGGCGGTAATGCAGACGACATCGGTAGCAATGGCGCCGATTTCCTGCTCTTTGCCCTCTTCCACCAACGACATCATATAGCGGACGTTTTGGTCGGTGAGCTGCTCGCCTTTGTTGATCATCTCCAACAGGCCCTGGATGGTTTTGGCTGCCAGCAGCACCTGCTCTGGTTCGCCAGCCACTTTAATTTCGGTGCCGCGGCAAACGATGGAGACTTGGTATTTTTGCTCGATGATGCGGATGTTTTCGTCATAGCTGCCAAAAAGCTGGAGGGCGTGTTCCATCCGGTCGATGTTGACGATTTGTTCAATCATGATAGACTTCCTCTATTTTACATTGTTCGGAGGTATTATAGCATATATGCGCTATAAAAACATCTTCAATTTGTAAATATTTCGACTTCGCTGGCAATGTCTTTTTGGTAGATATAGTGGTAGAAAACCGTAAGGCTTTCCGCTGTGTCAAATGTGTCGGCTGTGCGCTGTAAAATTTCGCAGTCGCTGTAGCGAAGCTTTTCCTCCACAATCATGTCGTCCTGGGCTTTGGCCAGCGCTTCCTCCGGGGTGCGGGTGACGGAGACTTCCCGCAAGGGGAGATAGATGGTTTGACGTAGAGAAAAAGGCAGTGATTGGCCCAAAAGGCGCAAAGGTGTTTCGGCTTGTTCCCGTTTATATGGTTCTTTTGGCGGGGCGCCGACGGAAAGAGGGATGACGACAAGGCCCAGATTGAGGCTTTGGTGCCGAATGACCGCGGCGTTGGGGGCCGGCTGGAGTTCGGTGGTTTGGAGCGGAACGACAATTTCCACCGTTTCCGCAATTTCCGCTACGACCCGCGCCCGGGCATGCGCCATGCGAACGGTAGTGACAGGACCGCCCAGAGCGCCGGTGCTTTCCACCAGGCCGCTGACCAGAATATCTCCTGCGGCGACGGCATCTCCCACTTTGACAAGGGCTTGGCCTTCATAGACCTCCATCGCTTTAATTTGACCGGAGGCGGTGGCGATGACATTGTGGGGGATGGTGACATCGACAGCGTCGGGGGGGGCGGTGCGCTCAGTGAGCTCCACAGTAACCCCGCTACCGGTAATGTTGAGGGCAATCCAGGATAATTCGGGGACACGCAGCAACATTTGGCGTTCGATATCCCTGGCGTCCAGGTCACGGCGCAGTGCCCCCACCCGCACACCCAGCTGAGCAAGATTCTCCCGCAGCACATATTCTTCCACCGTTTGGGTAGGTTCAATGCGTATGCTCCAGATGAAAGCGCTCATAAACAGCAGCATTACAACAATCGCGACAAGGCCGACAAGGAGGCCCCAGCGGCGGCGGTAGCGGATGCGTATAAACGGTAGGCCGTACTTGCCTGCCAGACGCAACTTGACACCGGCGGTTTTGGCCAGTGGGCGCATGGCTTTATATTTGCCGGCCAGCGTGACGGCGGTATAGACGCCGCCCGTGCGGTGGGCCTTCCACAACGGGATGCCGTTGTGGGCGCAAAGGTTGATGAAACGCTCTACAAAACCGCCGGTCACCCGGATTTTTACTGTGCCGCGCAGATAGCGCAACAGCCTTGTCATAAACATTGCTATTTCTCCCCATGTTGATTGTGATTACATGCCAAAATCCACCGAGACGATGACACCTTCGACCTGGGCTGTATCGGCGGTGAGACAACGGATATAGAGCTCCCGTCCAATGAAGCGAATTGTCATTTTATCGCAGCTTAATTTAATGCAGTTTTCGTCATATTCCAGTACGCCGCGGCAACCTTCCAGGGTGGCTTCACGGTTTTCCACCATTTCGAGGCGGCAGGAAGGGAGGAATGTGACTTTTTGTTCCGCAATGGCCTTTTGGAGGGCATTCTTTTTTGGGGGAACGGCGGTTGGCACAGGGGTTTCGGCCACCCTGCTTTTGCGGCGGCGGGGCCCTTTCATGGCGTCATCTCCTTTGTGAATGAGTAAAAAGGAAATTCTTTATCATCATATGCGCACAAAAGAAGGTCCATTCTTTCGGCCTTTTTCTTTTGCGGTCAAGAGACAAGTTATCGGCTGTTCACGCATATGATGTTTTTTGAGGTGATGATCATGGAAGAGGCAGCCAAAAGATGGAGAATACCATTTAGTCATCATTCGGTTTGGGGGCTGTGTATACAGATTTTGCTGACGCTGGCGGCGGTGGTGGCGGGTGTTGTCATTTTGACGACACCGCAGGCATTGGGTGCGGGGGTACGGCAGGGACTGGACATTTGCTACAGCGTTGTCATTCCGTCGCTGTTTCCGTTTATGGTGCTGGCAGGGTTTATTGTACGCAGTTCCGCCGGGGATTTGCTGGCCAAAGTCTTTGCCCCGGTGTTGGGGCGCCTGTTTCGTCTGCCAAAAGTATTGTGCGGTGCGGCGCTGATGAGTTTTATCGGAGGGTACCCTATGGGTGCCTCAATGATAAAAGAGCTTTTACGGCAGCGGCGGGTGGACACAGAGACTGCCGGACGAATGCTGACATTTTGTGTCAATCCCGGGCCGACGTTTGTGGTAACGGCAGTGGGTATTTCCATTTTGGGGAGCGCCAAGGCAGGCGGTCTTTTATTATTGGGGGTTACGCTGGCTTCGCTATTAACAGGGTGGATTTTCTCCCTGGTGGATAGCCGAAATGCAGGCGACAACCAACCCACGGCAAAGCCCCTTCCCTACTCCTCTGCCGGTGTCGCCTTTGTGGACGCCGTGCTGGCGGCCAACGGAGGGATTTTGGCAATATGCGCTTTTGTGGTGCTGTTTTCTGGGCTTGGCGCTCTATTGGAAGCGGTTGGCGCCTTTGCCGTTTTGAGCAATACGGCAGGGACACTTTTGCGAGGCGGACTGGAAGTTGTGTCGGGGTGTGTGGCAGCGGGGGGACTGGGAACATCATACTGGGTGTTGCCGTTTTTGCTGGGCTTTGCCGGTTGTTCGGTCATTGGCCAGGTGATGGCGACACTGGCGGGACAGGGTGTGCCTTTTCGGGCATTCATTTTGTCCCGGTTTGTGCACGGGGGGTTGAGCGCCGGCATTTGCAGCATACTGTTTCGTTTATTTCCCCAAGCGGTGGCCGCCTTTGTGCCTGTGCAGCCACCATTTTTCATTCTGGCGCCGGACAGCAAAACCGTGGCATTAACCCTTTGTTTTTTGGGACTAAGCACTCTTTTGATGTTTGCCGTCATGAAATGCCTAATAATTCCAAAAAAGCCGTAGATTTTTTTTGTGATGATTGTTATAATACAAGCAGTAATCTTACTTTTTCTATTCACTATTATGATGAACCTACCCAAGATACTGGCATGGGCCTTTGGGCGGGGTGGAGCGGGTATGGCAAAAATCATACTGTTTGGTAAAAAGATTGAACCGGCTTGTCAATATTGCGAGTTCGGCGAGCCGACCGCGGACAAGCGGATGATTCTGTGCGAGCAGAAAGGGGTTGTGGCCCCTTTTTTCAGCTGCCGTAAATACCGATATGCACCGCTGAAGCGTATGCCGACAAGACATCTCACCCTGCCGGATTATGACATATCGGAGTTTAAACTGTACTGACAGCAAGGCAAAGAACGCACCGGGGAGGTACTTCATGTCCAGGATAGTCAAAGGAATTGCATTGGCGCTGGTTTTCGTCTTGGCGGGAATCGGCACTTTTTGGGGGCTTGGCCAGGTACTGCATTTTGAAACGGGGTTGCCTTCGTTTTTCAGCAGTGGTCAGCCCTTTTATCATTGAGAAAATTACCGGGGCTTTTTGATTAACACCCGGGAAAACGAGGATTTCCCCTCGGCACCCGGACTGGAGGCCAAAGACCTGCGGGCAGAAATTGACCAAATTGTCGCCTTTGCCAAAAATGGCGGTTATAATACATTGTTTTTGGAGGTGCGACCGGACGGCAGCGTCATTTATCGTTCTCAATACTTCCCCACCAGCGAAGTGGTGGTGACAGCCCGGGGCGATTATGCCAAATTTGACCCTCTTAAATACTTCGCCGAGGCTGCCAGCCAAAACGAGTTGGAGCTTTGGGCTGTTGTAAACAGCTATTTTGTTATGGATTCGGGAGATGTTTCTTTTGCCCTTGCCAATATTGACAACGCACCGTCGGTGATTGAGGTGGGCGGACAGCTGTATTTTGATCCGGCTTCACCCCTTACGGCGGAGCTGGTCGCCAACTCCTGCGGTGAGTTGATGGAGAAGTATCCCATTGCCGGTGTGGTCATTGAAGGTTTGGACGCGCCTGTGAAAGGGGCGGACGCCACCGCTGCTGAAAATCTTTTGGCCGCCGTGCACCAGCGGATTGCGGTTGTTCGGGAGGACGGGCAGCTCGGCGTTGTGATTGGCGTGATACCCGAAACGCTGGGAGCGGACTTGCCCATTGGCCCGGCGGATTTGGCGGCAATGGCCGAAGGTGATACCATACAGTTGGTGGTTCCCCGGATGAACACCATGGTGGGCTGGGAAGAGCAGGATTACGCCGATGTGCTGGATGTATGGGCCAAGGCAGCGGGCGAAAGCGTGCGGCAAAAGTATGTGACCTGTAATGAGGCCTGGCGCATTGATGAGAATATGAACAATACAGGGGGCACGGGGCCTTTTCACTTTTTAGACCAGGACGAGCTGGTGTACCAGCTGTATGTGAACAGCCTGCGCACCGATGTAAACGGCATGGTGCTGGACAGCTATGGCGATCTTTTGCGCAGCGGCATTCACACCAGCGTTCTGCCGGGGCTTGTGCCCCAACCGGAGGCACCCCATTTGGTGGCGTTGCCCCATTTGGAGGCATTGATTCCCCAACAGCTTAAACTGCAGATGCCCGACGGCGGCAGCCGCAACGAGACAGGATGGAGTTGGAACACCAGCGGCAGCACTTATTTTATTTCCGGCACATCGGACCCGAAACTGCCCCTTACGCTGAACGATAAAGAGGTAGAACGGCTGACCAAGGACGGCGTCTTTGGCACGCTTGTGAAGCTGGCAGAAGGGGCCAACACCTTTACCTTGCGCCAGGGAGAAAATGTGCAGACAGCGGTCATTACACGGACGATACCCCGTACGACACCGTCGCCCATTGACACCATTTTGGCCGACACAATTTTCCCCACCACCGATGAGCCGGTGTGGTTCGGGGATCATTTGCGAATCCGCTGTACGGCGCCGTCGGGCGCCACCATCACGGCGGAGATCAACGGACAGAAAGTCGGGCTGAAGCAAACGTCCCAAGTAGCGGCCGGATTGCCCGCCACTTTTGAGGGCAGCATTTCATTAAGCGGCAACTTCCCCGCCGGGTTTGTCACCAAAGTTGGAAATGTGCAATATACTTTAAGCTACGGCGGCGTCAACACGAATTTTAAATCTGCCGGGTCGGTTTTTTACGCGGGGCAGGGCGCCCGGTTTGCCGTTGAGGTGACCGCCTGGTTTACCGGCGTATTCCCCGACAACCAAGAAGAGGACATCTTTTTGTCCAATATCAAACAAGGGGCCCGGGACTATATTGTTGACAAGACCTCCACCCGGTTTGAATTGCCGGACGGCACCTTTGTGAAACGCGCCGACGTTAAAATTATGGAAGGGCAAGTGGATCTGCACAACATGGTGACCCAGATTATTTGGGACACGTCGGAGCAGGCGGAGGTTTTTACCCTTGTGGGCACCAATACCCCCGCTTTCGGTGTGGTCATGAATGAAAAGGGACTGAACGTCCGGCTTAGCAACACCACATTGGCCGAAAGCGCCGATCTGACCATCCTCAACTCTTCTTATATTTCCGGTGTGACGGCACAGGAAGAAGACGGTTACGCCACCCTTTCCATCGGCCTTACAGAGAATAACCGGCTGTGGGGTTACAGCATTGAATACAGCGGCAACAACACCATCATTTATTGCCGCAAGCCACCGAAACTATCCCCTAATCCGCAAAGGCCGCTGGAGGGAATACGCATTATGCTGGATCCCGGCCACGGCGGCAGCGACTCGGGCGCTCTGGGCGCAGCCGGGGGCATTGGCCCCACCGAGGCTCAGATTAACTATGGGGTGGCCGGCGCTGTGAAAAGCTGGCTGGAACAGCTGGGCGCGACGGTGGAGATGACGGTAAGCGCCGAGGCAATGGCCGACAGCGAAAACAAGGTGACACTGCAAGAACGGTCGGCTATGCCCCAGACGATGAAGCCGGATTTCTTTATTTCCATTCACCACAACAGCGGGCCGGTGCAAAATGATGGCGGCGAGATGACCGGCACCCAAGTGTATTACCGGGAAGATATGTCCGCGCCTTTTGCCAACCAGCTGATGGAGCAATTGGGCAGTAAACTTTTGCGGCGAACCTTTTCGCCCTTCCAAGACTACTATTATGTCACTCGTATTACCTATGCGCCGGCGGTGATGCTGGAGCTGGGATTTTTGCCCAATCCGGTGGACTATGAGACGCTTTGCGACGATATGATGATTTTGAAAACAGCCGTAGG
>JAVBNO010000055.1:0-14469 GCA_031551485.1 Oscillospiraceae bacterium
CATCCGTGCCCACAATACTTGGCGGGTGACCGCCTGGGAAGATAGGTCGGCGCCGGCTCAAATTTTCCTCAATAGCTCAGTTGGTAGAGCATGCGGCTGTTAACCGCAGGGTCGTTGGTTCGAGTCCAACTTGGGGAGCCATGCCAAAGCCGCAGTATCGCTTTGCGGCGGTACTGCGGTACTTTTTCTTACGGGCCTTTAGCTCAGTTGGTTAGAGCAACCGGCTCATAACCGGTTGGTCCGGGGTTCGAGTCCCTGAAGGCCCACCAATTTTTTGGCAGGATACGCAAATTCCAGGGTGAGCAATCGCAGGATGGCTAAATAGAAAATCAAGTTCCGACCACAGTGGTATCACTTGGATCGGAACTTTTTGCATTACCGGCATGGCTGCAAATGAATAGACTTTCATTGTCATTCTATGTTACAATCACAGTGAAATACAGCCATGCGCACAGGCAAATCATATTGGTGCGCAAAACCAATCGATTGGATGTTGTCAATGGAGCCAAAACAACGCGCGACACCCAGCATGACCAAAAACATAAGCATTAATTCTCTGGGAATCATTCTACAGCGCAGCATCAGCCTGATCACAGTGCCCATCATAACCCGTATTCTTACACCATTCGATTATGGCATTACAAGCACCTATGTGACATGGGTCGCTTTCCTGGGGTTGTTTGTCGGCCTGCAAGTACATGGTTCCTTGAATAATGCGCAAATAGATTTGGAAGCAAACGTGTTGGATCGCTATCGCTCCAGTATACTGTTTGCGGCTTTTTTAAGTGCGATTGTATGTTTCATTCCCTTTTGCCTCTTCGGGGCTGGGCTGGAATCGCTTCTTCATCTGCCCCGGGGTTTTGGCATCATTCTGGTGCCCCAATGCTTCTTCACCTTTTGCATCACGTTTATGACAAGCAAATTTTCCTCGGAGAAAAAAGCGGATAAAAATCTGCTTCTAAGCCTTTGTTTTTCCATTGCTTCTGTCACCTTGTCCATCCTGCTGGCGAAAAGCAGCTTGTTCCCGCCGTCTACTGGCTACCTCTATGGCGGCGCCATTCCCGCCATTCTGTTGGGATTAGGCATCTTCCTCTATATCATGTTCAAAGGGCGTACCCTCTACAATCCCGATTTTTGGAAGTATTGCTTGCCCCTCACTCTCCCCCTTATTTTCCATGGGATGGCGACATTGGTTTTAAGCCAAAGCGACCGGTTGATGATACGCTACATGGTCGGCGAAGAGGAAACAGGCCTTTACTCTTTTCTCTACAATATTGTGGCGCTGTTGACCACCATTTGGGCGGCGCTGAACTCCGCCTGGATACCGTTTTATTTTGACTATTTGAAGAAAAACGATTTTTCCCAAATTCGGGTCAAAGTGCGCAGTTTAAATACGCTCTTTGCCTGCGGCTGCGCCGGGTTCATCTTGGTTTGCCCAGAGGTTATCCGATTCATCGCGGCGCCTACCTATTGGCAAAAATTTGAAATCATTCCCGTCATCGCCCTGGGCATGTTCTTTATCCAGCAGTACAGCTTTCCCACCAACTACGAGTTTTATCATAAAAAGACAGTTTGGGTTGCCACAGGCACCGTCAGTGCGGCCCTTGTCAACATCGCCCTCAATTTCTGGATGATCCCCCTGTGGGGCGGCATAGGCGCGGCCATTGCCACAGCCATCTCCTATTTGGCGCTCTATCTTTTTCACGATTACATCGCCCGCCACATCCTCAAAGGTTTCGAGATCCCCTATAAAATCTTTTTGCCCGGGATAGCCATTGTCACGGCGGCCACGCTTTTTTACTATATTGCCTTTGATAGCTGGCTGCTGCGCTGGGTGGTGGGCGCGGCCATCGGCGTCTTTGTCATCGTCCGGGTGGTCAAGAAGAAAAGTATCATTTAAGCCTGCAAAATCACCCGATTTCTCCCCCTGCGTACTTGACAACTTTTGCCCAAGTGCGGTATACTATTCAAGCTGGCTGCAAAGGTGAAAACCGCACAAATTCGCGGCACAGCTGCCATAGGGGTATAGCTCAGCTGGTAGAGCAGCGGTCTCCAAAACCGCGTGCCGAGGGTTCAAATCCTTCTGCCCCTGCCATTTGTCAAAAGAAGTCGATTGTCTAACAATCGACTTTTTTTATTTGATATGGTACAGTAAGTATGAGGGACACATAGAAAGGCAAATATGCTATGAAATTACACTACATGGGTAAATATGATTTAAACCCACAATCCCTTCCTTGTAAACCCCATCAACCTGAAGCAGTTGCCTTTAGGGAAGCCAAAGATGCAAAAAGCATGAGTCTGATAGCCAATGGTTTGGGAATTGTCTTGCTGGTGCTTACCATGGGTCTTCTTTATTTGCGCTGCGGCAGCGGCATTTTTCAAAATAGCTTCTGGGGAGCTATTTTATCGTTGTTGTGTTTGCTCCCCCACGAGTTTCTCCACGCCATCTGTTTTAAAGAAGATGTTTATATGTACACAAATTTAAAATATGGAATGTTATTTGTGGTTGGTCCGGAAACAATGAGCAAGAACAGATTTATTTTCCTGTCCCTGCTGCCCAATATTTTATTTGGCTTTTTGCCATATATGGCTGCATTGATCTTGCCGTCTCTTACTATTTTGGGCACTTTTGGCGCGTTCTCTATCTCTATGGGCGCAGGGGATTATTATAACGTGTTTCACGCGCTGACTCAAATGCCGAAAGGGGCCAGAACATACCTATATCAATTTAATTCTTTTTGGTATATGCCGAAATAAAGAGATATGGATAATGGCATCTTTGCAAGAGTTCAAAATCTGACAATAAAAACGCAAAAATATCTTTTCAATCAACTTTAGACATCAAAAAAAGGCGCTTATGATTTTTACCATAAGCGCCTTTTTTTCACGCGATGCAAATTTTACTGGTGCTATCCCCCGAACAGCTGTACCCAATACAGCCTGCCACCGGACTGGTAACACCCCACACCAATAGCCGTATATTTGTCCTTCAGAATATTGGCTTTGTGGCCCGATGAATTCATCCAGGAATTCATAACAGCCGCCGGCGAAGCTTGTCCGTAGGCAATATTTTCACCCCTTGTGCCATAGCCGGTGATGATGTCCAGCCCTCTCGATCCGTCGGGGCGGGTGTGGCTGAAAAGGGTAACCAGCTCTTGCGCCCGAATCATCGCGGCGTCCATTAATGCGCCGTCGGCGGCCAAATCGCCAACGCCAGCATTCGCCCTTTGCTCGTTTACAAGATCTACAACCGCATTGGCGTAATCGGACCGTTCACCGCCCGACGGGGCTGCCGGCTGGGAAGTTTCCCTTTGACTGCTGGCGGCGGCTTGCGAGGAGGAGGAAGTCGGTGTCTCACCCTCCGATCCCCAGTCGGTCGTAAAGCCGCAGACAGGGCAGCGATATTGCCGGTAAGGCCCGATTAGCTCGCCGTCGGTGCAGCGGGTAATGTAAACACCGGCCGCCGAAATAAAGCTTTCCACGCATTTCGCCTTCACCGTGCTGGCTTTGCTGCTGCTGGCGGATGCCTTACTGGAAGAAGCGGACACATTGGTGCTGGCTTTTTGGGATGTGGCCGGCGCAGAAGCGGCGGAAGAAGAACTGGCGCTCCCGTCGTCTGCTGTTACCATGATGGTGACCGAAGCGGTGTACATGTTGCCGGCTTCATCCCGCACGGCGTCTTTGTCCGGCGAAGAGGTCAGCCAGTCAAAAGCTTCATCGGTCATCTCCTCCGGCAAAGGCAGCAAAAAGAAAGTGATGACTTCAACGCCCGGCCCGTACCCTTTAAAAGCAAGGTCATAGGTTTGGCCGTCCGCCGGGTTTACATTTTCCGGCATATCCGCGTACATGGCGCTCAGCACATTTTGGCCAAAGGGCCGCCCGTCGGTTAAAATGGGTATCGGCAAATAGCCGTCCGGGTTCACGATGTTGACATAAGCAAGCTCGCCCACCTTGATGGTAACAGAGGGCGGATCACAGTGGAACGTTTTGGCGTCAATGACCAGAACCTCTTCTACTGGCTCCGGTGGTTCAACCACCGTGACGTCTACCACGGCGCTTTGGGCGCCCGCGCCCACCGTTACAGCCACGGTCCCCGGCGCAATGCCGATCACAAGCCCCGTGTTGTCCACCATAGCAACGCTGTTGTCCGAACATGAGTAGGTAATTGCGGTTTCTGCCGGTGTCACAGCCGCTTCAATTTGGGAGCTGGCACCAACAGACAATGTGATTTTACCGGTGCTTACAACCAGGGTGACGCCACCCGACCCCAGGCCAAGTTGCTCCAGCAAGCTGCAGCCGCTCAGCATTGATATCATCAAAACGGCAGCCAGCATCAGGGAGAAAAGAGGGCGAAGCCTTGCAGTCCATTTCATTTCGATAATCCTTTCCAACAAAAAAAATAATGCTTATTGAAAGATCAATAAGCATTATAGCATTTATTGGCAATACAAACAATATTTACCCGGTATAAATTGTAATCAATAATCGAAAAAAGGGTAAAAATCTGGCTAGTTTTTCAAGCTTTGTATCGGCGCCGGAATATGCCCGCCTCGGGCGATAAAGCCCGCCGGCGAATAGGTGTTCAGCTTCATCACCGGCCCGCTGCCCAAAAGCCCCCCAAACTCCAGTTCCTCGCCAATTCCTTTGCCAATGGCCGGAATGACGCGCACCGCCGTCGTCTTCTGGTTCACCATGCCAATGGCGGCTTCGTCTGCAATAATGGCGGAAATCACCTCTGCCGGCGTATCACCGGGAATGACGATCATATCCATGCCCACCGAGCACACCGCTGTCATCGCCTCCAGCTTTTCAATAGACAAGGCGCCGCACCGGGCCGCTTCAATCATCCCGGCATCCTCGGTCACCGGAATAAACGCGCCCGACAAGCCGCCCACGTTGGAGGACGCCATTACGCCACCTTTTTTCACGGCATCGTTGAGAATTGCCAGCGCCGCCGTCGTGCCGTGGGCACCGCATTTCTCAAGCCCCATCGCCTCCAGAATATAGGCCACCGAATCCCCCACGGCGGGGGTGGGCGCCAGCGATAAGTCCACAATGCCAAAAGGAATGCCCAGCCTCCGGGACGCTTCGCTGCCCACAAGCTGCCCCATACGGGTAATTTTAAAGGCGGTTTTCTTAATCAGCTCCGCCACCTCGGTAATATTCAGCCCGCTGGATTTTTCCAGCGCCGCCCGCACGACACCCGGCCCCGAAACCCCCACATTGATGACACAGTCAGGTTCTCCCGGGCCGTGAAATGCCCCCGCCATAAAGGGGTTATCCTCCGGCGCGTTGCAAAACACCACAATTTTGGCGGCCCCAATGCAATTCCGGTCGGCAGTCAGCTCACTGCTTCGGCGCACCACCTGCCCCATCAGCCTGACGGCGTCCATGTTAATGCCGGTCTTGGTGGAGCCGATATTCACCGAGGAACACACCTGTGTCGTTTCGGCCAGCGCCTCGGGAATCGAGTCGATAAGCGCCAAATCCCCGCTGGCAAATCCCTTGTGCACCAGCGCGGAATAGCCCCCAATGAAGTTTACCCCAACCTCTTTGGACACTTTCTCCAGCGTCCGGGCATAGGCAATCGGGTCGCCGCCCGATGCCGCCAGCAGCATGGCAATGGGGGTGACAGAAATGCGTTTGTTGATGATGGGAATGCCATATTGAGTGCCGATTTCATCGCCGGTACGCACCAAATCATGGGTCAGCCGGGCAATCTTATCATAAATTTTACGGCAAGATTTTTGAATGTCGCTGTCTGCGCAATCCAAAAGGGAAATGCCCACCGTAATGGTGCGGATGTCCAGACTTTCGTCCTCAATCATCCGTATGGTTTCCAAAATATCCGATATATTAATCATGGAAATTCTCCTGCAAACGTAATCGTTGGGAAAGCGCGATCAGTACTTTTGGGTGGGCTTCTCTTAAATGCGGTGCATAGAATTAAAAATATCCTCATGCATAACGTGAATGGACAAACCCATTTCTTCCCCAAGGACGGCCATATGGTCCGCAAGCTGTGAAAATTCACAGTTCAGGGCCGAAATATCCACCATCATAATCATGCAGAATAAATCCTGCAAAACGGTCTGGCTCACCTCGGTGATGTTGGCGTTCGCCTCGCTGCAATGGGTGGCCACCCTGGCCAAGATCCCGACCATATCTTTTCCAATTACTGTAATAACCGAGCGCATGGTTCGTTCCTCCTGTTTAAGTTTCATATAAAAACAAATGCATTAACCAATCACTTTGGCGCCGTGAGGCAGCGGCTTTGCGATAAAAGCGGCGCTGGCTTTGCCCATTGCCTGCCGCAGACAAGATACTGCCTCCCGCCGCTGCGCAAAAAGACCGTAGACAGCGGTACCACTGCCGGTCATCGCCGCGCCGACAGCGCCCCGTTGCAGCATCAGCTCTTTGAGCAAAGCGCAGTCTTTCACCGGTATTGTCGGTTCCAGCACATTGCACAGCTTGCCGCCAATTCGCCGCAAATCCCCGCTTTCCAGCGCCGCCACCATGCCTTTGGTATCCACGGTGCATTGGGGTCCGCACCGGTCAAAAAGCCGGAAACCGGCCTCGGTCAGCGACCCGGCTTTTGGTTTCGCCACCACAATATGGCAGTCCGGCAGTCCGGGCAAAGGGGTAAACACATCGCCGATTCCGGTGGCCAGCTGGGTGCCGCCCACAATACAAAACGGCACATCCGCCCCCACGCCGACGCCAATACGGCAAAGCTCCTCTTGACCCAATCCATAGCCCAAAAGAGCATTCAGCCCAACAATCACGGCGGCGGCGTCGGCGCTGCCGCCGGCCAGCCCCGCCTCGGTGGGAATCACCCGCTGCAAGTGCACGGCAAGGGGAAAGGCGGCGTGGCCCACATAGGCCATAAACGCCGCCACAGCCTTGCTGGCTAAATTGTGCTGGTCAAAGGGAATATGATTGACATTGCTGGTAATCTGCACCGGCCGGATACCGGCAGTGTGGGACAACATCTGCAAATGCACCACATTACAAAGATCAATGGATTGCATCACCATTTCCATGTCGTGGTAACCGTCGTCCCGCCGGCCCTTGATATCCAGCGTTAAATTGATTTTGGCGGGCGCCTGTACAATGACTGTGTGCTTCATACAATGTAACCCTGGCCGCACTTGCAAAGCAAATCCGGCGGCTGCCTCCTTCGACGTCTTACTGTATTCAGTCCATCTCTATTGATTCAGTGTCGCCAATAGCCCCATTTATTTCAGTTCCTGTAAAAAAGTTTCCATGCGTTTGAGCGCTTCTACCAGGTGATCCACGGCGTAGGAATAAGAAATGCGCACAAAGCCCTCGCCGCTCTCTCCAAAGGCGCTGCCGGGCACAACGGCTACCCGCTGCGACTGCAAAAGCTTTTGGCAAAAGTCCTCGCTGCTCAGCCCGGTGGACTGAATGGAAGGGAAGACGTAAAACGCGCCCATCGGATCAAAGCAGGGCAACCCCATTTTATTCAGGCTGTCTACCATCAGCCCCCGGCGCATGTTGTAGCTCACCGCCATCCGCTCAATCTCGTCGTCACAGCTGCGCAGCGCTTCTACGGCGGCGTATTGGCTGGTGGTTGGCGCGCACATAATCGCAAACTGATGAATCTTGGTCATTACGCCAATCAACTCTTTCGGCCCCGCCGCGTAACCCAGCCGCCAGCCGGTCATCGCAAAAGCTTTGGAAAACCCATTCACTACAATGGTCCGCTCCCGCATCCCCGGCAGGCTGGCAATCGAGCAATGCTTATGCCCAAAGGTAAGCTCGGCATAAATCTCATCCGACAATACAACGATGTCGGTACCTGTAAGCACTTCGGCAATTTCCAAAAGGTGCTTTTTTTCCATAACGGCGCCGGTGGGGTTATTGGGAAAAGGGAAGATCAGCAGCTTTGTCCGGGGCGTAATGGCCGCTTTCAACGCGGCGGGATTCAGGCGAAACTGGTCTTCGGCAAGGGTGGGAATCCGCACCGCCACCCCGCCGGACAGCTGAGTGATCGGCTCGTAACACACAAAGCTGGGGTCGGGAATCAGCACTTCGTCTCCTTCGTCCACCAGCGCCCGAATGGCCGCGTCAATGGCCTCGCTGCCGCCCACCGTCACAAGCACTTCTTCCTTGGGCTCATACTGCAACCCAAAACGCCGCGCCAGATAGTGGCAGATCTCGGTCTTCAGGGGCATAATGCCCGAATTGGCCGTGTAAAAAGTGCGCCCTTTTTCCAGCGATTGTATACCCGCCTGGCGAATGGCGTAAGGCGTCTTAAAATCAGGTTCGCCCACGCCCAGCGAAATCACATTGTCCATTTCGCCGGCAAGGTCGAAAAACCGCCGGATGCCCGAGGGCTTGATGCCGGCGGCGCGTTTGGCAATCATACGGCTGTAATCCATCACATCGTCACCGCCTCACGCTCGTCGCCTTCCTCGTCGGACACCATAACACCGCGCTCTTTATACTTCCGCAGCACAAAATGTGTCGATGTCGATTCCACCGATTCCAACGGCGCCAGCCGTTCGGCGACAAACAGGGCCACATCTTTAAATCCGCGGCCGCTTACTGTCAGCGCCAGGTCGTACCCGCCGCTCATCAGGTAAACAGTCTCCACTTCTTCAAACTGGGCAATGCGGCGGGCAATCTCCTCAAAGCCTATGCCGCTTTTTGGGGTGACCTTAATTTCAATGCGGGCGCTACAAAGTTCCCGGTCGGTCTTGTCCCAGTCAATCACGGCTTTGTATCCGCGGATGATGCCGGCTCGTTCGGCGTCTTCAATCAAGTGGTCCACCTCGGCGGCGTCCAGTCCCACCATAGCTCCAATTTGCGCGCTCGAAAGCCGTGCGTTTTTCTCCAACACTTCCAGTATCCGCTTCAACATAATCACTCCTTGTTTTGATCATAAACACAAAGCAGACATAAGCCCGCCTTGCGCCATAAAACATGGTTATAAAGCATAAAAAACGGGATTGTGCTTTTCGAAATAGGCGGCATGGGTAAAGCCCGCCTCTTTCAAAAGGGTGGCGGCCGCTTCAAAATCCGCCCCCACATCGCCGGCATTGTGGGCGTCGCTGCCTAAGGTGACAATTTCCCCCCCACACGCCTTGGATAATTGAAAATCTTCCAGCCCCGGCAGTGGGCTGCCCACATTTTGCCGCAGGCCCGATGTGTTAATCTCAATGCCCTTGCCCGCCTGCACCACTTTGTGGAACAGTTCGGCCAAAACCTCTTTAAAAGGCTCCATCGCCACCGTTTTGCCACACCGGTTCATCGAGTAGCGGATAGGATAATTCAAATGGGACAGCACGTCAATTTTGCCCCACCCAATCAGCTCCATCATCTCTCGGTACATTTTGTCGAACTCTTTCACCATATCCATCGACTCAAATTCCCGGAAGTAAAAATCCACTTCGCCCCGCACGGCATGCTGGCTGCCCAGCACAAAATCAAAATCAGCCAGGGCCAGCGCTTCCTCAGCCTTCTCTATATTATGAATTGCCTCGCCCATTTCCATTCCCAGCAGGATTTTCATTTTACCGTCAAATCGGCCGCTGGCCGCAATGCGCCGATACTCCGCCACCGACCCCGCCATAGAAGCGATAAAATCTTCATCGGTGGGATAATAGCCGTAATCATAATGGTCGGTGATCGTAATTCCCTGTAACCCTTGGTCATAGGCGCTTTGAAACAGCATCTCCATCGGATCCTTGGCGTCGCTGGAGTGGTTGGAATGGCAGTGGCAATCGAAATAAGGCAAAGGCATGAAAACACGATCCTCCGGCAAAAATTCACAGTGGTTTTATTGTAAACCCCTGCGTTTAGTGCTATGATAAAAAGTGAAAATAAGGGAAGAAAATGACCTGCCGTATAGGCCGGCAGCCGCCCCCAAATAACAGAACGCGGCCCTTCCCATTACAGGATATTCTGTTCCCCAGTATACCATGCGCCTCCCACTTTTGTATAGTATAGGCAAACAAATGTCATTCTTTTTGGAACATTGACCATTTTTGTACCCATAGGGAGGATGAAAGAGAGGAGAAAGTGATAATGGATTCCATCATTCGCGTAGCGACCGCCGTAAACCAGGTGATCCCGGGCAATCCGCGGGCTTGCTTGGCTGGCGTCGAGCGCTGCCTGGACAAGCTGTGGGAGTCCGCCCCCGACATCGTCCTGTTTCCCCAACTGGCCCTGTGCTCGCCAAGCTGCGGCAGCCTGTTGGACAACGCCTTTTTGCTGGAGGATGTCTACGCCTGCCTTCAGGAGCTGTGTGCCAACACCAAAAATCTTGACTGCTATATCATCGTCGGTCTGCCTTTGTCCGTCGATGGCAAAGCGGTGCCTGCCACCGCTGTTATACACCGGGGGCTCTTGCTGGGCTGCCTGGCCGACGATCCCGCTTTCGTCCCTCCCGAGCAACCGGGCACCGGCATCTGGCTGCCCCGAAACACCACTTTTGTCAGCGGTGCCCTGCGCTTTTGCATCCACGCCGGCGACCCCGCTGCCCTGCCCGCCCAAATGTCCCGGCTGCCCTCCGGTTGCGACCTGGTTCTCGTTCCCGCTTACCAGCCGGTCTATGCCGGCTACAACGAGCGGGCCTGGCAGGCGGTGGAGGTTGTCTCTCGGGCTTATGGCTGTGCCATTGCCGTTGCCAACGGCGGCGTGGGCGACACCAGCCACCCCTATATCTATCGGGGGTTTGCCTGGATTTGTGAATGCGGCGAGCGCCTCTCCGGCCAAAGCGGCCTGCGGGAGGACTTTGTCATTGTCAGCGATTTGGACTGTGACATCATCCACGCCAAAAAGACCACAGCCCCCAAAACGGCCCCGTTTTACGCCACAATGCCTGTCACCGCCAAACAGGGCCTCCTGCGCCCCATCTACCCCGAACCCTATTTAATCGCCTCCGATGCCGATGCCTATTTGGCTGACCTTTTCGATTTGCAGGTGGCTTCTTTGGCTGCCCGCATGGAAAACATTCGCTGCGAAAAAATTGTTCTGGGCGTTTCCGGCGGGCTGGATTCCACCTTGGCCGCCATCGTCGGCGCCTTGGCGCTGGTCCGGTTGGGCCTGCCGCGTCACAATTTCATCGGTGTCACCATGCCCGGCTTTGGCACCTCCGACCAAACGCTGTGGAATGCGCTGCACCTGATGGAAATTCTGGGGGCCGATGTGCGTGAAATCCCAATCCGTGCCTCCGTCCAACAGCATTTCGAAGATATCGGCCATCCCATGAACCTGCACAACACCACCTACGAAAACGCCCAGGCCCGCGAGCGCACCCAAATTTTAATGGACATTGCCAATACCGAAAGCGCTTTGGTGGTGGGTACCGGCGACCTGTCCGAAATGGCCCTTGGCTGGAGCACCTTTGGCGGCGACCATCTGGCGGGATACAATGTCAACGCCTGCCTGACCAAAACCCTTGTCCGCCTGCTGGTGGGCCATGTGGGCAAAAGCGGCGTGATCGAGGGCATAGACGAACTGTTGCGGGAAATTTGGGAAACCCCTGTCAGCCCCGAACTGCTGCCACCCACCGACAGCGGAAAAATTGCCCAAAAGACCGAGGAGATCCTCGGCCCCTACGAGCTTCACGATTTCTTCCTCTTCCACCTCACTCAGTATCATATGCGCCCCTCTAAAATTTATCGCTACGCCTGCGCCGCCTTTGGCAAAACACTGGATGCCGCCTTCATCAAAGAAAAACTCCGCCTCTTCCTCGAACGCTTCGCCTTTGGCCAATTCAAGCGCAGCTGTTCCCCCGACGGCGCCATGATCACGGAATTCAATCTCATGGGCCCCGCTTTTTGGATGCCCTCCGACTTTTCGCCCAACCATCTCCTGTCCGATTTGGATACGGTGGAATAAAGACAAACAGTCAGCAGAAATGAAGTGTAACTGAAGACAAGGAGGAAAAGAAAATGGCACGTGTACAAAAATTCTTTGTTTGCAAGCACTGCGGCAACCTGGTCAGCATGATTCATGAATCCGGCGTACCCATCATCTGTTGCGGCGAACCGATGCAAGCGCTGGAACCGAACACCTCTGAGGGCGCCGGTGAAAAACACCTGCCGGTCATCGAGCAAAAGGGCGGCGAAGTTACTGTCAAAGTCGGCAGTGTGCCCCACCCCATGCTCCCCGAGCACAGCATCCAGTGGATTTATCTTTGCACCCAGCTGGGTGGCCAGCGCCACATTCTCGACCCCGGCAACGCCCCCCAGGCCACATTCATTCTGGCCCCTGGCGACAAAGTCGTGGCCGCCTACGAGTACTGCAACATCCATGGCCTGTGGAAGACACAAGCATAGAAAAAGACGGCCTTTGGCCGTCTTTTTCTTGCACTCATTTCCGTTTGACGCTATAATAAAACCGGACGACATGAACAACTGTTAGCATCGAGGTGATTTCTAATGGATTCGCTCAGCCAACAAGAGAAGAGACATAACAGGCTGCTGCACATACTTCAATACACCAATGTTGCCTGCTCGGTTGCGATTTTGTGCGCCTTGTTGTTTAGCCACTATTGGGGATTCGCTATTCTGATGATCCTGCACTATATCTTTTTCGGGTTTGTGGGCCTAGCCCATTTGCTCGCCGCGGCCCAATGCTACCGCCTGTCTTACTTTTTTCTTTGCATCACCTGTCCCCATGGCTTGCTCCCTTTCACAAGGGCGTGGTATTACCTCACCCGGTCCCAACTCCTGGCGTTCCAATCGGATAAAAAGGGCACAAACGATACAAGCGTGTTGCGCCTTGCTGTCAGGGTCAACCCCGCCGATCTGCTCACCGCCCGCAACCGCGCCTTTTTTTACCTCCATATGACGGCCATCTTCTACGACCGGGGCAATTTGGAAATTGCCCAGTATTATTACGATATTGCCCTTTGCATTGCCCGCTGCGGAGACACGCCCCCCCGGCGGGGTATGGTGGTCACATTCGATTCGTAAACAGCATATAGCATATACGCACAGTCTCTCGGTCCCAGGAGAGGCTGTGTTTTGGCGTCTGGGGCTTTTTCTTAAAATAGGCCACCTGTTTTTACCCACATGTGATTAATCCGGTCTTTTCCCGCCCATACTTCTGGTACCACACCCATACCACACCTTAAACATCGCAGGAAAGGACACACCCACCATGAAGAAACTGGAAAAAACATTACTCCTCGGCCTTGTGCTGGCCCTCCTCATCAACCCCTTGTCGGCTTTTGCCGGCGACTCTGCCCGCGTGCGGCAGGATACCCTGCGCCTTCACATCCTGGCCAATTCGGACACGCCCGAAGACCAGGCTCTCAAACTCAAAGTGCGGGATTATATATTGGCCCAAACCGGCGATATGTTCATGGCCGCCCGGGGCAAATCCGACGCCAAGGCCCTTGCGGAACAAAACCTCCCCTACATAGAGTCCCTGGCCCGGGCGGAACTGGCCCGCCAGGGCAGCAGCTACACCGTCAAAGCCCAGGTCGTCAACATGTTTTTTGATACCCGGCTCTATGGCGAAAATACCATCATGCCCGCCGGTCGCTACGATGCCGTGCGCATTATGATTGGCGACGGCGCCGGCAAAAACTGGTGGTGCGTCATGTTCCCGCCCCTTTGCCTTCCCGCCGCCACCGGCGAAACATCCCCCGTCGCCACCCCCGAAGCCCAGGAAATTGCCGCGTTGGATGCCCGCCCTCAATATAAAGTGGGCTTTGCTACGGTGGAACTGGTGGAAAAAGTCGGCCATCTAATCGACAACGCCCGCAAGCCCGATACAGCTTCCTCTTCCTCATCATCCTCTTCTTCGGCCACAGCGCAATCATAACCATTAGCCAAAAGAAGGGCCGTCCTGCGTCTCTTTCGCCGTCGTTGTTTCTCCGCAATTTAGAGGGGCATTTCGCTGTTTGAGCAAAATTTGTACTGTGAAAGGCTGAACTTGTCGTACCGTTTAGAGGGGGCGAGTGGGGCCTGGTTGTAAAAACAATGTGTTTATGCTACCATAATGAGGCCGGAACTTCACGACAAAATAGGTAAGATAGGTTCATTTTCGGCGGAGAAGATGGATTAAGATTATTTATATTTGGACAGGTGAGAATATTGGATATAGACATGGAAAAAAAGATTTCCCAAGCCTTTATTTTTCCAAACAAACGTGAACGTTTCTTATTCGACCTATCAAGAAAAAGCAAGAGCAATTTTGGAGAAATACCAAAAGATAGATTTATGGCTATTTGCAAATTAGGAGATAGTATTGACGACTCCTACTCACTTTTAGTAAGCAATAAGCTTCCAAAGCCAAGTGAAATAATGAGGATTATGGCGAAGTATCAAGCAAGTAGCTCCTGTTATGTTTTATCCGAATACAAAGATTATGATGGCGTTTTTATTAATTTAGATGATGCGTTGACTAAACTGCAATGGAATGGATTCCCATCGCTCATCGTAGGATTGCCATCTGGATTTTCACATTACAGAGGTGAATCAT
>JAVBNO010000042.1:0-21526 GCA_031551485.1 Oscillospiraceae bacterium
GCTCCGAGCAGCCAGGTCCTCGGTCGTTGGGTATTGTTCCTCGGTCATAGTCGCCACTTTGGCGTTGGATTGGCGGATGGTATCTTCGCCATATTTTTTCCGCAGTTCGTTGCCGTATTTTTCTTCGTTTTCTTCAATTAAATTCTGTTTAAATGCCTCGAATTTTTCAGTGTTGGACATGGTCATTCTCCCTTCTTTGGTTGCCATTGTATTTTCCACTGTGTGGATAATGGCATCCAGCCGGTTGCGTTTGCTCACCAGAGTTTTCAGGTGGGTGGCAAGCGCTTTGCGTTCGTCGAACCGTGGGGCGGTTACGATGCGTTTGATATCTTCCAACGGCAAATCCAATTCACGGTAAAATAAGATTTGCTGCAGCCGGTCTACCTCCCGCTCGCCGTAAATCCGGTAACCGGACGACGCCACCCGCACCGGCCTGAGCAGACCGATCTCGTCATAATACCGCAGCGTTCGGGTGCTGACGCCCGCCATTTTGCCAAGGGCGTTAATGGAATATTCCATTGGCACACCACCTTTCGTGATCATCATACACCTTTACGTAACGTCAAAGTCAATGGGTTTGTGCAATGATTTTCACATTATTTTTTACCGCTTTGTCATCGGACTTTGAGGGTTATTTTGCAACTGCCTGTCACATACTAGCATCACGGCTGTCAAAATCGGCCGATATCGAATTGTTTGAATGGAGGGTGCAGTATGAAAAATGCTTATGAATTGCCCGGCAAAGGGAAAAAATATACAAATCCGCGGCTGATTCACATGTCGCCACGGGTAGAAAATATGATTCGCCAAAACCAAAGCGAAGCCGACCCCTTGGGCAGCTATACCGGTAAGCCGCTTGATTTGCGGGACGCGCCAACCCAGGACAGCGACGATATATAGTTTTTTGTGCGACGCATCATGGGCGAACGGTGTTCGCCCTTACATGGGAGGAATTTTGTGAAACGGTTAGCATTTTGGGTTGCGGTTATGGTGGCGACGGCAGCCATGCCTCTTTTTGCAGGCTGCAGCCAACCCACCGGCATTGACCTTGTAAACAAGGCGGCGGATAATCTGCGCCGTGCGGGCAGCGCCCGCATTAAAGCCACATTGACCAGTGACACAACCCGGGCTTTGCGGGCATATGGGCAAGATTTCGTCATTGATCTTTCCTTTTGCGAAAAGGCGGACCGCATTCAATATCTGGCCGACTTTGCCACCGGCGACCAACAGTACCGACAGTATTCAGATGGCAATGAGACCTATGTTTCGATTCAGGACCAGCCGTGGCACCTGGTGGAAGGGATGGAGCTGCCCTCTCGGCAAAATCTGCCCATGCCGCTGGCCGCCTTTTTTTACGGCATTCAGGATGAGGATCGTGTGGAAAATGTAACTACTACCCAAAAAGGGGCGGATACCGAGGTGGCGATCACCGCCAAAGGCGGAGCGGTGCAGGTGCCTTACGGCGAAATTACCGACGGCCAGCCTACAGAGGTCACCGCCATCTATGTTATCGGCCCCGACAAACAATTTAAAGAAGTGTATATCATCAGCCGAAGCCGGGTGTCTTACGACGGCGCCAATACCGCCATCCGGTTTAAGTTAAGCGCCGCTGTCTCCGACCTGGGCGCCTACAGCTCTTTGGAACCGGAAGACAGGGACAATATCGGCGCCGCTGTGGGTGACAGCGCCGGTAGCGCCAATGTTGGGAAAAGCAACACTTCCCTGGTTACCATTGGCCAGGGCAGCCAAAACGTATAATCATTGTCTTTTGCCTCTTTTGCATGGTAAAATAGGATTACTCTAGATCAGAAAGCAAAAGAGGCCGATTGATGGAAGTACGAACCGTTTTGGCCGGGGAGACCGGCATCACTTATCAGTGGACCAAGAAGTCTGTTAAAAATTTAAATTTGCGCATACGGCCGGACGGCAGCGTTCATTTGTCCACCCCCCGGCGGGTGTCGGCCGCGGCGGCGGACGCCTTTGTCAAAAGCCGCGCCCGGTGGATTGCAGAGGCAACCGTCCGCATTGCCATCCGCCAGGCGCAAAAACCGGCCGCTGCGCCCTTGGCAGACGGCGGGTATATTGAACATTTGGGCCGACGCCTTATATTGGAAGCGTCCCCGACAGCCAAGACTGCCGCCGTTGAGGGGGAACGGCTCATCCTGCCGGTTAAAAAGCCTTTGGATTCCACCGCCATTGAAAAAGCGCTTACCCGCTGGCAGGGGGAACAGCTGGCCGAGATTTTCACCCAATGCTCCCAGGGGTTTTATCCTCTTTTTGCCGGCAAACATTTGGCCCAGCTGCCCGCTTTGAAAATACGCCGGATGAAAAGCCGGTGGGGCAGCTGCAACCGGCCTAAAAACTTGATCACCTTGAACAGCCGTCTGCTGGAAAAGCCTTATCCGGCGGTGGAATATGTCATCCTTCACGAATATGCCCACTTTGCGGTGGGCGACCACTCGGCGGCTTTTTACCGGCTTGTGGGTACCTATATGCCTGATTACAAAGCGCGGCGGGGGCTGCTGAAATAAAGGCATTTACCAATGACAAGGGAGGCTCGCCATGCCGGATTATATTATCACCTATTCCCACCAGAAATTTTGCCCCCTTTCCCCGACAGCGGCAGAAATTTTGATTCAGGATATTGCCCATTGCCTGTCGCTGATGACCCGCGCCAACGGCCACATCAGGCATTTTTACTCGGTGGGACAGCATTGTATTAACACTGTGCGGGAGGCCAAGGCCCGGAAAGAATCCCGGCGGGTGCAGTTGGCCTGCCTGCTGCACGATGCCGGCGAGGCCTATCTTTCGGACATTACCCGCCCGGTGAAGCAGGGTTTGTCGGAATACATAAGGGCCGAGGCCCGGCTGCAGGAAGTTATTTTCCAGAAGTTCGGCCTTGCCGACATGACGGGAGAGGAATGGGCCCGGGTGGGCAGCATTGACGACAGCATTCTTTACCATGAATTTTGGGCGCTGCAGGGCACCGCCCTTTACCCCACCGCCCCTTATATGGCAATGGAACATGATTTTTCCCTTTGGGATTTTGCCCTTGCGGAAAAAGAATATCTGGCCCTTTATGAAGAGCTGAAAATCGAATGAAGGGCATGCTGGCGCAGATAGACGCACATACAAATACCCGTTCCTCTCGCAGGGGGAACGGGTATTTGTATGTATATCATAGGAGGTCAAATGAAAAGAATTAAACAAAGGGGGGCGCGGCCCGCGGGAGCGTTGATCCATGCGAACCGCGCCAAGGGGTGTATATCAATGCATGGGGTGTTTAAAAAGTGGGTAACAGGCTTTCCGTCTTAATAGTGTCAAATTGTAACCACTTTACTGCATGGGAACCAAAAAAGTTTTCATCTTGACCAACGTTAAAAAAGTAATTATACTTAATTATGATATGGTGCCATATTTGGGGAGGCGCCGCATCCAAAAAGGGCGTTCCACAACGGACGCGAGAGGAGCGAGATATGAGACCCATTAAGTATCTGGCCATGTTTGTCGCCGGTCTTGGTTTGTTTGCCTGCAATGCCATCATTTCCACCTTTGGTACAGAGATGGTCATCACCCGCAATTTCAATATTTTGGGGTTGCAACCTGTATTCCCTCATTCTTTTGCCATTTTTCTGGGGGCGGCAGCGGCACTGTCAATTATTTTGTTGCTGTTGGTTAGCCAAAAATTCGGTGTCACCAGTTTATTGCTGCATGCGTTGTTTTCCCTTGGCGGCGGCGTGGCGCTGGAGCTGTTGTCCGTTTACCGCAATTTTACCTGGAACCATGCCATCGTCTTTTGTATTTTCTACGCCGTCGGCTACTTCATCATCTTGTTTTGCATGCTTACGCTGAAACCGATGAATAAGGAAAAGGCCGACCAGATAAAGAAAGAAGAAAAAGAAAGGCTGAGGGCGGAAAAGGAAGCGGAAAAAGAACGGCTGCGCGCCGAAAAGGAAACGGAAAAAGAAAGGCTGCGCGCCGAGAAGGAAGCGGCGAAACATCCGCCTGTCACCGAGCCTGTGCCCGAAGCCGCCACCCATTCGCTTTTGGATCAGGATGCCACTGTCGAGGTTGCCGAAGCTGCTGAGGTTGCCGAGGCTGTTGAAGAGGTTGTCTCCACAGCAGAACCGGAAGGCGAAGTTGCTTTGGCTGCCGCTGCGCACTCCGGGCCGGCCACCATCACATTGGCGGACAAGGCTGTGCGGGACAGTGAGGAAGATTTGCCGCTGTAGTCCGGCGCATTATATTGATTTGATTCAAACAAAAAAGACGGCCTGCGCCGTCTTTTTTGTTTGAATTATGCATTAGGCGCGGAGTTCGGTGGCGCTTTTGTTATGAAGAGAAAAGGGGTTGACATTGATACTGATGTCAAATCAAAGTTGAGTAGACGTACAGCCGCTCCGGCAGGGATATAGCCTGCCGCATGAGCCGCGACCGGCTCATGCTTTTTGGCGCAAAAAGTATGCAAAAACATTCTTCGGGGAAACCACATGGTTTCCCCCTCCCCCATCCTTAGGGCGAGGGTGTATGTGCGCGGGAAACGCCTGGCTTATGGGGAGACTGTTTTGGGTCTGAGCTGAGGGTGCAAACGGGAAAGGAAAAGCCGATATTGAGTCAAAGTTGAGTAGACGTGCAGCCGCTCCGGCAGATATATAGCATATCGCTCGGGCCGCGACCGGCCCATACTTTTTGGCGCAAAAAGTATGCAAAAACATTTTCTGGGGAAACCACATGGTTTCCCCACCCCCCATCCTTAGGGCGAGGGCATGGATGCGCAGGAAACGCCTGGCCTTTGGGGAGACTGTTTTGGAAACGCAAACGGGGGAAAAAAAGCACCCGCCAGTGCAGCAGGTGCTTTTCGTTATTTGCAGCGAGTAATATGCTAAGCGCCTATGCCAACGCCTGCAGCACGCTTTCCACAGCCGCCTGGGCGGTGGCGTAGACGCTTTTTTTGGTACACATCTGGTCAAATTCTTGAGGATTGGTCATATAGCCCATTTCTACCAACACAGCGGGGGCGTTGCCATTAAGAGTAATGCGGTAATTGGACAGTTTGACAAAGCGCCCCTGGCGCCCGGTAGCGGCGGCAAGGTTTTTGTAAATGGCATCCGCCAGCTTTTTGGCGTTTTGGTCAAAATAATAAATCTCAATGCCTTTGGGCTTTGTGCCGTCGGTGTTGGCGGCAATGCTGTTGGAATGAAAGGAGATCATCATATCAGCCCGGGCACTGGCCGCCCGCTCAAGCCGGTCATTGAGCTCCACCCGCACATCCCCTTCCCGCAGCATAATCACATCGGCCCCCAGGGCTTGCAGCCACTTTTGGGTGGCGATGGTAACGGCCATGTTCACATCTTTTTCGTTTGGACCCTCTTTGCCCGCAAGACCCAGGGCACCGCCGTCGTTGCCGCCGTGGCCGGCATCCAGCGCGATGGTGATACCTGTCAGCGGTTTGTCGCCGCTTTGGAGCTTGGGTTTCTTTTGGCAATAGATGATGGTGCTGTTTTGATCGTGATCAATCAGGTAGCCCCACAGCGCACCTGCTTCCTTCAGGGTGAAATCGATGCGGGTGTTGCCGTCAACCTCGGTCACTTTGGCCGCCGAAAAAATCTGGCTTTTGCTTACGTCCAGGTTTGTCAGGCCGCTTGTGTTCCACAGGGTGACGGTAAACGTGTTGCCGCTGCGGCTGGCAAAGTGCATGGGGGCGGCCGTGTCGGAAAGAATGTAACTCTCCCCCTTTTCTTCCGCCTTGAAGGAAGCGCCGGAAATACGATCCCGGGCGCCTGTATAGGCGGGCAGGGGCTTGACCGTATCTTTCATAATCCATCCGCCCATGCTCAGGCGGTACATCGTTTTGCCGTAATCAATGACAGTGTCCATAGCGCCTTTGCGGGCCACGGCGATAAAATCCTCGTTGTCAATGTTTTCGCGGTAGATGGCGACGGCGGCATTATCCACCTGAATCACCAGCTGGCTGCCGCTGCCGGTGGCAATCAGCTTGCCGGCCGATTTGTAGGTCGCCTGCCCTCCTTTGTACGCAAGGGTGTAGACAACCGGCCCCAACACCTGGCTGCCGGATACTTCGCCCAAGGTGATCTCGCCGCTGAAGAGGGTGGCGGTACCGTCGGGGGCGGTGGCGTTTTGGGTCAATGTGATTGTCTGGCCGCCTGCGGTGGCCGTAACGGAAGCGCCCGAGGGGGCGGTGCATTTCAGATAGGTGGGCTTGCCGCAGGGGGCGCCCATGTCGTAGGCGGGGGTCATCGACGTAATGGCATCGGTTTTGACCCCTGCGTTGGGGTAATAAGTAATGGTGACCTGCTGGCGGGCGTCGCCCTGAGAAAGGGTAAACGTGTTGTCGCCGGGCGAAAGGGTGACAAACACCCCAAAGCTGCCCTGGCTGCCCCGGCTTGCCACCGGGTTACCGTTCAGATACAAATCCAGCCGCGGGTCGGCGGTGCCGGCCAAATAATAGCTGGAGGAGCCGGTGGTATCGGTGCTTTTTTCGGGGCGGGAAAAATACATGCCCGCCGGCATGCCCAAATTGACGTGGTTTGTAATGTACTCAAAGGTAACCAGCTCTTCCGGGTTCACATTGACCTGGGCAGGCACGGCCGAAGTGTCCGGCAGACTGGGCGCTGCTTCACTGGCGGCGGCATCCACCTGTGACCCGGCAGCCGCGGCATCCTCGAAGGACGGGGCGGTGGAAAGAGCCTCGCTGATACTTTCGGCTACAGCGACGTCAGACACGGAAACCGCCGATTCTTCGCCGATGGCGGCATTGCGGGAGGCATCCCAGTCCTCGAAGCCGGGGCGGGTGGCACAGGCAGGCAGTGCCGCCAGAGCCAGACAGGCGCAAAGGCCAAAAAGTACACTTTTGCGCGCCGCCGCGTGGCCAAAAAATGAATTCCTTTTTTTCATACAAGCCTCCCTGACATTCAGCCTTTTTAACATGTGTTTTCCGGTCGTTCTTATGCACATCAAACTCTATTTTGATTGTAACGATTTAACCGAATAATGTCAAATTCAAGGCGAATTTTGGAAATCATTACTTTTGCCGGGTATCGGCAAGACATTCGGCAAACAGGACGCCTCTGGTTGATCCACCGTTGATTCCCCTGTTCCCCTCATCGTTATTTTAAGTTGGTTTTCATTGGCCAATGACAACTTATACAGCCAAAAACAGGCCGGTGGCCCCCCTTGCGCCGGCTTGTCTTCCCCGTGGTTTTTTGTTACAATAATACGGTAATCGATTCGGAAAAGAAGGGACGCAATATATGGACAATATTATCAAACTGCTGGCGGACGAGCTTTCGCTGCGGGTGACCCAAGTGGAGGCCGCCGTCAATTTGATTGACGAGGGCAATACCATCCCGTTTATCGCGCGGTACCGCAAAGAAGCCACCGGTTCACTGGACGATACCCAATTGCGGGATCTGGACGACCGGCTCTCCTATTTACGGGGGCTGCAAAAACGGCGGGAAGAGGTGCTCGGCTCCATTGAGGGCCAGGGCCTTTTGACCGACGAAATTGCGGCGGCAGTGGCAGGGGCCAAAACACTGGCGGAAGTAGAGGATATCTACCGTCCCTTTAAGCCCAAAAGAAAAACGCGGGCTTCGGTGGCCAAAGAAAAAGGGCTGCAGCCGCTGGCCGACCGTATTTTTGCCCAACAACCGGGAGATGACCCCCTTCTGCTGGCCGCGGAATATATCGACGAGGAAAAAGGCGTGTCCTCTGCCGAGGAAGCGTTGCAGGGCGCCCAGGATATTATTGCCGAGGCGATCAGCGATGATGCCGACATTCGGGGCATGTTGCGTGGACAGCTGCATGACGAAGGGGTCATCGTTTCTACCGGTTCGTCGGCGGAACCGTCCGTCTATTCCATGTACTTCGATTTTTCGGAGCCTGTGGCCAAAATTGCGCCCCACCGCGTGCTGGCCATTAACCGGGGCGAAAAAGAAGATGCCCTTAAGGTCTCTCTGCAAGCCGATGATGCCAAGGCGGTAGGTTCCATTTGTTACCGGGTGGTCACCGGGCAGGGCGCTTGCAGCGACGTGGTGCGCGCCGCCGCCCAAGACAGCTACGACCGGCTGATCTTCCCTTCGCTGGAACGGGAAATTCGCAGCACGTTGTTTGAAACGGCCAGCGAGCAGGCCATTAAAATATTCGCTTTGAATTTAAAGCATTTGCTTATGCAGCCGCCGGTGAAAGACCGGGTGGTGCTGGCTGTCGACCCCGCTTACCGCACCGGCTGCAAAATTGCCGTGGTGGACGGATACGGCAAAGTGCTGGACACCACGGTTATTTACCCTACCCCGCCCCAAAGTAAAATTGAAGAGGCCAAAGCCACCCTGAAAAAGCTGATTGCCAAACACGGCGTCAGCGTTATCTCTATCGGCAACGGCACCGCTTCCAAGGAGTCAGAAATTTTTGTGGCCGACCTGATTAAGGAGATTGGCGGCGGGCTGAGCTATATGGTGGTGAGCGAGGCGGGGGCCAGCGTCTATTCCGCCTCCAAGCTGGCGGCCCAGGAATTCCCCCAGTTTGATGTATCGCTGCGTTCGGCCGTGTCCATTGCCCGTCGGTTGCAGGATCCGCTGGCCGAGCTTGTCAAAATTGACCCCAAAGCCATCGGCATCGGCCAGTATCAGCACGATATGCCCCAAAACCGGTTGGGACAGGCGCTGGGCGGCGTGGTGGAAAACTGCGTGAACTCGGTGGGGGTGGATTTGAACACTGCTTCTTTCTCGCTGCTGGAGCATGTGGCGGGTATCAACAGCTCTATTGCCAAAAACATTGTCAGCTACCGGGAGGAAAAAGGCGGCTTCTCCGCGCGCAATGAGCTTTTAAAAGTGGACAAGCTGGGCAAAAAAGCCTATGAACAATGCGCGGGCTTTTTGCGGTTGCCCCAGGCCAAAAACCGTCTTGACGCCACTGCCGTCCATCCGGAAAGCTATGGCGCGGCCAAAACTCTTTTGGACAACTGCGGTTTTAAACTGGCGCAAATTGGCACCGACGACATTGGTAAGCTGCCGCAAAAGGTGAAGGAAATTGGCATGGATAAACTGGCCCAAGAGGCCGGCGTGGGCATACCCACTTTACACGATATCATGGAAGAGCTGCTCAAACCCGGTCGCGACCCCCGTGACGAGTTGCCCGCGCCCATGCTGCGCAGCGACATTATGGACCTTAAAGATTTGAAGCCAGACATGGTGCTTACCGGCACCATTCGCAATGTGACCGACTTTGGCGCTTTTGTGGACCTTGGCGTCCACCAGGACGGATTGGTGCATATCTCCCGCTTGGCGGACAAATTTGTCAAGCACCCTGCCGACGTGGTCAAGGTGGGAGACATTGTGAAGGTGAAAGTACTGGAAGTAGACACGGCCCGCAATCGCATTTCGCTGACGATGAAAGGCATCGATAACTGATCGGACGCCGATAACAGGCCCAACCCCCACCGCGTCATTTGGCACAAGACCTGTAAAACAGGACAAATCCAAACATCCCCCTGCTGTAGTATTGTCACTACAACAGGGGGATGTTATATTGTTGCACAAACTGGCGCTGTTGATGAAGATGAGGTGGGAACTTAAAGCGCCATCAGGCTTTTGGTTATTTTACTTTTTTGCGGCGCGTAATCGCCCACACGCCCACAGCCGCCGCCGTCATCACAAGGAAACCGATTGGGGAATCGCCACGGCCGGTGTTGGGGTTGGGAGGCGCCTGGGTATTTGCTCCGGCAGCGGCAGCTGAGGAAGAGCTTGCCGGCACGGAAGAATTGGGAATAACAACGATGATATTGGAGCTGGAGGAGCCGGCCGCCTGTGAGGGTGCAGCGGAAGAAGCAGCGGTGGAGCTGGGCGCGTTGCCGGTGGTGTAGGTGATGGAGATATTGAACACAAAGTCTTTTTCTGTGGCATTCTGGCTTTTGTCCATGAAAGAATCTTTGTCAACTGTCACTGTATAGGTGCGGTTGGCGTACAGATCGAGACGAGGGGAGAACGCGCTGGCGTTAAAAATGGCGCGCATGCCGTCGCTGGAGATTTTGGCATCCCAGGAATCGGCCGAAAACACATTGCCTTTGCTGTCTTTTACGGAAACCCCACCACCGTTGATTTCAATTTTTTCGTTAAAGGAAATGTCCAGCCGCGCTGTCTCCAGCTTGGCGTCGGTCAGCAGTTGGGCGCCCGTCGCTCGGGGTGCTGTGGAATCGGCCGCCACCGCCGTCATGGAAGTGATTACCGCTATCAGTAAAAGGAGTGTTATACCGGTCAATATACGTCTGCTCATTTTTCATGCTCCCTTTCTTAATTTAAAAATTACCTTCTGGATTCCTTTAATATTAGCATAGCAGTTTAGCCCTTTCATTACAAGCCCCAGCGCCGGCATCCGGAACCGGGCGCAAAAACTTTACAATTTCTTTACCTTTTATTGTCAGTTCTTCAAGCAATTTCTTAGGCAACTTTTTTGCCGCTTTACGGTTTGCGGTTCACTAGCCGGTTCATACTAAGGGCAGAGTATTCACCGGCAGCGAACAGGAGGGGTGGTATGCATACGTGGCAGCCGGAGGGCAAATGGGTTTGGCTGTGGCGGCTAAGGCTGGGGGCCATATGGCTGGGCATCGGCCTGCTTCTGTTTTTGGCGTGGCGGTTGGCGCCCGGCCTTGTCCGGCCGTGGCTGCGTTTCGCGCTTTGGGGATGGGGGGCGCTTTTGATCCTGCTGCTGGCGCTGGGGTTGTGTTTTTTTCCTTATTGGCGGGCGGCCACCGTCTATGAGTTGACGCCCGCTGTCTTGTGCATTCGCAGAGACATATGGAGCCGTAAAGTGATCGCCCTGCGGCGGCAGGGGCTTTGGCAGGCGGTGGTAGGTGCCGGACCCCTAGAGCGGCTGCTGGGTCTTTGCCATTTGCGGGCTGTCAACGCCGGGCGCACTCTGCTGCTGTGCGGGCTTACCTTTTCGCAGGCCCGCCGGTTACAGCGAAGGCTGTGCCCGCCTTTTGGCGGCACGGGTGAGGCACCACCCCCAAGGGAGGCGGATTGATGAAGGGTCGTTTTCGACATTGGCCCAAACCGGCCAAGCACTGGCAGCGGGGCCATCCTTTGAGTATGCTGCTTGATTTGCGGTGGTGGTTTTTGCCGGTGCTGTTGCCGCCGGTGCGCGCTTTTACCTTATCTGTCTCCGGCGATATTTTAGGATGGCAGCGATGGGCCTGGGGTTCCCTTTTGGTGGTGGGGGCCACGGTGGGCCTGGGCTTTATTTTGTGGCGGCTGGAGCGGTACCGGTGGGAACCCGGCGGCTTTCGCACCCAAACCGGTTTTTTGTTGCGCCGGGATGATCTGACCCCTTTGGCATCCATTTGCCGGGCGGAATTTTGCAGGACGGTGTGGTGGGCGCCTTTCGGCGTCACCGAAGTGCGGCTGTGGACACCGGGCCGGCCGAAACCTTTTTTTACCGCAATTCTGACGCACAACCAGGCCGCTGCCTTGATCGAAATACTGGGGCAACCTGCCAAAGCCGAGGGGGATTCTCTTTTCCCGCGGTCCCGAATCGGGCGCATTTTATTTGCGGCCGCGGCGGGGTCCAACACGCTGGGTGGCGTTTTGCTTTTATCGGGGCTCATTTCCCACGCGGGCCAACTGTTTGGCAAAGAGCTCAGCGAGCAGTTGGGCGGCAACGTGTGGGGGTTGGCGGCGGGGGCAGCCGAACGTCTGTCGGCGCTGACCACCGGCGTGCCCATTGCGGCTGTCACGGCGGCCTGCCTGATTTTGGCCGGGTGGCTGGCAGGCTTTATTCAGACACTTTTATCCTGGCGGGCCTTTAAAGCGGTGGCCGGCTGCGGTGCCATCACCCTTTTTTCCGGCAGCTTCATCCGGCGCAAAAATATTCTCTTCACCCGCCATGTAACAGGGGTTTCGGTCCGGCGCAGCCTTTTGGGCCATTTTTGCGGCATCTCCACTGTCTATTTGCTTTTGCGGGGCGGTCCACGGCAGAAAGCATTTTTGCTGCCGCTGCTGCCCGCTTTTCGCCCCGAACGTGACGCCGCGCCCGCTTTGCCTATCGCCGCCGGCGGCGCATTGTCTACAGCATCCATGGCCGCCAAGCCCCAAAAAGGCGCCCTGCTGCAGTTTTGGGGCGTCGGCTTGACAATTGGGGCGATACTGCCCCTTGGGGGGTGGATGGCGGGGGTGCTGTGGCCGGACTGGGGCGCTTTGTTCGCGTATGCCATCTTGATGGGTTTGCTGCCGGTAGGATGGTGGCTGGCGGTGCAGTGGGTCGATTACAAAACCGGCGGCCTTTTGCCAAACGGGCCGGCCGACAACACCCTTACGGCTGCCTGCGCTTGTGGTTTTGCCCTTTGCCGCAATCGTTTGGGCTGGTCAAAAATGACCAGGCGCCAAAGTTTTTGGCAGCGGCGCAGTCAGCGCTGCGATATTTGGGTGTGGGGTAAAGACGCGGGAGGGAAAAGCTGCCACTGCCGGGGGCTTGGTTTTGCCGACGCAGGGCAGCTGTGGGAAAGCTTGATCGAAACAGCGAAATGATATTGAAAAAAGGCGCAAAAAAGGACCGCGCCGGCGATCCTTTGTCTTGCTTTTCATTTGCCTTAGGCATCCGCCGCTTCGGGCAGATATTTGCCGATAAGCTCTTTGACCCCTTCGGCGTCATTGGTCATCACCATGACCATGTAATCGCCGCGGTTAAAAATGAGGGCGTCCTCGGCATTCTCCAGCGCATTGTAGATGTTGTAATTCTGGAACTCATTAATGCGGGCTATTTTAACCTGCTCCAACGCTTCTTTCAATTCGGCCTCGCGACCTTCGGCCGGGCGGAGAATGAAAATGTCGGAGACACCGTATCGGCCATCGGCATATTTGCCGTAATATTCGGTATACAACTCGGGACTAATATCAAAACGTTCCTGCAAGACCGTTTCGTCCAGGTCGTGCAAACCCATAATTTCGCTTTGGAAAAAAATTTCTTTCACTGCGTTTTCGGGCCCGGATGTTGCGACTTCCGGCGTGGTTTTGGCCGCGAGGGTTGTTTCAATGACGGGATTGTCGCTCATCTCGTAAGAAGAGCAGCCCTGCATATTGGCCAATGCCAAATAAAACACCACAAGAAAAATGATAATGAGTACTCGCTTCATATTGGTTCGTTCTCCTTTGCATACCAATCAATGATTCAAACCAAAGCCATTAAACCGGATTTGAACCGATGCGCTTTGCCCCACACTATGTATATGCGCTATGCATTGGTAATGACCGCATTCGCTTTTCGTCACAAAATGCCTGTCAAGATGCCATTTCATTATAACCCTTTTGATGGGTGTGTCAAGCTTCATCACCAGCTATTGGCATAAATTCAAAAATTATTCATCGATTTGAAAATATACGGTTTGCCGGTTTTTGTTGTGTTTTTCGTTGTTGCCAAACGGTTTATATGTTACAATAGCTTTGCATAAACCCCGTCTCAATCGCTTGGGGAGGAAACCGTTTTGGCTCAGTTGGATGTGGTTCACGATATTTGCACGGCCAGTTTGCCTGCTTTTGCGTCAGATATATTGCCTTTTGGCATTGTGCCCTATGACGCTTTGTCCCGTTCTTTGTCATCCGCGGCGGCCAAAGCGCTGCCGGCGCGCTGCGCCAGTGTCATTGTGTTTTTGTTTCCTTATTACACCGGCCCGCTCCCGGCAAGGCGCAATATAAGCCGATATGCCATGCTGTTGGATTATCATGGGGTGGCCATGGATTTTTTGCGTGCCAAGTGCGCCGCTTTGTCGGCCGCTTTTTCCGCGTCTTCATTTGTCCCCTTTGCCGACAGTTCCCCCATTCCCGAAGTGGAGACGGCCGCGCGGGCCGGGCTGGGGGTGCGGGGATATAACAATCAGCTTTTACACTCTCAATACGGCCCTTACTGTTTCATTGGCGAAATTGTAACCGACTTGGCGTTGCCGGTTGCGGCCGGGGCTGTGCAAACCTGTGTGCAATGCGGCGCTTGTCTGCGTGCATGCCCCACGGGGGCGCTTTCGGCCAAAGGGCCGGGCGCTTTCCAAAAGCAGCACTGCCGCAGTTGGATCAGCCAAAAAAAAGGGGCGCTCACCGACTGGGAAGCAGCCCAGCTTAAGGCCGGGGGTCTTGCATGGGGCTGCGACATTTGCCTGGATGCATGCCCCACCGCTCAAACGCCAATGCCAACACCAATTTACGCTTTTGCCGGCCACCAGGCCGCCTGTTTGACCAGCGAAAACATTCCTGCTGTCGCCGCCGCCCACAGCTGTGGATGGCGGGGGGAAGGGGTGCTGCGGCGCAATTTGGCCTTGCTTGACAATGACGTCACGCTTTGACTTTTACTCTGCCAGACATAAAGGACGTGAGCCATATGGAAATTTTGACACCCGAGCAATACCCCGAATATGAAACCTTTGTGAGCGGCCACAAAAGTGGCCGCTTCCAGCAGTCTGTTTTGTGGCGGGGCGTGAAAGATAACTGGGGATTTGACGCTGTCGTGTCCCGGGATTCCGACGGCCGTATCAAGGGAGCCATGGGCGTGTTGTCCCAGCGGGTTCCCCTCATCAATACCTGTATGCTGTATGCCCCCCGGGGGCCGGTTTGCGACCTGCACGACAAAGAGACTCTGGCCGACCTGAAGGCCGGGGCGGATGTGCTGGCCAAAAAATATAACGCCTACACCTTTAAGATAGACCCCGACATCTTGATGGCCGACAGCGCGTTTTTGTGCACCATGGAGGAAATGGGGTTTCGGCAGTACGCCGGGCCCACCGGCTTCGAGACCATTCAGTCCCGTTTTAATTACCGGCTTTATTTTGAGGGGCGGGGCGAAGAAGCCCTTTTCATGAACCTGACCCAAAAGACCCGCTATAATATCCGGGTGGCCCAAAAGCACGGGGTAGAAGTGCGGGTTGTCGGGCCGGAATATTTGGATGAGTTCATGCGGTTGATGACGGTGACCGGCGAACGGGACGGCTTTAACATCCGGCCCAAAGCCTATTTCGCCCGCATGTTAGAGGTGCTGGGGGAACACGCCCGGTTGTATATGTCCTTTTACCAGGACAAGGCGGTGTCCGGGGCGCTTTGCGTTAACTTTGCCGGCAAAACCTGTTACGTTTACGGCGCGTCGGACAACGAGTACCGCAATGTCATGCCCAACTATCTCATCCAGTGGGAAATGATCCGCTGGGCCATTGAGACCGGCTGTTTTCTTTATGATTTCCAGGGCGTTTCAGGAAATTTGAGCGAAACGGATCATTTATACGGTCTGTACCGTTTTAAGCGGGGGTTCAACGGCGTACTGGAGGAACTGGCCGGAGAATTTGATTATATCTATCGGCCTGTAACGGCCTGGTTTGTCAACATCGCCATCCATGTAAACGAATTTTTGGGCACCCTGCGGCGCAAGCTCCGCCGGAGGTAGGGCCATGACCATTGGGGAAATGTTGCGGCAATATATCGACAGCGCTTCTGGCCGGTTTCATATGCCGGGGCACAAGGGGGTTTTGCCCCCGCCGCTGGACAAAGCCGCCCTTTTCGACATTACCGAAGTGGCGGGGGCGGACAGCCTGTATGCTTCCTGCGGCGTCATTGCGGACTGCGAGGCGCGCTACGCCGCTGTTTACGGCGCGGGGGCCAGCCTGCTGTCGGCGGGCGGGGCGACGCTGTGTATCCAGGGAATGCTGGGCGCCTTTTGCCGCCGGGGCGATCTTGTCGTTGCGGGGCGCAACGCCCATGTCTCCGCCATTCACGCCATGGGGCTTTTGGGGCTGCGGCCCCGGTGGGTATATCCCGCTTTGGGCGACGGGCAGAAGGGCATTGCCGGCTTGGGTCTGCCGCTGGCTGCCGGCGCCATTCAAAAAGCCATTGAGGATGCAAAAGGCGGTGGCGAAACAGTGGCCGCCGTCTATCTGACCACCCCCGACTACGCCGGCCAGCTGGCCGATGTGGCGGCTATCAAAACAGTGTGCCGCCGTTATGACGTTCCCTTGCTGGTGGACAATGCCCACGGGGCGCACCTTAAATTTTTGAAGTTCTCAGGTGCCGATCTTCACCCCATGACGCAAGGGGCGGATGCCTGCGCCGACAGTTTGCACAAAACGCTGCCGGTGCTGACCGGCGGGGCTGTCCTGCATCTGAAGGACGCGGCCTTGAAAGCGCAAGCCAAAGGGGCCATGGCCCTTTTTGGCTCCACCAGCCCCAGTTATCTGATCATGCTTTCGGCCGAAATGGCGTTGGACGCATTGGAAAGCGGTGCTTTTGAGCAGGCCATGGGCCACCTGGCGGCCACAGTCGCCGATTGGAAAAGGCAGGCGGAAAGCAAAGAGTTCGCATTGCCTGCCCCGGGCGATCCCATTCGCTTAACTTTGGGCTTTGGGGGGCTTGGCCACACCCGGGAAAGCTTTGGGGTCTATTTGCGCCAGCTGGGTGTCGAGCCGGAATATGTGGCCGGCAATTTCGCCGTTTTTCTGCCCGGGAACCACAACACTCCGAAGGATTTACAGCGGCTGGGGGCTGTCATCGCCAATGTGGTTCGGGGGACGCTTGCTGCACCGGCGTATCTGCCGGTTGCCGCCCCGCCAAAAGCGGCGGTAACGCTGGCCCGTGCCCTCACGGAATATGAGCGGGTGCTGCATCCGGTGGATGAAAGTATCATCGGCCGCATTGCGGGAGAAGCCGTGACGGCATGTCCGCCGGGCACTGCCCTTGTCATTCCGGGGGAGTCCATCGATGCGGCATTGTATGAGCAGCTAAAAAATGATGGTATTCACAATGTTTTTGTGTTAAAATAATGGGGAAAAGGAGGGGTGAGCGATGAAGCTGATTATGGCAATTGTCTCCAACGACGACAGCGGGAGAGTTTCCTCCAAATTGACAAGCGGCGGGTTTTCGGTCACACGCCTTGCCACCACCGGCGGGTTTTTAATGTCGGGCAATACCACCCTTTTGGTGGGTACCGCCGACGAAAAAGTGGATGACGTCATCGCCATTATATCGGAAAACAGCAAAAAACGCACCCGTATGGCGCCTTCCTCCGCCTCTTACGGCGGCGGGATGTATACCGCCTTTCCGGTTGAAATTACTGTGGGCGGCGCCACTATTTTTGTCCTGAATGTGGAGCGCTTTGAAAGGGCCTAAACACCGTGAAGAATATAGCCGACGCGCTGAAGCAGTTTTGTGGCAATGGGGATGCCAAGCGCGCTTTATCCCAGCTTGTGGCCACCGGCCGAATGCCCCACGCCCTTTGTATTTTGGGTGAAACCGGCACCGGCAAAAAAACATTTGCCCAAATTGCGGCGGCCGCGGCAGTATGCGAAAGCGACGCGCCAGCCGACCGGCCCTGCGGGCATTGCCCCCACTGCGTAAAAGCGGCGGGGCAGTTTCATCCCGATATTAGCATGACCGGCGGAGGCGGGGGTGTGCGCAGTTTTCATATTGACGCCATCCGGGATATCCGCAAAGCCGCCTACCTCAAACCCAACGAGGCCCGGTGTAAAGTGTATATTTTGGCCGACGCCCACGAGATGACCGACCAGGCGCAAAACGCCCTCTTAAAGCTCATTGAAGAGCCGCCGGACAACACAATGTTGATTCTGACCTGCCACAGCAGCCAGGCGCTGCTGCCCACCATTTTGTCCCGTGTGGCGGTCATCCGGCTTGCGGCGCCGGATGTGACGGCATGTGCCGCATTTTTGGCCCAGGGTTATCCTCAGTATAGCCAAAGCGAATGTGCCGGGGCCGCCCAAAGCGCCAACGGCAATATTGGAAAGGCGTTGGGCTTTTTATCAGACGAAGACGCGGCAGCGGCTTATCAGCTTGCCCAGGATATATATGCGGCGTTTGGCCGGGGAGACGAATTTGAGGCGCTGTGCCTTTTCGCCCAGGCGGAAAACGACCGTGACGGCTACATAAACCTGCTGTACCGGCTGCGGGAAATGGCGGTGCGGGATGCTTCCCAAAGCGTGCAAGGAACCCCGGGCATCCTGGCGCCCCACAAAGCGGTGCGGGCAGCGGAACAATTTTTAGCGTCGGCTGCCCGGGCGGGGCAAAATGTTTCTCTTTCCCTTGTTTCCGCCGGATTAACAGGCAGCGTGATGGAGGTTATATGAATACAGAGGTAATTGGCGTTCGGTTTAAAAGCGTGGGTAAAGTGTATTACTTTGACCCCGGTGCGCAACAAATCGCAAAAGATCAAAAGGTGATTGTGGAAACCGCCCGGGGGGTGGAGTGCGCCGACGTGGTAATGTCGAATAAGGCTATTCCCGACGAACAGGTCATCAAGCCTTTAAAGCCTGTCATCCGCATTGCCACACCGCAGGATTTAAAACAGCTGGAGACCAACCAAAGCAAAGAAAAGCAGGCGTTTGACGTCTGCCTCAAAAAAATAAAAGAGCATAAACTGGAAATGAAACTGGTGGATGTGGAATATACATTTGATGGCAACAAAGTGCTTTTCTACTTCACTGCCGACGGCCGGGTGGATTTTCGGGATTTGGTGAAAGATTTAGCATCGGTCTTTCGCACCCGCATTGAACTGCGGCAAATTGGCGTGCGGGATGAGGCGAAAATGCTGGGGGGACTTGGCATTTGCGGCAATCCCTTTTGCTGCTCCACTTTTTTGGGTGATTTCCAGCCTGTATCCATTAAAATGGCCAAAGAGCAGGGGTTGTCGCTCAACCCTGCCAAAATTTCCGGCACCTGCGGGCGGCTGATGTGCTGCTTAAAATATGAGCAGGAGGCCTATGAAGACTTGCTGCGCACCACCCCCAAAGTGGGGGCGGTGGTGAACACGCCGGAAGGCAAGGGTCATGTGGTGGATGTTAATCTTTTGACCGGCATTCTAAAGGTGCATTTGGAAAAGCACCCGGAGGGCGCCTCCAGCGTCTTTCACAAGCGGGATATCTCGCTGATCAGGGACGCGCAAATCCGTTTGGACAAAGCGGAGGCAGCGGCTTTGAAAGGGTTGGAGTAGACGGGCTGATTGAGAGCAAAAAATATGCAAATGAGTTGATTTTCTCATAATCTGTGGTAAAATGTAGAAAGGTTTTTTTAAACACTAACCCGACGGAGGTATTAGAAATGGCTTATTTTATTAATGACGAATGCATTAGCTGCGGCGCCTGCGAAGGCGAATGTCCTACTAGCGCTATTGCGGCCGGCGACAGCAAGTACGTTATCGATCCCGATACCTGCATTGATTGCGGTGCCTGCGCTGCCATCTGCCCCACCGGTGCCATTGCACCCAAGGAATAATTGATCGGTTTCACCAAATGGAATATCCTCGTCCGACTTTTGGAAGGGCGAGGATATTCTGGTTTTCGCCTATTTTTTTACCGGTGCGGAGGGTCAATTGGCAATGAGGGAAGAAAACTTCGGTCCTATCCGGCAAGAGCCGCCTAAAAAACGCATTCCTCTTTTAGATGAGTTGCGGGCGTTGTGTATTCTCTATATGATCTTTTATCATACGGGATATGACCTTGCCGCTATCTTTGGGGTGAATATGCCCTGGTTTTGGGGCGATGTGGTCTCGGGCATTCGGTACTGCGTGGCTGGCACATTCATGCTGCTGGCCGGCATCTCCTGCCATTTTTCCCGTTCCAACTGGAAGCGGGGGCTGCGGGTTTTGGGCTGCGCCTTACTCATCACCCTCATTACCTGGCTTTTCATGCCCGGCCAAGTGGTGACATTTGGCATTTTACACTTTATGGGTGTGGCTATGTTGCTGTACGCCTTGCTCAGCCCCATTTTACAAGGCGCCAACCCTTTGGGCGGGTTGCCCGCCTGTCTGATTTTGTTTTTTTATACCCTGCATACCGCAAGCGGTTATTGGGATTTGTTTGGCTTTGCGGCTGTTCCGCTGCCGCGGGCGCTGTATGCCATACCCTGGCTTTTTCCCTTTGGTATTACGGCGCCGGGATTTTTGTCCGCCGATTATTACCCGCTGCTGCCCTGGTTCTTTCTTTTTTTGAGCGGCACTTTTGTGGGGTCGATTTTGCGCAGGCTTACGCTGCCCGCGTGGATGTACAAAACCCACCTGCCCCCTCTTGCGTTTATCGGGCGGCACAGTTTGGCCATTTACCTGGTGCACCAACCCTTGATTTTCGCTATTCTTTATCTGCTTTTTCGCTTTGTGATATAGTCATCCGCCCCTTGTTTATGATATAATGAGGCAGATGTTTTTTTGTTATATTCCGGTTGGAGGGTCTGCTGTGAAAAAATGCATAGCCATCCTTTTGGCGGTGGCGCTGGTTGTTTCCGGCTGCTCGTTATTTGGCGGGCGGAAACTGCGTACCGACTTAGATGCCATTGTCCTGCACAACAATTTCATCAGTAATTTGACCAGCGGAAAGGTCGTCAAATCGGAGTATGGGTCCAATTCCTGGTTCCAGCGGTTGTCCGGCACCCGGGAAGTCATCCGCTTTAGCCGCAACGACCTGGCCCAACGGGTGATGCGCTTTCAGGAGGGGTATCCTATTATCCCCTGGATGTTTGATTCACTGGGCTATTTTGACGGCACCCACTTTTTTTACAACTACGGCGGCCAATGGTTTGTCGATCAGCATGACCGTTTTGATCATAAGCTCCAACCCGATTATCTGGGGATTCCTGCCGATCTGTTTGAAAATTATAAAGTGCAGGCCAATGAGGTTTATGAGACATTTTCCGGCTATGATATTTATATTCAGCTTTTTGACGGCACCAGTAATTACATTGAAATTGACGGCACGTTGAATCAAGACCAGCTGTTCAAAAACATTCGTATTTCTTATTACAATTACGCGGTGGATGCCCAAGGCAATCCTTACTACCGCACTGAATATACCGATATCTCCTATTCTTCTGTCAATCAACCGGTGGCCGTAGAAAAACCCCGGGATCTTTCGGAAGAAGATATTCAGTATTTGACCGGCAAATATGACGACCATCGCAGTGGCGCGTCGGGTGCATAGCACTTTGTAGCCTATCCATTCTCCTTCTGAATGCAGACACGAAAGAAGTTTTGTGTCTGCATTTTTACATCTGTTTTTCGCCGTTTGCCAATACATTTTATGGCCATTTTAACTTCCTGTTTTTCACAAAAGAAATACTATTTATTCATATCCTTTTAACATCTGCTATCTGATAGCTGCTATAATGAAATTGTACCAGAAACGACGTAACCGCAAGCGTCAGGTACATTTACTACCCTCCTCAAAAAACACACCTCAAGCTAAAAAGGCAGACACATATTATGGTGTCTGCCTTTTTAGCTTCTTTTTTTGCTTTTCAGCGGTTGAATGGTTGTGTGCATATCATTTGTGTTGTTTCAATAATGCTAAACAGAGCATCAAACCCGAATGCAACTTCCATTTAGAATGAAATTGCATTCGGGTTTGATGCTCTGGCTCCCCAAGTTGGACTCGAACCAACGACCCTGCGGTTAACAGCCGCATGCTCTACCAACTGAGCTATTGAGGAAAATTTGAGCCGGCGCCGACCTATCTTCCCAGGCGGTCACCCGCCAAGTATTGTGGGCACGGATG
>JAVBNO010000050.1:0-40391 GCA_031551485.1 Oscillospiraceae bacterium
GATCCCCCTTGGGTCCACCAAAAAATGTCCTTACCATCCGAAGGTTGGTGAGGGCGTTTTTTCGTTATGTGGAAGTAAAACTCTCTTTACTGTTTCTGGATAATTCGCTATAATATTATCATAATTTTCTTTTTATTGCTCGATCTGGATTTGATGGAATAAGTGGCGTGCCATCACAGCAATAATGGGGAGTTTGTTGAACGGTAGGTAAGTACCATAATGTGAAGTTTAGCAAAACGATATTTTAGGCGATTGATAATTTTTTATGAGGATACCCTTTGTCAAGGTAGAATGTCCAATTTCATAAAATATTCCTCAGTATACGCAAAGCCACGCTTCCCTGTTTTTAGGGAAGCGTGGCTTTGCGTATAGTATCCAGATAATCATGTAGTGGCAGTTTTTAGCGGCTTAGATTCAAAAATGCTTATTATGCGCATTTCTGGAGATCGACTTTTCTTAAATAAGTAAGGCCAAGGATAAGAGCCGGTAACATCATAGCGATAAACGGCAATCCATCTAAAAGAGTAATATCTTTGGTTATTTCCTCAGCTGCTATCGGTTGAATCAATACCTCGAACAATATTTCCGAAAGATCTAATATTGAATGCAAAAAAATAACTGCCCATATGTTTTTGCTTCTTAAATAAATTGCACCGAAGTATACACCAAAAAAACTGGCGTAAACAACTTGAATCAATATTGTAACTGGCATATTGGGAGTTTTTAGCAAGTTCAGCATATGTGCCGCGCCGAATAAAAGTGCCGAAAAAATGACAGCTTTATAAACACCTTTTTTAGTAGTCCCATACTTGCCAATCATGGTATTCAGGATTACTCCACGAAGGAGCAGCTCTTCGTAAGTCCCGATTAAGAATGATTGAAAAACAGCATAAACTATGGGCATTACGCCAAGATGACGCAGCCTAAACTCAGGTGATCGCATATCCAATATATTAGAAACAGTGAACATAGCTGTCAGTAATATGATAAACCACCCTAGCAGCATGGCTCTGCCAAAGTTTTTGTTCCGAAATAGGATTTCGGATATCGGAACAAATTTATAGGCTACTAACGGAATAGCCAATATAGCAGCTATTTGACAAAATATTCCGGGCAACCCATTTACCGATTCAATGTCATTCGGATCTATTTTAAAAACCAAATTGTTGAAAAACAACATAACTGCCATAGTTACTAAAATAGTAAGAATTGAAAATATAACAACATGCTGTTTAAAAAAATGAGCTAATTTTTTCATTTTGGCCTCCTTAATGAGATCACCCAGTATATAAATTAATCGTTATACTTAAACGGCGTAAACCCGCCGTACAAAACAATTTTTAACCACCATGCCATATTAGAAAACATCCATAATCAAGCTGTTTGCCTGTAAATATCAAGCTAAACGGCTATTTGCACTTAGAAATTATCCGAGACTTGGTGCGCAAAAAAGAGCAGCTACCAATACTATAGCATCTGCTCTGGAATAGCACAAGACCGCGCGGGATTTTCACCCGGCTTCCCTATTAAGTCCACGATCGGACACCTAGCATATCACTATATATTGTGTTCCACCTAAATATTAGGTAGTGTATACTACCTAATATTGGATGTCAAGGGCTTATGGAAAGGAATTATGATATGGGCTAAAGTTGCTTTTCAGATTGATGTCTATTTTACACTACTGTATAAGAGGGCGGCACTCTCACGAATGCCGGCCGCCAGACCAATGTGTTTGCCGTGCCTTATGGCGTGATTACCAAGAATGCCGCAGGGGAAAGCATCATTTTGGTTGCCAGGCCGCAGGAGAACGGCCGCTACCTTGTGGAAGAGGTGCCGGTTACACGCGGGCTGGAGGCGGAACGGTTCGTCCAAATTTCATCGGCGCAACTGGCCGAGGGCGATCTTGTGGTCGCAACCATTTTGGGGGTCCACAAAGGGGATTCTATTGCCGTCAATGTATTGAGCGGCGCTCTGCAAGAGCCGGTGAAAGAACCAGAATTGTCCCAAGACGAGGCCGAGGAATTGCCGGGGGGCACCTCGGAAGCGGAGATGCTGCAATATTCAGTTCCAACACCGGCCAACAGCGAGAGCGTTGCATAAAAAGAACCCCTGCACCGAAAATTTTTCGATGCAGGGGTTCTTTTTCCTTTGATCAAGGGCAGGACTCAAAACAAGTTTCTGCTTCGTTTTCGTCTGTCACTGATAGGCTGCCATTTGCATGTTTTCTTCACAGTTTTCGCAGCCAATGGTCTCGCGAATGACATATTGCGGCGCATTGTTCAGGCTTATATAAATGCGCCCGATATATTCGCCGACCAGCCCCAGCATGAGCATGAGCACCCCGCCCGTAAAAACAATGGCGGCCATTAATGAGCTGTACCCCATTTGGACACTGCTGTCAACCAATCGATGAATAATAATGTATATGCCGTAGATGAACCCCATCGCCGAAAAAACAAACCCTATCAATGTCGCGATACGAAATGGTTTTACAGAAAACGCAGTGAAACCATTGAACCACAGGGACAACAGTTTGGAAACGGTATAGCCAGACTTGCCTTCCATTCGCTCTTGATGCGTTACGATAACATTGGCAATATGGGAAGTGGCGCGCAGCAAAAGCCCCGCAAGGTAAGGAAAAGGCCCTTTATATCGCAGAATTTCTTCCACCACAAAGCGGCGCATGCAATAAAAACTGTTAATTTCAAGATTTTTGGGCTTGCGCAACAAATAACGGGCCATCCGTTCATTGATCGCCGAGCCCACCCGACGAAGAAAGGCTTCTTTCTTCCGGGGATATTTGGCGATGACAATATCAAACCCTTCCGCCAGCTTATCGAGTAATAAATGGATTTGGTCAGGGGGATTTTGACCGTCGGCATCCATGTTCACAATGATATCGCCTTTTGCAAACCGATATCCAGCCATGAGCGCCGCATGCTGCCCGACATTACGCGAAAGATCGATTGCTTTAATTTTATCAGATGTATTGGCAAGGTTTGCGATCGCAGACCATGTATGATCCGGTGAAGAATCATTCACCAAGATAATCTCATAGTCATATTGCGGCATTTTTTCAATTTCATTTTCGATGCTCTCCACAAGAGATTGTATCATTGACGCGGAACGGTAGCATGGAAGAACGATTGACAAAAGCATTTTTCAAACCTCACCTCCCCTCTTATCCTCATCAAATGGCATGTACCACCTGGATTAAGCCAAATGCCTACACCTTTTGCGCGGCCAAAAACATACTGTTGCTAAGCTCGGGATAATCGTAGCCGATGGTGTTGATGGCCTTAAAAAATGAGTCGCCCAACTGAAGCTGGTTGATCTGGCCGGTGGTAATCGGTTTGAGCTGCAAGCCCTTTGCCTCCACCACACGATAGCCGGCCTCTTCAATCATTTGGGTAAAAGAGGCAAATGTAAAGTACCGCTGGTGACCATAGTTTAAATCAGCCTGCGAGAGTTTTTGCATATCGGGCAGCAGGCCCATTTCATGCCCGATTCGGCGATGCAGGCACTCCGCGTTGGGCACAGCGGCCAGAAGGATGCCGTCTGGCGCCAAAAATTGACGAAAACGCTTTAGCACCAGCAGGGGGTCGTCCACATGTTCCAAAATAAACTCCATGGCCACCACATCAAAAAGCTGATTGCTTTGGTAGGTCTCAAAGTATCCTTCGACAATATTGATGCGGTTGGCAAGGTCCGGATGGTTGCGGCGAAAGTCTGCAATGACAGCGCTGGAAGCTTCTATCACTTCAATCTGCCGCGCAAATTGGCAAAGGCTTATAATATTCAGCTGATAGCCTATGCCAAGCTCTAAAACGCTGCGATCTTTCACATAGCGCTCTAAAATGGGATCATAGGCTTTGTGCATCCAGTCATTTTCGCAGGTAAAAAAATGCTTCTCGGCATAGGCTTGGCTTTGTTCATTTAATGTTTTCATGGTATGGGGCACCCCTCTCTCTTCCAGCTTAAATGAGGTCGATGCTGCGCTTGTTTGCCAGTGTTACGCTTTGGGGAGGGACGACAACATCATAGGGATTTGTATTTTGAGCGATATACGCGCCGGCGCCGACAAGTGTATAATCGGCAAGGCGCACACTTTCACGGACAGTCGCGTTGCTGCCCACAAAGCAGTAATCCCCCACTGTCACATGGCCGCAAATGCAGGACTCGATTGCAAACAAATTGTAATTGCCAATGTAGCAATCGTGCGAGATATTGGCCGGTCCAAAAAAGAGGTTTCCGTCGCCTACTTTCGTAAACAAATCAAAATACACATTGTGAAAGACAATATTTCCAATGCCAAAAGAAACCGCCTCAATTCTCGCCGAAGGGTGAATGTAGCTGAGGACATAGTAACCGTCTGCCAAAATACGTTCGGTCACTTTTTTCCGGTTTGTATTCATACCGCTGTATCCAACCGAAACATAGACACCGAACTCTTGTGAAGGAAAGCGCTTCAGCGAGTCTGCATATCCATAAACGGGCAGGTTGCAAAAAGAATCCGCATTCTTATAGGCCTCATCCACAACAAACGCCTCGACCTGCACATCAGTTGTGTGGCAAATATGGTAATGCAGCAGCGCAGCAACCTCATTTGTCCCAAAGATAATGGCTTTTTTCATCTGGGGGTCTCCTTTATCGCTTTCATTGCCTTGCCGCATTGTCTCCCCTCCCCCCGCCCAGATGGCAGACAGCCAGCGTAAGCTGCCCCACATGGCGAGAAAAGTGATGCCCAATGGCTGAGGGAGAATAAACCAAATAAATCATATGCTTTCCATTTTTGCTAAAAGTTGACACACTTCGATGCCTATTTTATACCTTTCCCGCCAATAAATCAACTGATTGTGGTTTATATTATATTGTTTCTGCTATGTGTTGTTCATCAATGAGTACAATACGAAACGGTTCGGGGAGATCCTCTCAAAAACAGATACAAAACATAACCGGACGCCTCTTACTGGGGAAGGCGTCCGGTTATTGCGCTGCAAAAAATAGTCAAAAAAAACTAAAAATATGTCAAGTTTTCTCTATCAAATTGATTTTACAGCCCCGCACTCTATAATAAATCATATAGCATAATATAGCGGGTTAAGAAGGCCTCCAACGCCAAAATACATTTACCGAAAAAATATTCCGGCGTCTGCCCCAACAAAAGCTGGCTGCTTTCTTCAATGACAAAGGCAATATCTGAATCCTTGGCCAGCCTGCATTCGCCGTTGCTGGTAAATGTCACCAGATTGTATCCCTTCTCTTTGGCATGGACCGCGGGCACAATGGTGTCGTTGGTTTCCCCGGATTTGGAGATGGCGATGAACAGGGACGGAGGCGACGACGCGTAATCGATGATGTCGAAATGAGGCCCACGGAAAGCCAAGAAGCCATGGCTGGACAATTTTTGCACGAAATAATCGGCTGTGATGTCGGAATAGCCAATACCCATGACAAAAATGCGTCTGGCTTTGTGCGCCTCCAAAAGACCGCAAAACCGGTCCACATCTTCGGGCCGGTAACGGTCAATCAGGCGGGGGAGAATATCCTCCTCATCCTCCAAAAAAGGATGGCTGTTTGGGCGGGACATGGAAAATACCATGTCGCTGTAGCCGTCGAAACCCAGCTTCTTGGCTAGATTAACAATGCTGGATGTAGAGGTAAAATGCTGTCGGGCAACCTCGGCGATGGTAATTTTATTGTTGTCCCGGATGCTGTTTTCGATGGTCTCGATGATTTTCATCTCGTCTTTTTTCAGGTTGTGGAGCCTGATAAATTGGTGCGTGGACATATCATACCCCCCGCTTGTCGAAATCGCCAACAATTTGTTTTCAGTATACCGTTTGCCCAAACATTAGGCAAGCAAAAACTTTCGCCGTTTGGCGGCCGGAAGTTTATGATAATTTGGCGCTGTTCATTTTGAGGTTGAAAGGAAGGTACCCGATGAAAAAACTGATTGCGTGGATCGAAAAGGTATTTATGCCTGTGGCAGAATATCTGGCCGAGAACAAGTATCTGATCGCCATCCGCGACGGCTTGATTATGTCAATGCCGCTGCTGATTGTGGGGTCGATGCTGATTGTCGTTGCGGAATTTCCCCTGGCCGCTTACCAGAACTTTATGGCAAGCGTATTCGGCGAAAACTGGACCTGGTGGAACTGGGATGTCTCATTTAACGCCACCATCGGCATTGTGGCGCTTGTCGCCGTTTTCGGCATTGCTTATACCCTTGCCAAAGAGAACAAGGTCGAACCCTTGCCGGCGGGGGTATTGTCTTTGTCCGCTTTTTTCCTGCTGACCCACCAGCTGGAGGGCGGCGGCTATAATCCCGGAAATTTTGGCGGCACCGGTCTTTTTGTGGCCATGATCATTGCCATTTCGGTCACCGAAATTTATACCCTGATTCTGAAAAAGAATTTAGTGATTCAAATGCCTCCCGGAGTTCCCCCCTCCATCTCCCGCTCGTTCACAGCCCTTATTCCGGCGGCCATTATCATTCCCCTGTTTATTGTCATTCGCTATCTGTTCACCCTTACACCCTACGGCACGGCCAGCGACTTTGTGCTGCAGGTGTTGCAGCGGCCGCTGATGGCGTTTGGCACCTCTTTGGCCGGTGTGCTGATTGGCAACGGTTTCTTCACCTCTTTCTTCTGGTCGTTCGGCATTCACGGCAACGAGGTTGTCGGCGCTGTTATGCAACCGATTTTGGAAGCCGCCAACCTGCAAAATCTGGAGGCTTTTAAAGCTGGGCTGCCGCTGCCCAACATTGTCACCAAAGTATTTACCGACCAGGTCATCTATATGGGCGGCACCGGTTTGACCCTGCCCTTGGCCGTTATGATGTTCTTCAGAAGCCGATCCGAACAACTTAAAAAGCTGGGCAGACTGGCCATTGTTCCCGGCATTTTCAATATTAACGAGCCTATTATCTTTGGCATGCCTATTGTCATGAATCCGGTGATGCTGGTTCCTTTCTTCCTGGCGCCGCTGGTCAGCATTATTATCGCCTATTTTTCCATGAGCTTTGGCCTTGTGGCGCTGCCCACCGGCGTGGCCATCCCCTGGACGACCCCCGCGCTCATCGGCGGCTTTTTGATGGCCAATGACTGGCGCGCCGTGGTCATGCAGCTTGTCATCCTTGTTGTTGCCGGCGCCATTTACTGGCCGTTCTTCCGCGCCTGGGACAACCGGCTGCTGGCCGAAGAATCGAAAAAAGCCCAAGAAACCACACAGGAGTAGGAGTATTTTCATGGCTGACCACAACAATTCCCCCACCCTTTTCCCCAAAGGATTCTTGTGGGGAGGGGCCATTGCGGCCAATCAGACCGAGGGCGCTTTTGCAGAAGACGGCAAGGGGCTTACGCTTTTTGATGTGTTGCCCTGCGGCAAAAGCCGGGTGCAAACCGCATTGGAACACGGCCTGCAAATGCAAAACGGCGTCTATTATCCCGGCCACGATGCCATTGATTTTTACCACCGCTATCGGGAAGATGTGGCGCTGCTGGCCGGTATGGGTTTTACCGCCTTTCGCTTTTCTATCTGCTGGGCCCGCATTTTTCCCACCGGTGAAGAAGAAACGCCCAACGAGGCCGGCTTGCGCTTTTATGACGATTTGATCGATACGATTATTGCACATGGCATGGAGCCTGTGGCCACCATCCTCCACTACGAAATGCCCCTGCACCTGATCCGGAAGTATGGTGGATTTCGCAGCCGCAAGGTCGTTTCACTGTATGCCCGCTATGCCGAAACGTTGTTCCGCCGCTATAGAAACAAAGTGAAATACTGGCTTACCATCAACGAGATTAACATTGTACTTTATTCCCCTTTGGACGCCGGCGTTATTATCGGCGAAGGTGAGCATGCCCTTACCGTCAAGTACCAAACGGCCCACAACCAGCTGGTGGCCAGCGCGCTGGCAGTCAAAATTGGCCGTTCCATTGCACCGGATGCCCAAATTGGCATGATGCTGGGGTACGAACCTGTTTATCCCAAAACCTGCGCTCCCGGCGACATTTTGCTGGCGGAGGAAACGGAGCGAGAAATGCTGTTTTTTTCCGACGTAAGTGTGCTGGGGCATTACCCTTATTATATGGAAAAGTACTTTGCCGACAACAATATTTCCGTTGAGTGGGAACCAGGAGACGACGAGGTGCTGGCACAAGGCACTGTGGATTTTATTTCCTTTAGCTATTATTCCTCCAGTGTTTGCAGCAGTGACCCCGCCGACCAGGCCCATATCAAACGGGGTAACATGGTGTACGGCATTGACAATCCCCACCTGCCCTCTAGCAAATGGGGTTGGATTATTGATCCTGTCGGCCTGCGCATCTCGCTTAACCGGCTTTATTCCCGTTACCAGCTGCCGCTGTTTATTGTGGAAAACGGCCTGGGCGCCGAGGATGTCATGACGCCGGAGGGGGCGGTGAACGACGATTACCGCATCGATTATCTGCGCAAGCATTTGCTGGAAGTGCACAAGTCCATTGGCGACGGTGTGGAAGTGATGGGCTTTTTGTGCTGGGGGCCGATTGACATTGTCAGCGCCGCCAGCGGCGAGATGAGCAAGCGCTATGGCCTGATTCATGTGGACAAAGACGACGCCGGCAACGGCACACTTGCCAGGACCTGCAAAAAATCGTATCATTGGTTCCGTAAGGTGATTGCATCCCAGGGTGAATTGCTTACAGAGGAGGAATATTGATGGTACGCATTATGCTTTTTTGTGCGGTCGGCATGTCCACCAGCATCCTTGTATCCAAAATGAAAGCGGCCGCCGAGGCCATGGGCCGGGACGATATTGAAATCTTTGCTGTCAGCACCACCGAATATCCCGACCTGCTCTCCAAGGTGAATGTCTGCCTGCTGGGGCCCCAGGTCAAGTATTTGCTGCGCAAAGCCCAGAAACAGGGCGAGGAATTTGGCACTGTTGTAGACGTCATCGACCCCCAGGATTACGCTTTTGGCAACGGCGAACACGCCCTGCAACATGCCTTGGCATTGATGGAGAAACAATAATGGACATTGATCAAATTCACGAAATATCCTTTCAGATTATTACAGCGGCGGGCATGGCCAAGTCCGACTATATGGAGGCCCTTTATCTTTTCAAAGATGGCGAGGCGGCAGAAGCCAAAGCCAAGCTGAAAGAGGGCGACGAAGCGGCCGCCCGGGCCAAAGACCACCACATGGTGCTTTTGCGCAAAGAATGCAAGGACAAAGTACCCCAGGTGGCCCTGCTGCTGATGCACGCCGAAGACCAGCTTTTATCGGTGGAAACCATTAAAATTATGGTGGAAGAACTGATGGAGGTATATGCGCTTATTCGAAGCATTCCCAGCTAAGATGTGAGATAAAGAAGACAGGAGGGCAAATGCTCTCCTGTCTTCTTGGTTGCAGTCACATATCAGCCTATCTTGCCCAGCACTTTAGTTTTTGATTGATTACCGTTTGCCATTATCGCCAAAATCATATATGCTGTATATATTCAGAAAGGCCATTTCTGTTCTGTTGTGGGAGAGGTGCGCAATGCAGAAAATCATTTTAATTCCGGACAGCTTTAAAGGGACGATGTCCTCCCAGGACATTTGCGGTATCATGGCCAAAGCTATACGGGGGCACTACCCAAAGGCGGATATCCTGTCCATTCCTGTGGCCGACGGTGGCGAGGGCAGTGTGGACAGCTTTTTGGCTGCTGTGGGCGGGCAAAAGGTCGCGGCCACTGTCAAGGGGCCTTACTTTGCGGATATGGAAAGCTTTTATGGCCTGCTGCCGGATGGCACCGCGGTCATTGAAATGGCGGCCTGCGCCGGACTGCCGCTGGTGGAGGATCGAAAGGTTCCCGCCAAAACGACCACATTCGGGGTGGGGCAGCTGATCGCCCACGCCGCCAGTGCCGGGTGCGCCAAAATCATCGTGGGCCTGGGGGGCAGCGCCACCAATGACGGGGGTACCGGGGCAGCCGCCGCCCTGGGTGTTCGCTTTCTTGACGCTAAAGGCGAAGCCTTTATTCCGGTGGGCGGGACGCTGAAGCATATTGTCCACATTGATATGTCCGGTCTGCTTCCCGCCCTTTCAAAGATCAACATCGTTACCATGTGCGACATTGACAATCCGCTGTGCGGCCCCCAAGGGGCGGCTTTTGTATTCGGCCCCCAAAAGGGCGCCGGGCCCGAAATGGCGAAGGCGTTGGATGAAGGACTTGCCCATTTAGGTGCCGTTATCAGGGCCGATTTGGGGCAGGATATTATGAATATGCCCGGGGCCGGCGCGGCCGGCGGCATGGGCGGCGGCATGGCGGCCTTTTTGGGGTCTCCTCTCCAAATGGGCATTGAGGTTGTGCTGGATACAGTGGGGTTTGACGCCCTTGTCACCGGCGCCGATTTGGTGATCACCGGCGAAGGCAAGATTGATGCCCAGTCGCTGCGGGGCAAAGTGGTGATTGGGGTAGCACGGCGGACGCGAACGCAAGGGGTACCGCTGGTCGCCATTGTGGGCGACATTGGCGACGGAATTGAGGGTGTTTACACCGAAGGAGTGGATGGCATTTTCAGCATCAACCGGGTGGCCATTCCCTTTTGCGAATCCAAAGCGCGCAGCAAAGAGGATCTTTTTTTAACGATGGACAATCTGATGCGTTTTGTCAAAACGCTGCAAAAGCGGCGTTGAGAGCAAGAATATCGGTTGATAGAAGAAAGGGGCAAAAGCATGGCCACATTGATTGCCGGCAGTTATACACAGGAAAGTAAAGAAGGAATCTATTGGTTTGATATAGACCCGCAAAAGGAATATGCCACCCTTTGCGCCACAGCGGCACAAACGCCCAACCCCTCCTTTTTGGCAGCGCGGGGCAACCGGCTATATGCCGTCAGCGAACAGCTGAACAACGGCTGGATTGACACCTACGCCCTGGAGGATCGCCAATTGACCTATCTGAGCCGGCTGCCGGTGCCGGGCTCTTGTTTGTGCCATCTGTCCCAAAGCACAGACGGACAGATGTTGTTTGCCGCCGGTTATATGAGCGGCAATGTAAGCGCCTGCCTTTTGGGCGCGAACGGCATACCCGTGCAGTTGGCCTGCCAAATACAGCATCGGGGACAGGGTACCCACCCCCAGCGACAGGAAGGGCCGCACGCCCACTCGGTGACGCCGGACCCCACAGGCCAATTTGTGCTGGCTGCCGACCTGGGGTTGGACCGGTTGCTGATTTATCGCATCCACCCGGAAACAGGCATGCTGGCCGCAAACGCCGCCCAGCCTTTTGTCGCGTTGCCGCCGGGCGAAGGCCCCCGGCATTTTGCATTCTCCCCCGCCGGACGACATGGCTATTTGACGACCGAGCTGCAAAATCATATCGTTGTGTTTGACTGGAACGGCGGCGACGGCGTTTTGACCGCTAAACAAACGTTGCCTTTGCTGCCGCTGTCTTTCACCGGGGAAGCGTTGGCCGCCGATGTGCACCTGTCTGCCGACGGCCGGTTCCTCTACGCATCGGTGCGGGGGGGGGACTTATTGGCAGCCTTTGCCGTTTTGGAGGATGGATTGTTGGAGCCGCTGGGCTTTTTTGATTGCGGCGGCCAATGGCCCCGTCATTTCTGCTTTTCGGAAGACGGCAACTGGTTGGCTGTCGCCAACCAATTTTCCCACTGTGTTTCCATTTTACCCCGGGATCCCGCCACCGGGCACGTCGGTGCTGTGCAGCAAAAGTTGGATGTGCCGGAGGCCTCCTTTGTCATGTGGCAAGCGGAATAATTGTATGCATAAAAAAACAGCTGTCCGGTATTGAGGCCGGACAGCTGTTTTTGCATTTTGTTTATTGGCGAAAGTAGTCGCGGGAAGGCGCGCCCTGCATCTGAATATGCAATTCATATGTGTCGGGGCGCAATTTTGTTTCCACATATTCCAGCGGGCCATTTTTGGACTGCGCCGTGCGGCGAAAGAGCAAAAGCGGATCGCCTACTTTAATGCCCAGCAACCTGGCATCCACCAGGTCGGCCACCGTGGCCGTCACAACTTCATCGCCGTATTCAAAGGTGACACCATATTGACGCTCCAAAAAATCATATAGATTGGCAAACGCCTGACTGTGTTTATCCAAATCAGGAAAAAAGTCTTGGCGCAGATAGTTGCAGATAAAACCAAAAGGGGTGTCGCCCAAAAAAGGCAGACGCTGCATCCGATAAACCGGCGTACCCTCGGCCACTTCCAGCGCCGCCGCCATTTGGCCCTCCGCCCGCACCGTGTCAATATAAATGCCGCGGAAGTTAAATTCTCCCAGTTCTTCGTGCAATTGTTCCCGCACTGAAACGACATTGTGGAATTTGTGATAGTGGGTATTGGGGGTCATACCGATGACCTCGGTGCCGTAGCCCTGGCGCACCGAAATAAGGCCGGCCAGCACCAGCAGCGAGATTGCTTTGCGCACGGTGGTACGGCTTACGTGAAAACGTTCTTCCAGTTCCGGTTCCGCCGGCAGCAAATCGCCAATTTGATATTTGCCTTCCATGATTTCTTTTTTTAGTTCTCCACAAACAATTTGGTAAGCCGGCAGTTTCGACATTTTACCCTTCCCCTATGCGTGTACTCTCTATGCGTATGCTCTCTATGTTACAGTCATCTTGTCTACAAATGCAAACATATTTAAAACATATCTAATTATTTTCCGTCTTATATATGATAGTGCATAATTCCGGTTTGTCAAGGGTGCGGGTTGGTAAATACGCATAAATTTGACATTTTCGGCCCTAAATCTTAGATTTTATGTGAATTTTGCATAATATTTTAGAGCATCTTTGTTTCAATAAACACATTTACTTTCTCATTTCCATTGTGTTATGATGTAAACATCACTAAATGGTATCTAAATAGACCGTTTTAAGTGGTATTCAAATTTGTCAACTAAACACATGTAGGAGGAAAAGAAATGTCCAAAAAACTTCTCTCAATCATGCTCGCTGTTGTGCTGGTCTGTGCTGTTGCGCTTTCCGGCTGCGGTGGCAACACTGCCACACCCCCCGCTGCTGGCAGCACTTCTGATGGGGCTCCTTCGGAAGCCGCATCCAGAACGATCAAAGAGAAACCGTCCATTTACATCGTAACCGTTATGTCCGGCGGCGCGGCCTGGGGCCAATATGAAGCCGGCTTTAACAAAGCCTGCGAAGAGCTTGGCTGGGACGGCCACTATCTGGCACCCCAAAGCTTTAACTCTGCTGCCGAGCTGGTTACACTTTGCGAAACGGCTATTACCAACGGCGCCGACATTCTGCTGCCTGTCATCGTCGACAACGACGCTTTCAGCGATGTGCTGGATTCCGCCAAAGCCAAAAACATTCCTATGGTAGGCGTTCAGGTTGACGATTCCCATTTGGACGCTGTTATCGGCACCGATCCCGTTAACCTTGGCTATGCCATTGCCGAGGCACTTGTGCAAGTGATGGGCGACGAACCGATCAACGTAGCTACCATGCAAACCGGTTTGGCCCACGCCATCCAGAACACCCAGCGGGAAGCTTTTGAGAAAAAACTGCTTGAACTGCGCCCCGATGCCAAAGTGGTAGACAGACTGGAGTGCAATTCCAATGCCGCCACTTCCGCTGACAAAATCTCCGCTACTTATCTGGCGAACCCCGATTGTAACTCCATGGTTTCTTTTGACAGCTATGCCGGTTTGGGCGGCGCTGCTTTTGTGGAAGAGAAAGGCCTTCAGGGCAAATTCAAAGTTGTCGGTATTGACGATGGCGCCGAAATTCTGCGCTGCATCAAGAGCGGCACCATGGCTTGCACTGTTGCCCAGATGTGGTACGACATTGGCTACAAGAGCGTTTACATTGCCAAAGACGTTTACGAAGGCAAAACCGTTGACCATTATAGTGACGCCGGTTCCGCTATCATTCTGGCCGACCAGGTTGATAAATGGGCTGCTGATCATGGCATTGATATGAGTGCCGCATAAACCAGGCAGACTGGTTCAGATCTTGGTGGGGGCTGCTGCAGCTGACAATAGATGCATCAGCCCTTATTTTTTGGAGGATTCAATATGAATTTAAAAAGCATTGCAAAGGGTATCTTATCCAAAAACGAGCTGGGTACCCTGTTGCCAATGGCGTTGCTCCTGATTATTGTGAGCTTTGTCAATCCCAACTTTTTCGCACCCGGCAACTTGCTCGACATCTTGCGCACCGCCAGTTTCACTTTCATCATTGCGGTTCCCATCACATTTCTGATGTCTGCCGGCGGCATGGACCTGTCCATCGGCGCGGCCACCAGCTTTGGCGGCGTCATTTGCGCTTTTGCCCTTAAGGCCGGTTTGCCGTTGCCTGTGGCCATTTTGCTGGCTTTGGCGGGCGGCGCTATCATCGGCGTTGTCAACGGCGTTGTCATTGTACATTTCGCACTCCCTGCGTTTATCGCCACTTTGGGCGTTCAGTATGCCGTTAACGGCATCATTGCCATCTCGACTAAGAATTTGGCCATTTCCGGCTTTGCCGACGCCTTTAAAATCATCGGGCAGGGCAAGCTGTTCGGCACCATTTCTTTCACCATCATCTATGCACTTATTATCGGCATCATCGGACATATTACGCTGACGCGCACCAAGTTTGGCCGCTCTGTGCTGGCCATTGGCGGCAACAGCGAAACAGCCAATCTGGCGGGTATTCGCGTCAATGCCACCCGCATCAGCATTTACATTGCCACCTCTATCTTTGCCGCCCTTTCCGGTGTTTTATTGGCTTCGCGCTTTGCCAGTGCCCAGCCCAACTCCGGCACCGGCACTGAGCTGACGATTATGGCGGCCGTTATCATTGGCGGTACCAGCATGTTTGGCGGTTCGGGCACTGTGCTGGGCTCGGCTATCGGCTGTATTTTGCTGGCCACCATCACCAACGCTCTGATTGTCATGGGCGTATCGACATTTTGGCAGAACCTGATTTTCGGTATCATTTTGATTGCCGCTATCTTCATTGATAAATATCGCCGCAAAGCCAGCGGTGGCGATGCGTAATGGGAGGTAACATTATGGGAAATATTCTGGAGATGAAAAATGTTACCAAGCGCTTTCCCGGCGTCATTGCGCTGAAAGACGTTTCGATTCAACTGCAAAAAGGCGAAATTTTGGCTATCTGCGGCGAAAATGGCGCCGGTAAATCCACCCTTATGCGCATCTTAAGCGGCAGTTACACCAGCCGCGACTATGAGGGTGAAATTTGGATTGACGGTAAACCAGTGGATTTCACCTCTGTTTCGATGGCGGAAGAATGCGGCATTGAAATGGTTTATCAAGAGCTGAATATGATGCTGGATGCCAGCGTGGCGGAAAACGTTTACGTGGGCAACCTGCCCGGCAGCGGTATTTTTGTGGACTACAAAACACTGTATGCCGATACTAAAAAAATATTGGATACCATCGGCCTTTCCATTGACCCGCGGGAAAAGGTGCGGGGGCTTAACAGCGGCCATTTGCAAATGCTTGCCATCATGCGCGCCATCAGTAAAAAACCGCGCATTATGGTGCTGGATGAGCCCACCAGCGCACTGACCGACCAGGAAGTGGATTTGTTGATGCAAAACCTGAACCGTTTGCGGGAAGAAGGCGTCTCTTGCCTGTTTATTTCCCACAAGCTGGAGGAAATATTCCGCATTGCCGACCGGGTGGCCGTTATGCGGGACGGCGAGATCGTTTCCTGCCGTCCGGTGGGCGAAGTCACCGAGAAAACACTGGTGGAAGAAATGGTTGGCCGCAAAATCGAGAATTTATATCCCAAAACCAAAGCTGATATTGGGGACGAAGTGCTGAAGGTGGAAAATCTGAGTGTTCCCCACCCTACGATTAAAAATAAAAACATTGTGGAAAACATCAGCTTCTCACTGCGCCGGGGCGAGATTTTGGGCATAGGCGGCCTTGTGGGCGCCGGGCGCAGCGAAGTACTGGGCGCTATATTCGGCCAAATTGTGAAGGGCGTATCCAAGAAAATTACGGTATTTGGCAAAGAGGTCACCATCAAGCGGCCCAAGGACGCCATTGAGCTGGGCATTGGTTATGTGACGGAGGAACGGAAGAAATCTGGTTTTGTGTGGGTATTGAGCGTGCGTGAAAACCTGACGCTGGCCTGTCTGCCCGAGCTGCCCCGGCGCTATATGATTGACCGGCAGGCGGAAAAAACAAAAGCAGCCGGTGTTTTCGAGCGTCTGCGCATTAAGGCCCCCTCTTTGGAAACCGCCATTGTCAATTTATCCGGCGGCAACCAGCAAAAAGTTGTTTTGGGCAAATGGCTTTTGAAAGAGCCCAAAATTCTGCTGATTGACGAACCCACAAAAGGCATTGACGTGGGCGCAAAAGCGGAAATTTACACCATCATGAACGAGCTGGCCCAAGCGGGTGTCTCTATCATCATGGTGTCCTCCGATATGCCGGAGCTGGTTTCGATGAGCGACCGTTGTCTGGTGTTGAGCAACCAAAAAATTACCGGCGAGTTTGTGGGCAGCGACATCACACAGGATAATGTCATGCGCGCCGCCATATCCTAAAAAGGAGTATCAACCATGAGAACTGTGCAATATGAGCGGCTGCGTCCTGGCGAAATATTGGCTGAAAAAGCCCGGCGCTCCATTGTCTATTTGCCTATTGGTCCGCTGGAGTGGCACGGGCCCGCCATGCCCTATGGCACCGACCCTGTGGCTGCCGCGGCATCCGCCTGCGGCGCCGCCGCCATTACCGGCGGTGTGGTGCTGCCGCCTTTGTATATCGGCACCGAACGGGAGCGCTCGCCGCAATTTCTGGCCAATGCAGGTTTTGCAGATACGGCCCAATACATTGTGGGAATGGATGTGCCCAACAATACCATGAAAAGCCTTTATTGGCCGGAAGAGGTATTCGGCGTTGTGGTGCGGGAATATTTGCACTTGTTGGTGCAACAGGGGTATAAGCTTATTGTCCTGGTAAACGGACATGGCGCCGACGGCCAAATCGCCACCCTGGAACGGCTTGCCGTTGAATTTTCCAATACAACCCCTGCCAAAGTCATCTCTCTGATCGGGCTTGCCCCTTACGACCCGGCGGACCAGGACAGAGGCCATGCCACAAGGCTGGAGACTTCGATTCAAATGTACCTGGACAGTGACAATGTGGATTTAAGCCAGCTTCCCCCTGCCGACGTCAAGCTGAAGAGCACTGACTGGGGCATTATGGACGGCTGCACCTTTGCCGGCAACCCGCCCGCCGATAAATGCGTTCTTTTTGACCCGCGCGGGGCCACCGCCGAAATGGGCGGCAAATATGTGGAGGCCAGCGCCCGGTATCTGGCCCAAGTGGTCAACGAGGCCTACGGGCAACTCACCTGATTTCCAGAAGCATGGCAGCTGCACTGATGACTTGCCCGTTTGGATGCGCGGCTGCGAAAGGAGCCTAATATGAACATCAAAAAAGCAATGGTGACCGGCGCAAGCCGTGGCATCGGCCGTGGGATTGCCCTGTGCCTGGCCCGCGAAGGATATGACGTCGCCATCTCTTACGTCAACAAAAAAGACCAGGCCGAAGAACTGGCAGCCGAGATCAATGAAAAATACGGGCGGAAATGTTACTTCTTCCAGGCAGCGCTGGAACAGCCGGGCGCCGGCGTCAAACTGTTTAACGAATGCCTGGAGGCCCTTGGCGGCGTGGATTTGCTGGTAAACAATGCCGGCGTCACCCTGTTTGAGCATATTCTTGATCTGAAAGAAGAGACTCTGGACTTTTTGTTTCAGCTGGACTTTAAAAATTACCTGCTGATGCTGCGGGAAGCCGCCCGCTATATGGCCAAAAATCATATCCGAGGCAGCATTATCAATATTACATCTTCCCGCGGCGACCAAGCTTACCCCGATGACACCGTTTACGGCGCTTTCAAAGCCGGACTGCGGCGGGCAGTGGAGGCGGCGGCGCTGGATCTTGCCCCTTACGGCATCCGGGTAAACAATGTGGCCCCGGGCGCCATCCGTATTCGCAGCCGGGAAGAAATTGCCGCCGAGGGCCCCGATTCCCCCATGCACGGCCTTTCGGTCAGCTTTTGGGACGATCTGGGCAGGCAAATTCCTTTAGGACGCTCCGGCCTTCCTGAAGATATTGGCGAAGCGGTTGTTTATCTGGCATCGGACAAAGCCTCTTACATTACCGGTATCACCCTGCGGGTAGACGGCGGGCTGATTTTGCCCGGTATGCCGGAAGGCAGCGGCGGCACAGGCGGCTGGGGCGGCAAAAAACATCCTCAGTACGACTGAATTAAACCAAATGGGAGCAATGCACATGTCAAATGTAATCATTCGTGATATCAGAGTCATTTTAACGGCACCGGCCGGCGTCGACCTTGTCGTTGTCAAAGTGGAAACCAGCGAGCCAGGGCTTTACGGCCTGGGCTGCGCCACCTTCACACAGCGCTACACCGCCGTGGCCACCGCGGTTCAGGACTACCTGCGGCCTCTTTTGATAGGCCGGTGCGTCAACAACATTGAGGATATCTGGCAGCTGTCCATGAGCTCCTCTTACTGGCGCAACAGCGCGGTGCTTAACAACGCCATTTCCGGCGTGGACGAGGCCCTTTGGGATATCAAGGGCAAAATGGCCAATATGCCGGTGTATGAACTATTGGGCGGACGCTGCCGCAACGGCGCTGCCGTCTATCGCCACGCCGACGGGGCCACCCCCGAAGCTGTGGAGGAAAATGTCCGTAAATATATGGCGGAGGGGTATCGCTACATCCGCTGCCAGCTTGGCACCTATGGTGGCCAGATGAACGAGCGCAAGCAGGAGATTGTCTCGCCGGACGGCGCCCCCCGGGGTGCCTATTACGATCCCAAGCAATACATGCGGGATGTTATCGGTATGTTCGAGCACTTGCGAAGCAAGCTGGGCGATAAAATTGAATTCATCCACGATGTGCATGAGCGTTTAAGCCCTGCGGACACTGTCCGCTTCGCCAAGGATCTTGAGCCGTATCGCCTTTTCTTCCTGGAAGATTCTTTGGCGCCCGAGCATTTGGAGTGGTTGGAAAATATCCGCATGCACTCTGCTTTGCCTATTGCCATTGGCGAATTGTTTAACCATCCCCTGGAATGGAAAGAGATCGTCTCCAGACGGCTGATCGATTTTATCCGGGTACATATCAGCCAGATTGGTGGTTTGAGCCCTGCGCGCAAGCTGGCCAATTTCTGCGAGGCGTATGCCGTTCGCACCGCTTGGCACGGCCCCAACGACCTGTCGCCTGTGGGCGCCGCCGCCCAGCTGCATCTTGATGTGAGTGCGCATAACTTTGGCATACAGGAAGCCGCCGGCTTTTCCGAAGCGGAACAAGAAGTATTTTCCGGCTGTCCTGTCATTCGCGACGGCTACATGTACCCCAATGAAGCCCCGGGCTTTGGGGTGGATATTGACGAAGCGAAGGCGGCCAAATACCCTTGCGAACAACGGGAACACTTTTGGCTGCACGCTCGGTTGCCCGACGGTACCGCGGTACGCCCCTAACGATTGCCGCATATCATAGCTATTAGCATGCTAACTTCTCCTCCGTATTTATTTTGATAAAATGCCGCGTTTTCACTTGGTGAAGACGCGGCATTTGCTGTATGTACTTTTGCATGCAGCCTACAGGCGCGCGGCAATAAGCCCTTCAAAAAACGAGCGCACTATCGAGGATAGCGCGCTCGTTTGCATAGAAACGGTGATATCGATATCAAGCAGAGGTACTGCCTCTCCGGCAACGATCTAGTCTATCGCTTGAGCCGCGACCGGCCCATACTTTTTGGCGCAAAAAGTATGCAAAAACATTTTTCGGGGAACCCACATGGTTTCCCCAACCCCCATCCTTAGGGCGAGGGCACAGGTGCGCAGGAGACGCTTGGCTTGCGGGGAGGACGGGTTTGGGTCTGTTCTGGGGTGCAGACGGTGAAAAAGGCTGGTACCGATATCCAATAGAAATACGGCGGACGTGCAGCCGCTCCGGCAGACATCTAGCATGTCGCTTGAGCCGCGACCGGCTCATACTTTTTGGCGCAAAAAGTATGCAAAAACACTTTTTGGGGCAACCACATGGTTTCCCCAACCCCCATCCTTAGGGCGAGGGCATGCGTGCACAGGAAACGTGCGGCCTGGCAGGAGGACGGGTTTAGGTCTGTTCTGGGGTGCAGGGTGTGAAAAAGGCTGATGCCAATATTGAATCAAAGTGGAGCAGGGGTACAGCCGCTCCGGCAGACATCTAGCATGTCGCTTGAGCCGCGACCGGCCCATACTTTTTGGCGCAAAAAGTATGCAACAACATTTTCTGGGGAAACCACATGGTTTCCCCTAAGCCCCATCCTTAGGGCGAGGGCATAGGTGCACAGGAAACGTGCAGCCTATGGGGAGAACGGTTTTGGGGCTGAACTTGGGGGTGCAAACAGGAAATTCGCCTTACGCAACTATTAGGCCGTGATCTAAATCGTATCAACGCCGTTTAGGTGTGGCTGATCAACAAAAGCCGCGACGGGTGGATCGGCATTGTGAATATTTGCAACGCTTATGCATCATAAAAAGAGAGCAGCTCTTCCACTGTCTTGCGTTTGGGCGGGTTAGGTTCTTCATTGGGGTAACCAATTGCAAGCACCGCCGCCACCTTACGCTCCTCAGGTATGCCAAGGCGCTTTTCTATTTCGGCGTCGTCAAAAATACCCATGATGACAGTGCCGACGCCATGGGCATGGGCTGCCAGACAGAAGGTCTGGGCGGCAATGCCGGCGTCGAACATTTCCCATCGGTCCCCTTTGCTGGTGGTAAAACTGCCGTCCCGTTCAAAGCCGCTGCGGCCCTTGATGTAGGTAATCACCACAAGCGCCGGGGCAGCTTTCATGATGTTTGCGTTATAGGTAAAGCCCATGACGCAATTGTCGGCCAAATCGGCCATGACAGCTTTGTCTTCCACCACCAGATAGCGGGCAATTTGCGCGTTCTTCCAAGACGGCGCAAAAGAGGCCGCCTCCACAATGCTGGCCAGGGTGCCATGGTCGACGGTATCCGCTTTAAATTTGCGAATGCTTCTTCTGGCCTTTATGCCGCTAATCAATTCCATCTATCGCGCCTCCTTAAAAGTCTTTGAACGAGGGTTTTCGCTTTTCTACAAAGGCTGCCATACCCTCTTTTTGGTCGTAGGTCGCAAAGCACTCGGTCCATTTATCCGCTTCCAAATCAAGGCCTTGATCTAGGTCGATGACCACACCGTTGTTGATGGCCTGCTTGGCCTGCTTGATGGCAAACATGCCTTTGCTCATGAGTTTCATGGCAATATTTTGCACCGTGCGCATGAGGGCCTCCGGCGCCACCACCTTATTCACAAGGCCGATGCGGTAGGCTTCTTCGGCGCTGATCATGTCGGCTGTAAAAATAATCTCTTTGGCATAGCCTTTGCCCACCAGCCGGGACAATCTTTGGGTGCCGCCAAAGCCGGGAATGACGCCCAGATTGACCTCGGGCTGGCCAAATTTGGCCCGATTGCTGGCAATGCGAATGTCACAGGCCATGGCCAATTCGTTGCCGCCGCCCAGCGCGTAGCCGTTTACAGCCGCAATGACAATTTGGGGCAGGCTGGCCAGCTTGTTGAAGGTGGACTGGCCAAGGGCGGCAATGGCGCGGCCCTCTTCCTCGTTCATGTCCTGCATTTCGGTGATGTCGGCACCGGCCACAAAGGCGCGACCACCGGCCCCCCGCACCACCAGCACTTTGACGGATGCATCTTCCCTTACTTTGTCCGCCACTGCGCCAATTTCAATAAGCGTCTGCTTGTTGAGGGCATTGAGGGACTTGGGCCTGTTGATGGTGAGCCAGGCAATGCCGTTTTGCACATTGTAAAGGACATTCTTCATGCCGACCACGTCGCCCGCATCGGGCGCCACATAGGCAATGCCGGCCACCTTGGCCGCTTTCACCGCTTCGATCAACTTGGGCAGGATGACGTGGATGTCGCCCACCACACCCAAATCGGCCACGTCAAAAATAGGGGCGGTGTCGTTCTTGTTTACTGCGATTACCACCTGGGAATTTTCCATGCCCGCCACATGCTGTATCGCGCCGGAAATGCCGCAGGCAAAGTACAATTCGGGGCGTACCGTCTTGCCGGTCTGGCCCACCTGCAAATCTTTTTCCATCCAACCTAAATCGACCGCCCCGCGGGAGGCGGCCACTTCGCCGCCAATGGCCCCGGCCAACTCCCGCAGCATGGCAAAATTTTCTTTGCCGCCCATGCCGCGGCCGCCGCTGACAATATATTTAGCCTGGGTGATATCGGCAATTTTTTTCTTTTGCCTTATCACTTCCAATATTTCCACGGTCTGGTCTTTCGCGCTCAAATCACATTCCACTTTGCGCACAATGCCCTTGCGCGCGGTGTCTTTTTCCATGGGCTGCATGACCCCGGGACGCACTGTCGCCATTTGGGGACGGTGGTTTTTGCACAGGATCACCGCCATCAAATTGCCGCCAAAGGCGGGGCGGGTCATCCGCAAAAGCTTGCTTTGGGGGTCAAGGGCCAGGGCTGTACAGTCGGCAGTCAGGCCGGTTTTCACCCGGGCCGATATACGGGGGGCCAGGTCGCGGCCAATGGAGGTAGCCCCAAACAGCACAATTTCCGGCTCTTCATCCCGCACCACCTGGGTCAGCGCTTTGGCGTAGGGCTCGGTCATATATTCGGCCAAAGTGGGGTGATCGATGACGACCACCTCGTCGGCGCCATGGGCAATTAAATCTTCCGCTTGATCGGTAATTTGGTCGCCCAATAATACAGCGACCACTTTTTGCTTTAAATCCTCGGCCAAATTGGCGGCCTCGCCCACCAGCTCGTAGGCGACGCTTTGGATGACACCATCCCGCTGCTCTGCAAAGACATATACATTTTTACTCAATCCGATTCCCTCCTATATGACATGGCTTTCTTTGAGCATGGCCATGATGGCGCTTACGGCTTGGTCGGGCGTGATATCATTGAGGAGTGTGCCCTGCTTTTTCTGCTCTTTTGTATAGGACTTAATGACATTGGTGGGCGAACCTTTCAGGCCAATGGCGCCCGGATCCAGAATATCGCTTAGCATGTCGTAGTTCATCGGCTTGACTTCTTTTTCTCTGGTACCAGTAATGCCGGCGACGCTCATATAGCCGGGTTCGGCCAGGGACGAAATGGCGGTCAGCAGGCAAGGCAGTTTGACGCGGATTTTATGGTAACGGTCCTCGTACTGGCGCATAACGACAAAGGCATCGCCTTCATAGGCCACTTCCTCTACATAGGAAACCTGGGGAATGCCCAAATGTTCCGCAATTTGGGGGCCCACCTGGGCGGTGTCGCCGTCAATGGCCTGCCGGCCGGTGATGATGAGGTCGTAGCCAATTTTCCTGAGGCCGGCCGCCAGGATGGTGGAAGTCGCCAAAGTATCGGAACCGCCAAACTTGCGGTCAGAAATCAAGTACGCCTCGTCACAGCCCATGGCCAGCGCCTCGAGCAGGGCCATTTCAGCTTGGGGCGGGCCCATGGAAACCACGGTGACGGTGCTGTCGCCACCCACCATCTCTTTGATGTTTAACGCAGCGGTGATGCCGGATTTGTCGTCGGGGTTAATGATGCTGGGCAGTCCTGTCCGTATCAGTGTATTGGTCTCCGGATCCAATTCCACTTCGCTGGTATCCGGCACTTGTTTAATGCAAACGACTATTTTCACTGCTTTTTCCTCCCTAGCGAATTTTCATATTACTGGCAATGACCATTTTCATCACCTCGGAGGTGCCTTCATAAATTTCGGTGATTTTGGCGTCGCGCATCATGCGCTCCACCGGATACTCACGGGAAAAGCCGTAGCCGCCCATGAGCTGGACACAGCCTCTGGTCACCTCGTTGGCCACGTCGGAGGCAAACAGCTTGCACATGGCCGCCAGCGCCGAATACTCCTCGTGGTTGTCTTTGGCCACGGCGGCGCGCCAGACCATCAATCTGGCCGCATCCACCTTTGTCTGCATTTCGGCAATGACAAATTTGGTGTTTTGGAAGGCGGCAATTGGCCGGCCAAACTGCTTGCGCTCTTTCACATAGGAAATCGCCTCGTCCAAGGCGCCCTGGGCAATGCCCACCGCTTGCGCCCCAATGCCAATGCGGCCGCCGTCCAGCGCCTTCATGGCAATGTCGAAGCCTTCGCCCTCTTTGGCCAGAAGGTTTTCTTTGGGCACTTTTACATTTTCCAAAGACACCACGCAGTTGGAGGCCGCCCGGATACCCATGCGCTGAATATTATCGCTTACGGTAATGCCCGGGGTGGTGCGATCCACAATGAAGGCGGAAATGCCGTCTGTGCCCATGGCCTTGTCTGTCAGCGCAAAAATGACGAAAGTGTCGGCAAAGCCGGAGTTAGTGGTAAAGACCTTGGCGCCGTTCAGGTAGTAAAATTCGCCGTCCCGCGTCGCCGTGGTCTGCTGGCCGCCGGCGTCGGAGCCTGCGTTGGGTTCGGTCAGCGAAAAGCAGCCGACCTTGCTGCCATTGACAAGGGGGCGAAGGTGCTTTTCTTTTTGCTCTTCGGTGCCGTAGTCGTTAATACAGGCACAGCACAGGGAAGTATGCACCGAAATGGTAATGCCAGTGCTGGCATCCACTTTGGACACTTCTTCAATGCACAGGGTATAGGTCAGGATGTCGGCGCCGCCGCCGCCGTATTTTTTGTCATAAGGAATGCCGAAGAAACCCAGCTTCTGCATATCCTTGACAAGATCCATGGAATATGTTTCGGCCTCGTCCATGTCATGGGCCAGGGGTTTAATTTTGTTTTGCGCAAATTTTCGAAAGAGTTCCTGTTGCAGCAGGTGCGTTTTTGAAAGCTTAAAATCCACTGACGATCCTCCTCATTCTGGCTGGGTACCTTTGTTTGGTCTGATGCTTAGACATCTGCTTTTGCCATTGTGCCCTTGGTCTTAACAAATGAAACTTCTATGTTTTCATTTGTATTTTGTACAAATCTGTCTCTCGTTTTTCCCCATTTATATTGATTATATACAGTAAAACCATAACATAATCTGTATGATAAGTCAACGCAGTGTATCTCCGAATTTGTTCTTTTATGTATGTTTTTGAACGATTTTTGGGCTGCACGACCAAACGCCACGCTCCCATGAAAAGAGCGTGGCGTTTGGCTATGTGTATCGAATGATATGGAATATTCAGCGTTGTACCCGGCCGCTGCCATCGCCGCCGGCCAGCTTTGCTGCCTCGTCGACACTGACCTGATTGAAATCGCCCTCTATGGTGTGTTTCAGGGCGCTGGCCGCCACGGCAAACTCCAAGGCCTGTTGAGGCTCCATGTCGTTTAGTGTGGCATAGATGAGCCCTGCGCCAAAACTGTCGCCGCCGCCCACCCGGTCGACAATATGTACAGCGTATTTTTTCGAAAAGTAGTATTCTTTGCCGTCATACAGCATGGCAGCCCAATTGTTGTCGTTGGCCGAAATGGACTCCCGCAGCGTGATGGCCACTTTGGAAAAGCCAAAGCGGTCGCCAAGCTGCTTGGCCACACTTTTGTAACCCTCGTGGCTGATTTTGCCGCCTGTAATGTCGGTACCCTCGGCTTTAATGCCGAATACGTCGCCGGCGTCCTCTTCGTTGGCAATGCAGACATCCACATATTCCATCAGCCCTGCCATTACCTGGCCGGCTTTTTCGCGGCTCCACAGGTTTTTGCGGTAATTCAGGTCACAGCTGACGGTGACGCCTTTGGCTTTGGCCGCTTTGCAGGCCGCCAGGCAAAGGTCCGCCACATTGTCACCCAGGGCGGGGGTGATGCCGGTAAAGTGGAACCAGTTTACACCTGCAAAGATGCTTTCCCAGTCAAAGTCATTGGCGGACGCTTTGGCGATGGCAGAGCCTGCCCGGTCGTAAATAACCTTGGAGGGGCGCTGGCTGGCCCCTTTCTCCAAGTAGTAAATGCCCACCCGGTCGCCGCCCCGCACAATTGCAGAGGTGTCGACGCCGTAACGCCGCAAAGCGTTGACCGCCGCCTGGCCGATGTCGTGTTTAGGCAGTTTGGTGACAAAACACGCGTCCATGCCAAAGTTGGCGAGGGAGACAGCCACATTGGCCTCGCCGCCGCCATAGGTGGCACCAAATAAATCCGATTGCACAAAGCGCATGTAGCCCTCGGGGGCCAGACGCAGCATAATTTCACCAAATGTAACAATGCGTTTCATTGATAAAAGCCTCCTCTATTGATAACGCTTATTTCTTTTTTTGCAGCAGGTGGACCGCAAAGCCGCCAAATTCCTGCTTTAGATAAATGGCGATGGCGTTGCCCTTGGCGTCTTGCTTGACCGTGGCCGGGTCAGTCTTGAAGCCCAGACCCGCCAGATAAGCGATGGCCCTGTCAAGATGATTGGTGGCCACGGCAATATGCCCCAGGCGGCCCAAATAGGGCGTCTTCATGACTTCCACATCAACACCGGCGAAAATGGAGGTGTTGCCGGGTTTATACTCCCAGCCAAAGGCCATGGTGAACAGCTTGGCAATGCCTTCGGCTTCCGCTTCGTTTTGGGCGTTAATGCCCACATGGCCAATGGTAAAGCCCAGCATGGCAGTCACCGCCTCTCGGGTTAAGCGGGTGATGGCGGCAAAATCGCCGGCAGCCACCAGCGCAGGGTCGACCATCCAGGAACCGCCGCAGGCCAAAATGCGGTTAAAACTTAAATAATCGTTCAGGTTTTTGGCGTTGATGCCGCCGGTAGGAATAAAGGTGAGGTCGCCGTAAGGCGCCGCCATGGCTTTGATGGCGGCGATACCGCCGCAGGCCTCCGCCGGAAAGAACTTGACCGTTTTAAGCCCCATTTCCAACGCCATCTCCATATCGCTGGGATTGGAACAGCCGGGCACAATGGGAATGCCTTTTTCCAGACAGGCGGCCACAATTTTGGGATTAAACCCGGGGGTGACAATGAATTTGGCCCCGGCCGCCACCGCTTTATCCAGCTGTTCCAGGGTCAGCACGGTACCGGCACCCACCAGCACATCGGGCAGCTCCTGGCTTACCCGGCGGATCGACTCCTCGGCAGCCGCGGTGCGAAAGGTAATTTCGGCGCAGGGCAGCCCCCCTTCTTGCAGGGCTTTGGCCAGGGGAACGGCATCCTCGGCCCGGTCCAACTTGATGACCGGTACAATGCCCAATTGGGCGATTCTTGTCAACATTTCATCCATGCAAACGGCCTCCTTTATGGTATTAGCATAATTCCATATTATGAAACTGTATTTCGTATAATGGTCATCCTTATTATGCCAGAACTTTGGGCGGCTGGCAAGAGGAAAATATTAATTTGAAAAAGACTTGAAGCATTTTTGTGAATTCGATACAATAAGACAGGTAGTATATTGTGAACGGAGGCGAAAACCAATGGAAAAGCAAAGCGGCGTCCAGTCGCTGGAACGGACATTTTCCCTGGTGGAACTGTTGTCTCATCACCCCGGCGGGCTGCATTTGATGGAAATCGCCGCCGCTTCCGGACTGCACCGCAGCACGGCCCACCGACTGCTGGGGGCGCTGGCGGATATGGGGTATGTGCGCCAGGACGCACGCAGCAAATATGCCCTTACCCTTAAGCTGTATGAGGTGGCCGGCCGGGTGGTGGAGCATACCGACGTCATGGAAATTGCCAAAAAGCATCTGGCCGCCCTGCGGGACAGCGTGCAGGAAGCTGTCCATCTGGGCATCCCCGACGGCGCCGACATCGTCTATATTCACAAGGAGGACAGCAATGCCAGCGCAATCCGAATGTTTTCCCGCATTGGCATGCGCCGTCCGATGTACTGCACCGCCCTTGGCAAAAGCATTTTGGCCACGCTGCCCGACGATGAGGTCGCGGCGATTTGGGATCAAAGCAACGTCAAGCCTTATACCCCCCATACCCTTGTCACCTTATCCGCGCTGCATCAGGAATTGGGTATCATCCGGCAAAACGGGTACGCCATTGACAACGAGGAAAACGAGCTGGGGATTCGGTGTGTGGCCGCTGCCATCCGGGATTACACCGGGCGATGTCAGGGCGCTGTCTCTGTCTCGGCGCCGCTGGGGCGGATGCCGGAGGAGAGGGTGCAGGAATTGGCGGCTGCTCTTTTGCAAACGGCTGCCGTCATATCGGCGGAGGCGGGTTATCGTTCTTAAACGGCCGGTTTGCTTGCCGTATTCCTATGATTGATGATAGATCTGTATGCAAAATCCGCCGGCAGCTGCCGGCGGGTTTGTGGTTTTGTTTTCACGCGCGGACAAATGGCCGCCTAGGCCGCAGCGCTTTAAAAATGGATTCGCTGCGAGCGGCGGCTGGTGACCTTGCCAAAAAGTATGGCCACGCTGACCAGGGCAAACACCGCGCCCATGCCCATCAGCAAAAAGCTGATGAGTCTGTTGCTGCCAGCCGATTCATAAATGTTCGGATCGCGGATGTCATAAATGACGTCAATCTGCTTGCCCTGTTTCATCAGGAAATTGTAATCGTTAAGCAGGCCGCCATAAGCCACACCATCCACGGTAAAAGCGATTTCAACCTGGTGGCTGGTTTCTTTTTTGCCGTCGGCGGCAGTGGAGGTGAACTCCTTGAGCACTGTGATGGTCGCTTTCGTTTCGCCGACAAACTCTTTGGGGATGGTTGGGTGGGTTAATATGTAGTAACCGCCAACGATAAGCCCGGCACCAATGGCCGCAAATAAAATAAACGCAAACAGTTTTTGAATGATCATGTCCGTTTCTCCTTATTGCCAGAAGCATGCCAAATTGCCTGTCTTAAAAACTCATTGTCTGATAGTCTGACGGAAGTTCGAAGACTTTTTCGTCAACCGTATTGGAAAAGTCGAGAATTTCGATAATATTCTCGGTGCCTTCGACTGTTGTTTTGATGCCGACCAGCTTACCGCCGTCCACATACATGCGCATGGTGCCGCCGTCAATTTTATATTGGTTAAAGGGAAGGGTTCTGCCGCCAAATGTTTCCCGGCCGGAGCCTTCATAGGTAAATTCGCCCTGGGCGTCGAAAGCCATCGCTTCCGCCTCTTGCGGGCTGGGCATTTCAAAAATCATTTTGGTTGTGTCGTCAACCAGGTATGCTTTTCCGTCCCGGATGATGATTTTGATATTTTGGCCGCCTTGCTGACCTATAATCGCCACTTTATTGCCCGAAACCCACTGGGTCGCCTCAAAGGTACTGGTGACACCCTCGGCATTGAACTGGGAGCGGAATTTCATCATATATTTACCGCCGATAAACATATCCGCAAACGGTTTTGCCACATCGTCCGGCACGTCGCCGGAGTCATCAACGCTGGCGTCCTGGGAGGACGATTCTGCTTCATCGAGCATGTCAGACAGGTCGCTCATCTCCTCCAAGTCCTCGCCTATTTCGGCAAGGGCGGAGGCCCCTTCTCTGGCACCCCTTATGCCTTCGGCCACCTGGTCCACCAGGGAGGAACATCCTCCCAATGTCGCCGCGATCATGATCCCTACCAAAAAAACAGCTATCCACTTTTTCAATTCATTCACTCCTTCATTTTATTCAGTCGCGCTTTGCGGCCGCCTTCTGGCGACGGGTTTCCCCTATTAAAATAGAATCGCTTTTACAATGGGCATAAAGACAATCAGCATTGCGACAAAAATCACCAGGCCAATGGCGTCCAATATCACGACCGCTTTGGCCAGGTTTTCCCGGTGGATATTTTTGCCCTTGCCGATGGCCAGCAGCACGGCCACCACGATTCCCGCAATGGGAATGCACATGACCAGCAGCGTTAAAAAATATCCCCACATGCCAATGGGATTGTTGTTTTTTTCCACCGGAACCACTTCTTTTTTTGGTTTGGGGGCTTTGGGCGGTTTGGCCTCCTTGGGGACTTTGGGGTTTGGGTTAAACAGAGGCTTGCCCTGGGATGCCGCAGGCTGGGGCGCCGGGGCAGGCGCCATTGTGGCCACCGGGGTCGACGCCGGTTCCGGGGCGGGGCCAACCGCCGCAGGAGCCGGCGCCACCGTCGCTTCTACCTGGACGAGGGCGCCGCAGTTCGAGCAGAACTTTTCCCCTTCCCCAACGGCAGCGCCACAAGCGCTGCACAAACGTTCTTCCATGTTGTCACCTCTTCGCTTTCAGTTGTACGGTCGCTGCTTTTTGACAAGCTATCCGCCTCGTCTGCTACCGGCCAAAAAGGCCGCCAAGAGCGCCGCCAAGGCTGGCGACCTCGCTGACAGGATTATTCATACCCCTTGTCTCGCCCGAGCTGCCGTGGTTGGCTTTGGAAATTCTATCTGCCATCCTGCTGAAGGGCAAAGACTGGAGCCACGCATGGCCCGGGCCTTTCAGAGTGGCCAGGAACAAACCCTCGCCGCCAAAAAAGCCGCTTTTGATGTCGCCTGCAAACTGCACATCATAATCCACTGTCTCGCTGATTGCCACAAGACAGCCGGTGTCCAGCCGCAAAATTTCGCCTGCCGCCAACTCTTTTTTGATAATTGTGCCGCCGGCATGTAAAAACACCAGGCCGTCGCCCGTCAGCTTTTCCATGATGAATCCTTCGCCACCAAAAAGGCCTGCGCCAATCTTCTTGGTAATATGTAAATCGATAGACACACCCTTGGCCGCACACAGAAAAGCGTCCTTTTGGCAAATGAGCGACGTGCCAAATTCTTTGAGTTCCACAGGAATAATTTTGCCGGGATAAGGCGCTGCAAACGCCACACGGGTTTTGCCGGCTGCCTCGTTGAAAAAAACCGTCATGAACAACCCTTCGCCCGCCAGCACCCGTTTGCCCGCGCTGGCCAGCTTATCCAAAAGGCCGCCGCCCTGGTTTTTGGCGCTGCCATCGCCAAAAATGGTTTCCATCTTAATGCCGTTTTCCATGTAAGTCATGGCGCCGGCTTCCGCCAACACAGCCTCGCCGGGGTCCAGCTCGATTTCGACCAGCTGCATATCCTCGCCGAAAATTTCGTAATCAATTTCATCCGCCGGTTTTGCCACCACCGGAACCTGGGCGGCTGCCCCGCCCTGGCTGGCACCGCACTCGCCGCAAAAACGAGTGCCGTCCGCCATTTTCGCCCCACAATTTGCACAAAACATGTTTGCTCCTCCTTCAATATACAGTTGTTTTTGTGTTGATCGATGCTTGGCTCTTGTTTACTTTTAACCCATATAATGTTATAATGCTTTCAGTTTCGAATGCTGTCGATGCGTGGCGATATTCGTCCACTTTTAACCTCTGAGCGCGCTGCCGCAGTATTGGCAGAGACCGTCGGCAGACAGCAACTGCGTCCTTTGGCAATTTTCATTGGGGCACTGCACATACAAAGAGGCTTTACAGTGCCGGCAATTTCCCTGGATGAATGTTTGCTGGTTGCAAAATGGGCATTCCACCGTCAACTGTGCGCCGCAAGCGGTACAAACCGTTTTGTCCATGGAAACCAACGCGCCGCAATGGGGACATTTGCTGCCCAAAGCGCTCACCCTTTTCGCCTCCTTCCCTTCTGTTGCTTTGAAATCTATCATACATATCCGGCGTTAAATAAGCGTTAATTGTCTTGACCGTGGGAAAAAATGTGGGTGATCTCATGGAATTGATTCCACTGCTGAAAGCCAAATTGATGGTGCCTGAAATTCCCCAGGCCGCATTGCTTTGCGACCGGATTAAAAGCCTGCGCATTGCAAGCTGCCGCGCCACCATTATGACCGCGCCCGCCGGCTATGGCAAAACCACGGCTGTGTTGCTGGCGCTGCGCAAATATCGTGCCCAGATGCACTGGTACCGCCTGGAGAAAGAAGACTGCTTTCTCCCGATTTTTTATGCCCATCTCATCAGCACGCTGTTTGGCCAGGGGGAAAACGCGGTCAGTGATTCCGCCCGCAGTTTGGAAAGTATTGATGCCATATCCAAAGAATATTCGCTGCTGAATGCTGTCATTTGCCAGGAGGCCTGGGCCCGCTTTACCGACAGCCGCGGCGAATATATTATTCTTGACGATTTTCAGCATGTGTGCGACTGCGCCGCCATTGTGGAAACGATAACCTATTTCATTGCCAATATGCCCCCTTGCGTTCACATTGTGGTCATCTCCCGCTCGGCCACCGGCCTTCGGCTGGAAAAACTTTCGCTGACCCAGGATATTGAGTATGTGGACGAAAGCGCGCTGCATTTTACCAAGGCGGAAATTGGCAAGCTGGTAGCGGCGCGGCCCGGCAATGTTGCCGACAGTAATCATATCCAGGCGCTTTATGAATTTTCAGAGGGCTGGATTGCCGGCATTATGCTGATGCTGCACGCGTCCCAAAGCGCATTTCGGGAAGAGGCCAAATATATCCACACCGACCGGCAGAGCATTTTTGCCTACTTGCTGGAGGAAGCCTGCGCCGGTGTGGAAGACAAAAAGGTGCGTGTGCTGGCCCAAATGGCTATCTTTGCCGACTTTACCTGCGGGGATTTAACGGCGGTACTGGGGCTGGGGCTGGCGGATGCGCAGGAACTGGTCACCTGGCTGGAAACCCGCAATCTCTTCATCCAAAAAATAAGCACCGTGCCCCCCTGTTACCGCTTTCATTCCCTGTTCCAGTACGCTTTACATTCAATGCTGCACAACCTGTTTTCCGAGGAGGAAGTTATCCGGCTTCATTTGGCTGCGGCCAAGCATTTTGAAAAAGAGAAGGATTATTGCGCCGCCATTCGCCACCTGCTGCTGGCCGGACAAACGACCGGGGCTGTGCAATTGGCAACGTCAGCCGGGCAGGGCGCCATGGATGAAGGAGACATTGACCAGGCGGTCGCCATCACCCAGGCCATTCCCGAGGCGCTGGGGTATAATAACGCCACACTGCTGATGCTGCGGGGGGTTGCGCTTATCGCCGCCGAATCGGAACAAAGCTTTGCCCTTTTGGAGCAATCGCTGGCGCTGGCGCGCAAAGAGAAAAAATATCACCTGCAAATTGGGGTGGAGGGGCTGCTGATCTCCCTTTGCATTCAGAAGGGGAATTTTAAGGCCATTGGCAGTATTATCACCAAGCCCCCGCCCTTCCACGTGATGGTCACCAACCGCACCGCCCGCCGTATGCTTCCCATGAGCCTGTTTACCAAACTCGTCATCACCGACCAGCTGCGTCCGGGGAGGCTTATGGGGCTTTTGGTGGGCCGGATTGGCAAGGGCCAGTCACTGTGGGACTATTCCAACTGTATGACCCGGGGTACGTTGTGCTATCGCAGCGGTCACTTTGCCCAAGCGCCGGCCATTCAAAACGATATCCTCAACCACCCGGTCGCACGGATTAACGACCGCTGGCGGGCTTTGGGGTTAAGTATTTGCATTCATATGGCCTGTATGTCTCGGGACAGAGAGAGCTTGCTGCAGCTGACCGAGGAACTGGCGTCCATTGGCGAAAAATACGCCTCCGGTTACGCCATCTCTTATGCGCTTTATTTTCGGGCCCATGCCAAATATCAAGCACGGGACACTGAAAACGCAATGCTTCTGATTCGGCAGGCGGAGACTGCTTTTGCCCGGTACCACAACCCGATGATGGCGCAGGTTTGCCAGCTGTTTCATTTTCTTTGGCAGATGGAGGAGACCCCGGCCCGGCTTTTGGCGGACCGGATTTACACCGCCCTTTCCCAGCTGCAGGAGCAGCACCCCAGTTTGGGATTTGGGGAGTTTGGGCAAATTGTCACCGGCGTTTGCGCACGGGAATCGGGGGATTTTGCCGGGGCGGAGGCGCTGTTGTACGACGCTTATCAGGCCTCACGGCTCAAGGGCGCCTGGCAAAGCATGTGCGCCGCCGCCATGCATCTGGCCGATTTGTACTACCAGCGGCAGGATTTTTCCCGGGAGTTCAGCTATCTGCGCGTTGTGGGGCGGCTGGCAGCCCGCAACGGGTATATCTATTTCCGTGAGGTTGATTACCCCACACTGGTGCGGGTTTGCGCCCGCTGTGTGGCAAACGGCATCGCCCGTCAACATATGCTGTCGGTGATACAGCGCACATTCAGCGTCAAGGACGCCGACCGCCTTCAGCAAAATCCCGCCGACGCAGCCCGGAACCCCCGCGCCTTTATGACCGGCTGCCAAAAGCTGCCCAAGGCGCAAAAGCCGACGGTCTATGCTTGTCTTTTTGGCGAATTCAGGCTGACTGCCAACGGAGAGTCGCTGGCAACGGGCGAGTGGAAGACCCGTAAAATTTGCGGTATTCTCAAATACATCCTCGCCCATCCCGGCACCATTGTCACCCGGGAGGCGTTAGCCGCCGCTTTTTGGCCGGAGTCAGATTCCCGGGCCGCCCATATCTCGTTGCGGGTGGCATTGTTTGAACTTCGCAAAATACTGGCCCGGGCGGGCATGGCCATTGGCAGCGACAACGCCTTTGTCGAAGAGCGCAAAGACGGTTTTTTCTTTAAAATTTCCGACATTGTCAAAACCGATGTAGACCATTTTATGACGCTGTATCACCAGAGCAAAAAAGCGGATTTGGCGCCGAGGACGCTGGCCGCCATTTTAGCCGAGATGGTTGCCCTTTACCGCGGCGATTTTTTTGGCGACGACGATTACGATGAATGGGTGGCGCTTTCCAGAGCCCATTATAAATCTATCTTTATTGAATGTTCTCACCGGTTGGTCGCTTTGCAAATGCAAAACGGAGAGGCTGACCAAGCGGAGGAGCTGCTGGTGCGACATATGCGGGTGGACCCCTATGACGAAAAAGCCTGCGGTTTGTTGGTGCGGCTTTACCGGCAGAACGGCCGTAACGATCAGGCCGCGGCACTGCGCCGTCAGTTTGAAAAACGTTTCTTGGCTGAAATGGGGGTGCCGGCTCAATTGGATGTATCCTTTGACGCTGTGGGAGAAGGCGCGGCGCCCTGATTCTATTCAAATACAGCGCCCTAAACAACACACGCAGGCCCAAAAAGATTTCCGCAGGATGCCGCAACCGGCATCCTTTTTTGTGGGTTTTGTTGCGGCATCAAGTACAGTTTTTGAAGTACCATGCCACTCCATCCTCAAAGCCTTTGGAAACTCCGCCGAGCTCCGGTGTAAATTTAATGCTTCCATCGCCCAGGTCGCCGCCCAATTTGCCGCCCGGCACACCGACACCGCCCTTGCCGCCAAATATCTCTTTGGCATCTTTGGCGGCACCAGATAAGCCGAAGAACGCCTGGACACAGCTGTTGGTGTAACCGGCATAGCTCTTGGCCAGTTTGACCGCATCCGCATAGTTGCTGGTGACCAGCGAGGCCGCGCACATGCTGCCAATGCCCACATCGACACCGACCAAGGCGCCTACCCCGTAGCCGAGATAATCATTGGTATCGGGGTCGCCCATATGTTCCATGATGATATATTCCAAGCCACCGTTTTCGCCGTTGTCCAGCACAGCAATGGTCTGGTAGGTTGAACCGTCCACTTCCAGCATGGCCCAGCGCTTTTGCCCGTTTATCACAGTCGGTTTGTCGGTGACGATGTACATATTACGGTTATAGTGATCTTTAATACGGTCCAGCATCGCTTTGGGGAAGCCCACTTCTTCTAGCAAAGGAATCAATTGGCCACCCGTGCTGGCGTCAATCAGGCTGAAATGGGTGTCTTTGGGGCATTTTTGCCAGATGCTTTTGTAGGAGACACCATTTTTGCCCAGCACGGCCCCCTCCAGATCGGAAATGCCCATGCCGCTGAGAATATTGAAGGCGCGGGTCGCTTCCGCCGATCCGCTGTGCACCTCGTTAAAGGGCGCCATCAGGTTGATGCCGCACACCAGTGCCTTTTCACTGGGTATTTTGCGCACCGTGGTGGCAATGCAGCGGGTTAATGTGCTTCGGCCAATGTTTATTTGCATATCTTTGGCCATTTGATCTTCGTAGGCGGTTTGCTGGCCGATAAAGCGATATAGGTTGTTGCGGGTGTACCACCGCAGCGCCGATATTTCGCTGGGGTTTTCGGCTTTGGGAAACTCTTTTTCGAAGGCGGCACTTAATTCGTCGTAACTCTTGCCGAAAATCTCGGGCAAATTAATGCCCAATGTGCAGAATATGCCGTCCAGCGTTTCGCCTTCTTCCAACACGACTTGGTGGGTATAGGTGCCTTCGGGGGCCGTTACAGTGTAGAGCACTTTCACCGGCTTGTAATCTTGCTTTTCCAGGGCCCTTTTGCCCACCCGACGGCCCGCCGGCGTTTCGATATAGGCAACCCACGCTTTTTCATCGCCTACCGCAAACCCAATATCCACCGCGTTGTCGGAAAGCTCGGTCAGGGGAATGGTCTCTTCAAACACATCGCGGACAACCGTTCCCCCTTCGGTTGGGGTTTCCCCGGTCATGCCGCCGGCCAGGCTGCCGAACATACCGGACATATTCATGCCGGCGGCGCCACTTTTGGCCGCCTCGGACAGCGGCACGGCCTCCACCGATACGGTAATGGTTGCCGTCGGATTGCTGACGCCGATGCTTCGCTGCTCGCCGGGAATATAGACATAGCCGGTCAGCTGCGCCATATCCCGCATGAAGGGCACGACTAAAATGTGCGTTTTTCCAATTTCGTCGGTGTATTGCAGCGCCGGCAGCGTTTTCATATTTCTGAACTGTGCGGCGCGCTTTGCGGTAAGGCCGGCATTTTCCTCCAGTAGCTGCTGCTTGCTTGCCACATCCGCCCGCTCGGCGTCGGTGGCGTCATCTTTCAGCGGTTTGGGCGGTTTCACTTCCTCGGGTGCGGCGTCCGGCGGCGGCAGTTCAACGCCCATATAGTCCGCCAGCGCCTGATAGCCGGCCTCTAGCAGCACAACTTCGGTGCGTTTGGGCTGGAGCCCCGCCAGCGACAGCATTTGCCCGGCTGTCATTGCCAAATCAAATTCACTGCCCCAGCCCTGGGTCATGACAGCCGCATTGGAATAGCGAAGCACCCATTTTCCCGATTCCTGATAAGAGGGCCGCCAGGCCAGCGCCTGCAGCGCCCTGACCACTTCGGCGGAGTTTCGCTTGGCTTCCAGCTGCTGGACACCGTAAAGGCCAGGCGACGGCGAGGGTACATCGTTTTTGCCGGGCGACTGGGTCAGGGCGAACTGGGGTTTGGGCGCGGCCGCGGTTTTGGCCAACTCGGCCGGGTGGGTCGCCCGATAACCTTCCACCGCCTCGGCAATGGCCGCCGCCAGCGCCTGTGCAAATTCCGTATCTTGTCTTACCTCTTCGGGTTTGGGGGTGAAAATGGCCGATTGGGTAAAGGATGTGTTGGGAATGGTGACTTTCATGGCGGGGGTAAATTCACATTGCAGCCAGAAGTCCTGACTGGGCAACCCGAACACCATCAAGCCGCGGCGGCTTTCGCCGTCCATTACGTCAAACCCGCTGCCCATGCCAAGGGCAAGCAGATCGGTTATGGGATCTGCCGCCGCATAGAGATCTTCTTTGCCGCCGGCAATGGCTTGCTTGCCCGCCTGTGTATTGGCAAGACTGTTGTGTAAAAAGCCAATCTGGGAACCGACATCGGCTGTGCCGTAGCCGTCTTCCTTGTCGGAAACCGTAATGTCCGCCACCACATACACCGGCCCACTGCTGACTTCCGCCGCCGCTTCTTCGGCCGCTTCTTGGGCCGCCTCTTGGGCTTCTTGGGCCTTCGCTTGCGCTTCCTCCTGGGCTTGGAGCCGGGCTGCTTCTTTTTCCTCTTCGGTCATATTTGCCTGGGCCTGGGCATCCGCCTCGGCCTTGGCGGCCGCTTCGGCAGCTTCCTGCTGGCTTTTTGCAAGCTGCGCAGCCGCAGTGTCTTGCATGGCACCGGTTAATTTACTCATCTCGGCCCGGCTTACAACACTCATACCGTTGACGGTGATGTCAAAATATTCGCCGCTTGATTTGCCCAGGCTGCTGCCGGCGGAATAGCTGGTGCCGTTTTTGACAGGGATGTGGATGGCACCGCCGCTGATATCGCCGTAAATTTCGGCCTTGCAGTCCGCCAGGGCTTTGGGAATCTCAAACACCCAGCGAATGGGCGTTGAGGAAGCGGGCGCCAACAGTTTGGGCGTCAGATAACCAAAGGGCACTTCCGACGTAATGGGGCTGATGGGCACTTTAAATACGCCGCTGTTCGTTTGGATATTCATGGAAAACCGCGCGGCAGGGTCCAAATCCAACAGCGCCTGCACTTTGGAATCGATGGTGGCCTCCACAATACGGAACACCGAATTGTATTGGGCCGATGTATTTCCAATTTTCGGTACATCACTGCTGGCCTTGACTGTAAGGGCAAAGGTATCCGAAAGTTTGACCGGGGCCATTTTGGGCAGTTGCTCTAAGGGGATATCCTCGGTTTTGGTCTTGCCCATAAAAGTCAGGCGGATATGCCCCTGGTTCGTATCGTAAAAATTGAGCTGTACATCTTTGGGCGCTTCGTCCGGCACAATGAACATTAGAATGCCGGATTTTGTTTCTCCGGCGGGAATGACGACCGAGTAGTCCCCGGGAATTGACAACGGCTGGCCGGCCAGCCATGTACAGCTGGAGGCCGGGAAGGCCCCCGCCTCGTTGAAGAAAAGGTAAAAATGGGACGCGATAGAGGGGATTTCAAACGGCCTGTCTTTATATTGGTTGGTGACCTCCAGATTGACAGCCATATAGGCCATGCCGGCGGGCGGCGCGATGCCTTTAAATTTGCTCAGGCGATACAGGTCGGTCGCCTTGATGGCAATACCTTCACTTTTGCCTGCCGCTTTCAGGGGTACATGGCTCATAATTTGGGTGCCGGTTCGGGGCAGATCGCCACCGGTCAGCCGGGCGGCCGTATCGCCGCCGTACTGGGAAGTGATGTTTTTTGCCTCGGCGGCAATTGCCTTTTCCGCCTCGGCTGCGGCTGCGGCAGTGGCTGCGGCAGCTGCGGCGGCGTCCGCCTGAGATTTGGCGTCGGCCTGCGCGTTGGACTGTGCCGCCGCCTTAGAGGCTTCCGCCGCTTTTGATGCCTCGGCGGCCTCTACCTCGGCTTCGTAGGCTTCCTGCTCTTCAAACAAGCTGCCAATGGAAAGCCCCGTCTTAATTTTCATCGCCTCGGGAGGGGCCAGCTTTTCACCGGAGGGAGCCAGCGGCTTAAGGTCGGCCGGGGTGGTGCCGTTAAAGCTGACTTTTTGGCCGCTTTCCACCGGCAGCGCCACCTTGATGTTGATGGTGGAGGTCTTGGTTGTGACGGGATTGTTCATGTATTCCACCATTTTTTTCAGCTGAGCGACCACATCCTGAGGATTCCGGCTGATAATGTAGCTGCCGCCGGATTTTTCCGCAGTCCAGCCGAACCGTTCATTTAACGATTCATCGTCCGACATCCCCACCCAAAGGGTTTGGATATCATTTTCCTTAAACTTTTCCAGCACCTTTTCATAGCCCTCGTCGTTGCTGATCATCGCCTCGTCGGTCACATAAATCAAAATGCGCTTGGAGGTCGCTATATCCATCAGGCTTTGGTAGCTTGTTTTGGTGGTGCCGATAATGTCGGTGCCGCCGGACGCTTCCATGTTGGAAACGCTGATTAAAAAAGGAATTTTATCGGTGGTCAGCATTTGGAAAAATGTAAAATCAAAATCCATACCCTGCATCAAAATGTCTTTGGGCGCATCCAAAATGAATTGGCGGTAAAGTGCTTTCAAAGTTCCGATGCGGGTTCCGTTTTCGCCCAGCATGGACTGCATTGATCCGCTTGTGTCAATGGTCAGCATGACCACCGGCACATCGGAAATTGCCGAGGTTGTGGGTCGCTTGTAAGTGGCTGTAAAGGCGTGCCCCAGCCGGGCGGCAATGGCGTCAAACACCTTTTTCAAAGCGTCCTGGTCGGCGGCCGAATAATATTTGCCGTCGGACAGCACCGCAAAGTCTTTGATATCCGAGGGCTTTTCCTCCTCTTCCACCGCCGGGGCGGCAGGGGTGCTGGGGTCAGCGGTAGGGTCGGCGTTGGGGTCGGCCGGGGGGGCGGGTAGTGGTGGCGGGGGGGCGTGCTCGGGGCCAAACCCGATGGTAAAAATGGGTACGCCGGAGGCCGCAATGGCGTTGACGACCTGGGCTTTATCGGTCAGGCCGCCGGCAGCCGGTTCATTTTTGCCGTCGGTAAACAGCACAAGGGTGGGACGTTCTTTGCCCTCCAGCATTTTTAGGCCTTCAATGGTGGCGCCATATAAGGCGGTGGAACCTCCCAGGGTAATTTTCGCCAAATTGGCAATGGCCTCGGCCTTTGTGGTGCCGGAAAAGGGTTTTACAGTGCTGTCAAAATCCACAAGCTGAATGCCGGCATCATCGGGCAGCCCTTCAATAAACACTTTGGCCGCTTCAATGGTCGCATCCAGCTGCCCCTCCATTGAACCGGAGGAGTCCAGCACCAGCACCACATTGGGCGGTCTCTTAAGAGACTCTATGGAG
>JAVBNO010000076.1:0-18016 GCA_031551485.1 Oscillospiraceae bacterium
CTGTTGTTTTGTCCCCTGTTCTTATTAGCGTTACTTTCCCGTCGGCATAGACAATCTTCTCGAAGTCAAAGGTGCGAAGCAGCTCAGGACTGAAGATCTCATCAACCATATGAGATTGCTGCACCGTATTTTCCGCCGCGCTGACCGGCAACCCGCAGATGCCGGAAACCGCGAGCAGGCACAAAAATGTTTTTCCACGCCCTTTTTTGATAAGCCCGGCAGCTATGGCAAGTGCGATCAACGCGGAAACTGGCAGCAAAAGCGAGCCACCACCACGCCCAGTATTGGGGATATTTGATGCTTTCTCGATCTCCGACGGTAATATCCATTTCTTTGGTTGAATCTGAACATCCAAAGTTACATCCACAAATTGATCGTTTGCATCCACGTTCAGGTTGCGGCTCATAATAATGGGCTGCGCGAAATTGCCTTTTTGCTCGTAAATCGTCTCGCCTGTTCCGCCATGGTCGACACTTTCGATGACGACGCCTGCATCCGCAAATGCTGTCATTAGCATCCAGTTGCTTGTTATCAATAATATGACGAATAACAATCCTTTTTTCAAGGCGTTTACCCTCCATGAAAGCACATTTTAGGGTTATTCTTTCCATGGAATATTTTTTTAGTCAGCAACGTAAAACGAAAAACATAGGGAATCACTCTTACAATGCCGCAGAGTGATTCCCGTAATGGTAATATTCGCTTGTCTGCGCCATAAACCTTTATTTATTGCGTGTTTTCGAGTTTATCGTTATGAACACTCGTACCAAACCAGTATAATCCGAACCATTCACGGCAGCTAATCCCTGTCGGCGACGGGTTCGGATTATTGCTTTATGGGGGATCAATTAAGGGGGCAAGCGTAACGCTTGCCCTCTTGGCGTTGACAGGATATAATAAACATAGGCGGATTAGGCTTGCGAAACAGTTTGGAGGAAAAATGAAAAAGAAGCGGATTTTGATACTGATATGTGCCGCGATTGTGTTACTGGCCGGTATGGTGTACTACTTTCGATTCACTTATTCCGGCGAGAGTAAACTATATGATATTTTCGGTGGTAACAACCTTCATCTTACAGCCGGCAACAAGGAAATATATTGGTTTGATGTACGCCATTCAAACGACCCCAATGCCCCTATGTTCCAGCGCATAGAAACCGCTTTCACGGAATTTAACCCGGATTTGGTTCTGGTTGAAGGAGGGGCCAATACTTTCGAAGGCGACCGGGATACGGCCATCTATGAGGGTGAATCCACTTTCGCAACATATCTCGCAAAACAAAACGATACCCCGGTGGAAGACATAGAGCCGCCCTTTGACAAGCAAATAGAATATCTGCAATCAAAATACGATTCACAAGCGATTTTGGCCATGTACCTGATTCGGCAAATATCTTCGCAGCAATGGGCATCCGATAATTCCGAGTGGGATTTTGATGGGTATTTGCATAATGAGACACAATACCTTAAAGATCATGGATTAGATTATCAAAGCGAAACATTAGAGGATATCCTAAACACGGTTAATGCCTTTTTGCCGGAGCCTGTGAATGCCGACAACTGGCGGGATGTGGATAAGAGAAAAATGTCCTATGTTTTTGCTAGGGAAGGTGGCACTCTTTATCCCATATACAACGATGTTTACAATTTCAGAAACATCTGGTTAGTTGAGCTTATCAAAGAGAAGAAAGACTTATATGATAGAATCTTCATCGTTATGGGTGGACAGCACCTTGTTGACACAAAAGAGCATCTGAATGAACTATATTCTAAATATAGGAGTTGCTAGATTGATAAAAACATGCGAATTTTTAGAGATTAATGGGAAAAAGCAGTATCTATCAATTAGGGCAAATGCTTCTGGTCTTCCTCTATTGTTATACTTGCACGGTGGGCCGGGAGATGCGGCGTTGCCATTGATGTTAAAGTACAGTTCCGCTTTAGAAAGCAAGTATACTGTTGTGGTATGGGAACAGAGGGGGGCGGGCAAATCCTATTATCCTTTTTCCCAAGATGAAGCACCTACCATACAGACGTTTATAGATGATATGTATGTCCTTATACAATACCTGATAAAGCGGTTTCAGCAGGAAAAAGTGTTTTTGCTGGGCCATTCATGGGGCAGTGCGTTGGGGATGAGATTCATTCAGCAATATCCCAAACTGGTACATACCTACATTGGCTGCGGTCAGGTTGTTGATATGCAGAAAGGCGCCCGGCACCAATACGAATATGTGGTATCGAAAAGCAAGGAATATGGAAAAGCGGGCATATTGGAACGCTTATCGAAAATTGACATATCCTACACGCAGGATAACTGGCTGGACGATTTGTTGTTTGTGACAAGGCTAGTGGTAAAATACAAAGGGTCACTTTATGGCAAGGCAAACTATAATAAGCTTGTCAAGGATTTTATATTCTCACGGGGATTTGGGATAAAGGATTTGATTAACCGAGAAAAGGGTTCGCTGCAATCCATCAAGTATTTATGGCCGGAATTGATGGCCGTGAGCTTTTTGAGCGCAACGCAGTTTGAAGTCCCCATTGTATTGATTGAGGGCCGGCATGATCATCATGTATCATCAGCATTGGCAAAAGAATATTACGACACAATAACGACAGAGAAGCGTTTTTATTGGATGGAACAGTCTTGCCATTTTCCACAATGGAGCGAACCGGAGCGGTTTAATCAAATTTTGCTGTCGCTTGTCAAGTGAATATTTGCTTCGTCAGCTTTAGTGTCATACCCTCTGCTTAAAAACGCCGTAGATTTTCAAAACCTACGGCGTTGTCCTTTTTTGAGAAGAGTATGAGAAAAATTAGCTGTCTATCGACTAGCCGTAAACCATTGGTTTTGCCAGATTCCTTGAAAAGTCCTATCATTCTACTCCGGCCATGACGATAGACCCCCGAAGGGTCATAACAACAAAAGCGGGCTGATAAAACAGCCCGCTTTTGTTGTATGGAAAAACTCATAATTGGAATAATTTTCTTGATATGTGGGGCTTTTTACATTATACTTTATATGGTTATTGAGATAGCCTATGTCGTATTATCTCAATATATGACAAATTCGCATTATTCATCATTGGTGGTGGCTGATATTTTTAAGATAGGTGAATTTTCCAAACTGACGCAGGTTTCTGTCCGTATGCTGCGGCATTATGATGAGACAGGGCTTTTAAAGCCTGCTTGTGTGGATCAGTATACAGGTTACAGGCTATATGCACTTGATCAAATCCCGACAATTAACAAAATCGTTTTTCTCAGAGACACAGGCTTTCATGTAATTGAGATTGCTCAGGCGCTTGAAAAATGGGATACTGGCAATATGGTTGAGCTTTTGCATGATAAGTACAATCAGATTGAGGCATCCATTTCTTATGAAAAGAGTAGACTTGAAAAGATACAAAACGCGATCGACATTATTAACATCGGGAAAAAAGATATTAACTTTAATGTTACCGTCAAATCTGTTCCCAGTTATCAGGTGCTTTCGCTAAGAAGAATGATACCGGGTCATATCGATGAAGTTGGATTGTGGTCAGAGCTGATTGGATACGCAAAAGAGAATAATCTGAAACTTACCGCCGAATATGATTTTGCGCTGTATCACGACGAGGAATACAAGGACAACGATGTCGATGTCGAGGTTTGTTTGGCCGTGGGCAGCGTGGGAGAAAGCAGAAACGGCTTCATTTACAAAAGCACCGAGGTCGCGCAAACCATGGCGTGCATCATGGTCTATGGGCAATATGAAAATATCACCGAAGCGTATTTATCTTTCGCTGAGTGGCTTTCAACCCACGAAGTTTTCATCATGAAAAACGAGCCTTTCAGAAGAGTGTGTCACAAAGGGTCGTGGAACGAAGCAGACAGCGCAAAATATCTGACCGAAATTCAAATTCCGATTATTGAGAAACAGGCTTGACTCTCACATGATGTAAGGGTTTATGATGATATTATCATAAACCCTTTTTATTTTTGCGGTAAAACAAAACTGACAGGGAGAGAAGCGTATGGACGTCGTGCAGAGGATGGAAAACATCAAGGCCAAGTTTTTAATACTGAAAGCAAAAAAGAATGAGTACGCATTGGGCGATACGCTGACAGAACAACAGGTGCTGGAATTCGAAAAACGGAATCATCTGCGTCTGCCCGAGGATTATCGCTGGTTTATCATCCATATGGGCTATGGAGCAGGGCAACTAAAAAGCGGCTACAGGCTTGACCTGAATGCCGTAATCGACAATACATTCCCGCTGAGATACGGCGAAATGTATTCTTCCCAGCACTTTATCAAGGAGGAGGACGGATATCTGCTAATAGATACCGCAGATGCGGTTACCTCTTACAGCAGTATCCTTATCGGACACATCGGAGCACTGCCCGTTAACCTTATATTAAGAGGGGAAGCGGCCGGAACGCTATGGTCAATTGATTTTCTCTCGGATGAAAACGGGGCGTTTCCGTTTTCAAACCCGTATGAGCAGGGCAAACCTATGACCTTTGCCGATTGGTATGAATATTGGCTTGATTGCGAGCTTGATGGAGAACAGCCGGATTACATAAGCTTTATCCGCATTGATGCGCTTACCCATATGCCGATTCCACAGACGCGTGTTGACGCTTATATGGATAGCATATATTATGTGGAACCGAACGCGGATGCAGATGCGGACGAATCTGAGGATGACGAGGACAGCAAGACCGGCGGGGAAAAAAGCCTTGGCGATATCATGAAGGCCATTGTCGAGAAAATGACGAGCATGAAGTCTTATCGTGCCGAACCGTTCGACGAGACTATATATAATGGCGATATCGACAGCTTTATTGCCCAAAACGGCTTTGTTTATCATAGTATTTCGGCAATCGACAGACGCTTTTTGGCCCAGAACAACCACATGTATTTCGAGTTGATGAACGAAATCGAAAAGCTTAAGAAAAAGAACAAAACCTTGTCGGGCTTTATGCTTTGGTTTCATCCTGTTTATGGCGGGCTGCAGGCGTGGGAAATGAAGCCGGACGGCACGCATCTTAAGGATTTGTTCATGCTTGGCGATTTTCATCTTTCAGACGTTATTGACACTTTCGAAAAAAACAGCTGTGATGATGACGACGAGGATGAAGATGACGATTCTATAGATGAGGAGAGCTGCGCTGAGGACGACGCTGATGATTACGACGACGATGATTACGACGACGATGACGATCTCTTTGGCGACAGCTATGAGGATATCATCACAGGCAACAATTATTACACGATGGTCGAGGCGGGATTCTCGCTGATCGCCTACACTTTGATGCGTATGCATAAGGACGGCGTGTTTGATGGGCTTGTCAAAGCGTATCCATTCTCGGTTTACGTCAATCTGGAGGATGAGGGCCAATACAAAGTGTTAACCCTGCTTGAGGAAAAAGGGCTTAGACCTAAGCCAAAGGCAGTTACAGGAATGTATAACCGCATGACTTCCAATGAGAAACTTGGGCTTAATCAGGCTCTTGTGGAAATGATAGACGGCGGGAATCCCGAAGCTTATCAAAAATGGCGCGAGGGACAGGGCATTGATTGCTGAGCGGCTTAAATTCATATGAGTGGTTTTCATTCCTTTGCAATAGCAGACACGGATTCTACACAAATATATTTTTTTGATCAATACTAGAAAAAAAGTTTTGTTTTACAATGAATGGCGCATCGATGATTGGATTTAATGGGGCTTATTGGGACAGTTTTAATTGCAATATCCGGTTAACTGTAGGCTGGGATATATGGAGCGGTCTTTTTATCTTTGCCCATTCGCTTGAGGGCAATGAATATGTGCCAACCGGGAAATATCCTTGCATGTAGACGCAAACCCTAGATAATCATGGTTTTAAAAGCGAAGCCGCGTATTTTCGAACTCACCTCCCAACCCACAAACCCCTACCGAAGTGATATTTTAGTGTAGATATTACTCGCCTGATTGTCTATCAAGCCTTTATTGATCGGGTTTTTTCAAAGTCCTATCATTCTATCCGCGCCATGTCTAACATTTATATAAAAAGGGACAGGCTGGCAAGTTGTCAGCCTGTCCCTTTTTATAGTATAATCAAAGCATGTAACTAAACGATGTTGATCGTCTATATTCCGTTTCTGTATGTGCCAAAAATAGCGGAGGGAATGAGATGCATATGCTTGGCGGATTCGTTGACTCTAATGCGACGGGCCATATTGCTATAATCATCGCTTTCTTATATCAAACCGTATTGATGTACATAAAGCTAGATTTGCTGATTCGCTTATGCGAAAAGGAAGCCCCCATCAAACAAAAATTGATTTTATCTGTGCTCTGCGGCGGCATGGCCGCTGTTCTAATCGATTTTTCAAGAATGGGCTTTATCGATTTTGGCGTTCCCGTTCGCATGAAGCCATTACTCGTTTCGGTTCCCGGCATTGTGATCACATTCGTTTGCGCCCTTCTTTGCGTCTGGTCGCTCAAACTCACTCCCCTGCGCACCTTAGAGATTACTGTATATTCATACCTATATTTCCAAACGGTATCCAGTGTAGGCAGAATCATTAGCTCGCTTATCTTTGCGCAAACCACAGAGACAACTGATTATTTCATGTATATCCAAATGTACGTGATGAATTTCATTGTTCTTTCGGCCATATATCGGGGAATGTCGTATATTTTAACCCATAAGCCGCATCTGCTGATCATTAAGAGCGGCAGCGACACAACGCCCAGTACAAGTATTGCTTTTTCTGTTTTTCAGCTTTGCTATGTTTATTTCTGCGCTTCGATTATTATGGTATTGGTACCTGACGCGTTTGTGGCTAATGCGATTAGTGCATTGCTGTTAGCTGTGTTCATGGCGCTTTCTATTCTTTTAATCAACAACCGATATGCAAAGGCAGAGATACACAGCAAAGAAACACATATTCAATCGTTGTTTGAAAGCATGAATCAATTCAACGCGGTAAAGCATGATTTTTACAATATATTGCAAACTTACAATGGTTATTTGGAAGTCGGTGATCTTGAAGCGTGCAAGAGATATCATCGGTCGCTTGTTGAAATGACAACGCAAGCCGGGAATTTATTGGATTTAAGCCTCCGTGCCGTTGAAAATCCTGCGCTTATCGCACTCTTTCTCAACAAGAATGACCAAGCGGAAAAGACGCATGTAAGGCTAAGTATCGGGATCAAATGTCCACTGAATGAACTGCCTATTGAGGACATTGACCTTTGCCGCATTCTTTCCTGCCTTTTAGACAACGCCATTGAGGCGGCCGCCGATTCAATGGAAAAATCCGCTGCACTTACAATCGATCAAAATGCCGAGCTGCTGCATATCATCACTGTCACAAACAGCATTGATCATCCGGTAGACATCCCACAAATGCTCGCGGTTGGCGCCACAAGCAAAATTGGACATCAGGGCTTAGGGCTGGCCAATGTGCAGAGAATTGCCGCAAAATATTCCCATTGCGGATTTGAGATGACAAGCACCGAGCGCGAAGTGACCGCATGTATCAGACTGAAGCGCTATAGGCCGTTGCACAATGAATAATGCGCACGGTAATGCGACTGTCATATGTGTTCGTCTATGCCGTAATCCTTTATTGGATGTGGGTTTGCGAGTTTGTCCTGATGAACACCTGCACCAAAACAATCATCCGAACCCATCACAACCGGTGAACCTGCTGTGATGGGTTCGGATGATTGTTTTATCGGGCTATGATTTTTCCCCAAACGGTGTGAAACGGTGTCCGACAGTCAAAGGGACTGCTCAGGAACCAATCGTGTACCACTTCGGAAAGCAATGCCGATAGGACCACACCCAGGCGTATATACATGTGCGTCTTTGTCGTATCGTCGCGCCTGCATGCAAAAAGCACAGCGCATTCCGCTTGCTGTGGCGTATGCGCCGCAGTTCAGTGCGCGGGCAAGGTTATTGCCTTGACCGCGTCCATGATGAACATCGAAGCATCCTGGTTCATAAAGACGCGTTTGCCGTGGTGGAACGTTTCGGATTTGATGTCCGCGAAGCCAATCTTCTTCAAGATGCCAGCCAGTTCGCCCTGGTCGAATCCATTGTGCACGTCGTCAGAGACAACCGCCCCGGTCTTATCAAAATCGGCGATCAGCAGGTGCCCTCCCGCGTTTAGCGCGTCGTATAGACGAGACAGAACGGTTTCAACATCCTTGATGTGAATCAGGGTGTTTACCACGAAAATATAATCCGCGTGGATGTCTGCGGGAAGACCGGCTTCGAAGTCGCAGCACCGGGCTTTTGCGTTCGGCGCGTGCACCTTTGCCATCTTCCCTTCCACCTGCCCGACCATGTTGGCGGATGCATCGATGAAAAGAATGGAGCGGAAATCCCCGAGCAGTTGCAATCCCACCAGCCCGGTGCCGCAACCATAGTCAATGGCGTTCTTGTTTGCGCCATCGGTTACGCGGGCGCGAATGACATCGGCGATCATTTTTGCCATCTCGATGCGTTCAGGGGTATCGTATCGATCGGCAATTGAATCAAATTTATCAATGTTTCCCATGGCAACCTCACAATTTCTGATTTTGTAATGCTTCATTCATTTTGCAAAACAGCACAGTCTTTTCTTTCAAGGATATCTTCCCGACCTGGTAGCCATAGGAGAGCAATTCTTTTTTATAGTTCAAAAAAAAATGGTCTATCTCGACTCCTGCAATCTGATGAATTTCCGCAAAAGTCAATTTAATTTGCGCACTGCCATCGGCTTTAATGAATTCCCACAAGGGCTGATACTTACTCATCGCATTTCCTTTCATTCCCAATATAGGCCATATTACCATATTCCAAAAGAAAAATCGACTGGCTTCAAGTCGCCTAAAAAACCGCTGTGCATGGTTATTGATTGCTATTGTGCCGAATTTCGATTATATTGATAGATGAACCGATGTATCATACGGAAGGAGGCGCTTGCCATGGCCGACCCCATCAGCTGGCTGCTGGAGGGAGACAACCCCTCGGTGCGGTATTACACGCTGACAGATATATTGGATAAACCGGAAACCGATGCCGATGTGACCGCCGCCAAGGAGGCCATCATGCAGTCGGGCCTTGTGCCCGCCATTTTGGAAAAACAGCGCGACCCCGCCTATGAAGAGGGTTTTCACAGGTTCTACCACGCCAAGTACCGGGGCCTTGTGTGGCAGCTGATTGTGCTGGCGGAACTGGGCGCGGTACCGAATGAGCAGATCCGGACGCAGTGCGAATACCTGCTGGATCATTCACAGGCGGCAGACGGCGGTTTCGCCATGCAGACTGCCGTGACAACGGGCGGCGGCCGGGCCAGCGAGGTGATCCCCTGCCTGTGCGGCAACATGGTCTGGAGCCTGCTCCGCTTCGGCTATGGGGGCGATTTAAGGCTGCAAAGGGGCATTGGATGGCTCACTGGCCATATTCAGCTTCATGACGGAGAGGACAAGAGCCCGGCGGATGCCCGCTTTCACAACGAGGCTTGTTGGGGAAAGCACACCTGCTTTATGGGCGTCCTCAAGCCGCTTAAGGCCCTTGCCGCTATTCCCGGGGCGCAGCGAACACCCGATGTGGAAGAAGCGATTGCAAGCATTGCCGAATACTTTCTCCTCCACCACATTTACAAACGCAGCCACGGCCTTGCCAAAGTTGCCAAGCCCGGCTGGCTTAAATTTGCTTTTCCTCTGATGTATCAGACTGACACACTGGAAATTTTGGATATTCTGACCGGCCTTGGCCTTCGCGACGGGCGGATGCACGACGCCGTGGAGGTCGTGCGTTCCAAACAGGGTGACGACGGCCGCTGGAGGGCGGAAAATACGGCCAACAATGCCAAACTGCTGGTGCCGTTTTCGCAGGAGGACCAGGATAAATGGGTCACCCTGCGGGCCATGCGGGTGCTCGGGCGCTGGGACGCGCAGGCATCAATGATTGGGAGGTAATGTGAAATGAAAAAACCAAGGGCGTACACCATGACCTTTGCCAGCGTTTATCCGTTGTATATTGAAAAAGCCGAGAAAAAGGGCAGAACAAAAGCCGAAGTGGATGAAATGATCTTCTGGCTCACCGGTTATGATCAAAACTCTCTTCAGCAGCAGCTTGCCGAGGGGGCGGATATGGAGACCTTCTTCGCCCAGGCGCCGCAGATCAATCCCAACGCCGCCCTCATCAAAGGGGTGATCTGCGGATACCGGGTGGAAGAGATTGAAGATCCGATCATGCAAAAAATCCGCTGGCTGGATAAACTGGTGGACGAACTGGCCAAGGGGAAATCGCTGGAGCAGATACGCCGAAAATAGTCAGACCGCTTTCGACAAGGAAGGAGGGGTGGTATGGACCCGAATATATTCATGCTGTTTGAAAAAATGCCCGGCACCTTTCTCATTTATGAGGAACTGGAACGGCGCATTTTCGAGCGCTTTTCGGATGTGACGATCATGGTGAAAACGACACAGGTGAGCTTTTACAACACCCACGCCTTCGCCTGGGCATGGCCGCCCTTTCGCAAGCGAAAAGGCTGGCCCGATGTGTACATGCTTGTCACTTTCGGGCTGGATTATCAGCTTGTGCACCCCCGCATTGCGGAATCGGTGGAGCCTTACCCCAACCGCTGGACACACCATGTCATTGTGCAGCGGCCAGACGAAATTGACGATGAGCTGATGGACTGGATTGCAAAAAGCTATCAGTTTTCGCTGCGCAAAGGGGGGCGGCGGCGTGGATGATACAAAAGAGCGGGAAGAGGCGCTTCGCAGCATTGCCGATATGATTGCCCGCAGTGAAAAAGTGCAGGTGAAATTCGCACCGGGCACTTCCCAGCACACGCTGCAAAAGAACCGCATTCACGCCCTGCGCGTTGCCGAAGCTCTGGTCAAACAGCAGCCGGCGGACTGTGCAAGCGCCGGGGCATATACAACCGAGGAGTTGGCACGGGCGCAGGCGCCGCTTGATTCACTGGTTAGCAAAAGCGAAAAGGCCCGACAAAAATTGGCGCCGGGCAGCTGGCAGCACAACATGCTTTCGGACAATCTTAAGGCGCTGCATTTGGCCGGGTCGTTGCTGGCAAAAGCGTTGGAAGCCCGGCCCGATGTCAAAAATGACAGATTGGAGTGAAACGGTATGCAGAAAATTGCCCCTTGTATCTGGTACGACCGGGAGGCGCTGGCGGCCGCCGAATGGTATGTATCCGCGTTTGAAAACAGCCGCATCGAGTATGTGACCCATTATCTGGAGAACGACCCTTTTCCCACCGACATCCCCGCCGGCACACCGCTGACAGTGCGATTCACCCTGTGCGGACAGGAGTTTAACGCGCTGAACGGCGGCCCCGTTTTTAAGCCCACCCCCGCCGTTTCCTTCTTTGTGGACTGCGAAAGCGCAGGGCAGATGGACGCCCTTTGGCATAAGCTTTCCGACGGGGGAACTGTGCTGATGGAGGTTGGAGAGTACCCGTTCAGCAAGCGGTTTGGCTGGCTGGCGGACAAATTCGGCGTTTCCTGGCAGATCAGTTTTTCGGGGCAACAGCAAAAAATTTCGCCCTACCTGATGTTTACCGAGCAAGTTTGCGGCCGGGCCGAAGAAGCAATGCGGTTTTATGCCGGCATTTTCGAAGACGCAGAAATACTGGACATCCACCACTATGGCGCCGAGGCGGGCGCCGCAGCAGGAACGGTTATGTTCGCGGGCTTCCAGCTGGCGGGCCAGCACTTTATGGCGGCGGACAGCACCTATCCTCACGGCTTTACCTTTAACGAGGGCATTTCTTTTTTAGTCTATTGCCATGATCAAGCCGAAATCGACTTTTTCTGGAACCGGCTGACCGACGGCGGTGAGGAGCAGCCCTGCGGCTGGTTAAAAGACCGGTTTGGGGTGTCCTGGCAGATTGTGCCCGAAAACATGGAAACGCTGGGCGATTCGGCCGACCCCATCCGGGCCGGGCGGGTCAATGCGGTATTGGTGAAAATGACAAAGCTTGACCTTGGGATTTTACAGGACGCCTATGACGGCTTGGGGTGACAGACGGAGACGATGCTTGGGGAGGAGAATGGGGCGATGAAACTGCTGATCGATGCGGACGGTTGCCCGGTGGTGGATGAGGCAGTGGGCGTTGCGCGGCAATATAACACCGAATGCATAATCGTCTGCGACACCTCCCATATATTTGCGAAGCCAGGGGCGCAGACCTTCACGGTTTCCAAGGGCGCGGACAGTGTGGATTTTGCGCTGGTCAACATGGTAAAACCGGGCGACATTGTTGTGACGCAGGATTATGGGCTTGCCGCCATGTGCCTTGCCAAAGGGGCGCGTCCCATCCGCCAGGACGGCATGGTGTACAGCGATGATAACATCGATTCCCTATTGCTGGCGCGGCACACGGCCAAAAAAATCCGCATGGGCGGCGGCAGGCTTCGCGGCCCCGCCAAGCGCACCGCCGGGCAGGACACCGCGTTTGTGGGCGCGCTGACAAGGCTTTTATCGGGGGAAAAAGAATGAACGGGCAAAACAAAAGCGATATCAAAATTGGCGCGCTGGTGGATATCGTGCTTAAAAAAGACCAGCCGACCGGCGTTCTGACCCGCGGCCGGGTGCTGCGCATTCTGACGAAAAGCGCTTTTCACCCTCACGGCATCAAGGTGATGCTGGAGGACGGCCAGGTTGGCCGGGTGAAGGCAGTGGCAGAAGAATAGGAGCTTGGGCCGCTTGCCGAAAATCAAGCATCCTGCTTTTAAATTGGATCCAGCGGCCGCACCTAAACGAATTCGTCACGCCAAAAGGGCATTTTTATCTTTACGATTAGGCACCCTTTCGGCCTTTGGGTCGGCAAGCTTGATCGGCGGTTTGCACTTGACATTTGCTCCAATTGCTTCTAATCTGTATGTATCCAATGTTGATATGCCCCGCGGACAAACCACTATTGATGGGGCAGCCGCCTGAAACAGCACTTGCATCAGCAAACCATGATCAGTCCCATCACCTAGTGCCGGAAAGTCAACTGCTATCCAAGTGGCTCCCGCATGGTTGCAAAGGGCGATACAGTGTTTTCACCTTCTATATTTGTAAGACCGGCATCTGGTCGGTATTCTGAAAGGAGCCATCATTTTGACCATTGAAGAATTTGCAGCAGAGTATGGACTGGTGCTTGACTACGCCGATTACACAAGTGGAGTCGAGAACCTTCTTGCTGAGATGGACGCGGGCCTTGCGGGCGGCGGATCGCTTGCGATGCTCCCCACCTATCTGACCCTTGACAGCCCGCGGGAAGAAGGTACACGGGTGATTGCGTTGGACGCGGGCGGCACGAACCTGCGTGTGACGCTTGTATCCTTTGACGCAACCAAAAAACCCACAATCGAATACCGCGAGGTATTTCCCATGCCGGGTTCGCGCGGGCCTATTACCGTTGAGGAATGCTTTGACACCATTGCCACCTATCTTGCGCCTGTTGCAGACAAAAGTGATCACATCGGTTTTTGTTTTTCGTATCCCTGCGAAATTTTGCCGAACCTGGACGCCAAAGTGCTGCAGCTTACAAAAGAAGTTTATATTGAAGGCATTGAAGGCAAACTGGTTGGCGAGTGTTTGAAGCAGGCCCTGGCCCAAAAAAATCTTCCCCACAACCACAACGTTGTGGTGCTCAACGATACGGTTGCCACCCTGCTGGGCGCGGTTGCCAGTTCTGACGGAAGGCCGTTTGGTTCCTACATCGGATTTATACTGGGCACCGGAACCAACTGCTGCTATGTTGAGCAGGGTAAAAATATCGCCAAGCTTGGGAAAGCGGGCGCTTCTATGATCATTAATATGGAATCGGGCAACTATTCCGGCGCCACCCGAACCGCTGTCGACATCGCCTTCGACGCAGCCACTCTGCAACCCGGCGCCTATCAGTTTGAAAAAATGATCTCGGGCGCTTATCAAGGGGGACTTCTGCTTGCCTATATCCGCGAAGCCGCCAAGCGGGACTGCTTCTCCCCTGCTTTTGGGGCGCGCCTTGCGCAGATTTCCGATCTGCAGCCCTTTGAAGTGGATACTTTTATGGCGCAACCGTTCCGGGAGAATAAGCTGGCTTCCATTTGCGACGAGGCAGACCGCCTGCCGCTTTACACCCTTGTGGATATTTTTTATGGCCGTGTGGCGGCGCTTACCACAATTTGCCTGACCGCCGTGCTCCGAAAGACGGGTGCGGCTGAAAATCCCCTTTGCCCGGTATGCATATCCGCCGAAGGATCGACATTCTACAAATCGGCCCATCTGAACCGTCTGATCCGATTTCAGATGGACCAGTTCGCTCACCGCCAAAACGGGCTCCAGTTTGAATTTATGCATGCGCAGGATTCAACTATTTTGGGAACAGCCGTTGCGGCACAGTTGGCCGGCAAGTGAGTTTATTGATTGAAGATGGCGACATCCGGGCTTTTTGCTAAAAGTCCGGATGTTTTTTTGTTCATAACGCTCAAGCTTTTTTTGAATCGGAAAAACACACAAAAATATCCCCGAAAATAGGAAAATATCCCCCTTAACGCCGAAGAAGATATACCCTATACTGTACAAAGGTCTATTAAGGGAAGGATCGGTGACTGCCCGATGAATGATACCATTGTCTCGATGAAAGGAATCTGCAAAGCCTTCCCAGGCGTGAAAGCTTTGGATAATGTCCAATTTGAGCTTAGAGCAGGCGAAGTGATGGCGCTTCTGGGCGAAAACGGAGCGGGAAAATCAACTCTGATGAAAATTCTCAGCGGCGTGTACACCCGCGATGCGGGCGAGATGGAGATTTTTGGGTGCCCATACAATCACCTCACGCCAAAGCAGGCACAGGGCGCGGGTGTTGCGATTATTCACCAGGAACTGAACATGTGCCGCCATCTTTCGGTTGCCGAGAATATGTTTCTGGGCCGGGAAAAAATCAAGGGCGGCCTTCTTTCGGACAGAGAAATGTACGAGGAGTCCAAACGGATTCTTGGCGAACTCAAAATGGATATTTCGCCTGACCAGGTGGTTGGCGAGCTGACGATCTCGAAACAGCAGATGGTGGAAATTGCAAAGGCGCTTTCGATCGACGCCAAAATACTGGTGATGGATGAGCCCACTTCCTCGCTTACATCCCGGGAAATTGAGGATTTGTTCCGCATTATAAGGACCCTCAAGCAAAGAGGCTGCGGCATTGTGTATATTTCCCACCGCCTGGAGGAGTTGCAGCACATTGTCGACCGCGTCACGATTATGCGTGACGGACAGTACATTACGACGCTGAACTATGCCGACACGACCATTGACGAAATTATTACCCACATGATCGGCCGGGAAATCAAAGAGAAGTTCCCGCGAATCTCCTGCCAGAAAGGAAAAGAGATCTTTTCCGTTAAAAACCTTAACGCCGGCCGCATGGTTCGCGACGTCAGCTTTTCTCTTTATGAAGGCGAGATTGTCGGGTTTGCGGGACTTATGGGCGCGGGCAGGACCGAAACCACACGCGCCATATTCGGCATTGACCGCAAGGAAAGCGGCGAACTTTTTTTGGACGGCAACCCCGTTCAAATTGATTGCCCTGAAGACGCAATCCATGCCGGTGTCGTGCTGGCGCCGGAAGACAGAAAAAAAGACGGCCTTTGCACCAAACTGAGCATTCGCCACAACATCGCTCTTCCTAACCTTGACTTGATTTGTAATAAGCTGGGGATTGTTCGAAACGGCGCGGAAGAAACGCTTTGTCAAAAAGCAATTACAAGCCTTGCAGTCAAAACGCCGAGTATTGAGGTTGACGCGGGAAATCTTTCGGGCGGTAACCAGCAAAAGGTTGTCGTTGGGAAATGGCTTGTTCGAAATTCCAGAGTCGTGATTTTTGACGAACCCACACGGGGTATTGACGTCGCCGCCAAAGTTGAAATTTACAACATTATCAATGAGTTGAAACGGCAGGGCATCGCCGTCATGTTTGTTTCTTCTGAGATGCCCGAAATCCTTGGCATTGCCGATCGTATTATCGTGATGTGCGATGGCAAAATTACCGGCGAATTGATGACCGCCGATACAACGCAAAACGAAATTCTTACTCTCGCTACCCGCTTTGAAAGCAAAGTGGCGAACGCGATATCGTGAAGGGAGAGGACACAATGGAACACCAATCACTCCTCAAACGCTTTTTAAAAACGCGTGGCATGGGAACCGCCTTGACCGCATTTGCGGGACTCATCGTTATTTATGTTGCGTTTGGTATGATCAACCCAACGGTTTTTTCGGCCCAGAACATGATGAACTTGCTACGGTCGATGTCAAAATATCTTTTGATCGGCATTGGGCAGAGTTATGTGCTCATTACCGGGAACATTGACCTTTCCATCGGATCGGTTGTGGGCATGAGCGCAATGATTTCATCCACCTTGATGACACGGGGAATGCCGCCATTGGTCGCCATTTTGATTACACTTGTGTGTTGCCTGTTGGTGGGTGTCATGAACGGTACTCTTGTGGGCAAATTCCGACTGCCACCGTTTATCGCGACACTGGGCACCATGTTCTGCGCGCGGGGCATTTCTTATATTGTCAACGGCAATCGCAACACGGACGCCATTTCCTCCGGGATTGGAAAAGAAGCCGCGGATAGTTTGCAGAATTTTTTCTATTACGGCAAGACTTTCGGCGTTTATAATACTTTTTTAATTTCGATTGTTCTGTTTGTGTTTTTCTTCTTCCTGCTTTCCAAAACCAGAACGGGGCGGCATATTTACGCCATTGGTTCCAATGTGGAAGCGGCAAAGCTTTCCGGCGTCAATGTGGAGCGCACCACCATTAAAACTTACATGGTCAGTTCGTTTTGCTCTTTTGTCGTGGGGTTGATTCTTTGTGCGCAGGCCGGTATGGGCAACATGGAGGCCGGAAATATGTACGAAATGTACGGCGTTGCGGCCGGCGTTATCGGCGGCATATCGCCTTTGGGCGGAACAGGCATTCTGCTGGGCACCCTTGCCGGATCCGCGGTGTGGCAAACCCTTGAGAACGGACTGAATATGATTGGCGCGCAGGTCGGCATACAGCGCATTGTCATTGGCATAATTGTTGTCTTCGCTGTTTTGTTGGATGTGGTCTTGCGCAGAGGCAACACTTTTAAAAAGAAGCTTCCCGAAAAGACAAGCGCCTCTTCCGGACAGAGTTAGCATGCCGTTTTTTGCGGCATCTATATACAGGACTATTTTAAAGGAGGTAATACATTGAAAAAGTTATTTGCAATTCTCACTGTAGTATGTCTTGCGACAGCACTGTTTTCCGGCTGCGGCACAACGACGCCGCCAAGCGCACCTGCCGACGGCGACATTAAAATCGCACTGATTACCATGGACTCCATTGATCAGCACTGGGTCACCCTGAACGAGGGTGCGCAAAAAGCGGCGGCTGAACTGGGCGTAACCGTGCAGTTCCTCTCCCCCAATGTCAAGGACGACGCCCAACAGATCGAGTGTGTGAACAACGCTGTTTCCGGCGGATACAACGCGATTGTTGTGGCCGCAAACGGACCGGACGCTATCTCCTCGGCACTGAAAGAAGCCGTCTCTGCCGGCCTCAAAATCGTTTATGTCGACTCCCCGGCCAATGTTCCTGCCGAGGCCACTTTCTCTACCGATAACCAAGCTGCCGGCAAAACCGCCGGTGAAGAGATGCTGAAAGGCCTGCAGGCCGCGGGCGTCACTTCCGGCAAAATCGGCATCATCAATGTAAACGCCGCCACCGATTCCTGCATCAAGCGCGAAGAGGGATTCCGTTCCGCGTTTGAGGGCAAGGGCTATGAAATCCTTGAGACACAGTACGGCGAAGGCGACGCCGCCAAGTCTCAGACCATTGCTGAAAACTACATCACCCAGGGCGTTGTGGGCATCTTTGGTTGTAACGAAGGTTCCACTGCCGGCACAGGCAACGCGATTAAAGCCTCGGGCGGCAGCAAAGTGATCGGCGTTGGCTTTGATAAATCCGACGCGATCCTGAACCTGATCAACGACGGTTTCCTGCTGTGCGC
>JAVBNO010000074.1:0-19045 GCA_031551485.1 Oscillospiraceae bacterium
CCTCCGAAACTTCTCTTGTGATATATATATTATAGCCGCGGGAAAAAAAGTACCGCGGACCCTGCCCTCGGTTCTCCGCAATTTAGAGGGGGATTTCGATTTTTAAGCAAATCTTCACATTGTAATTTCTGAACTCATCACGCAGTTTAGAGGGGGCGATTTGATATTGGTTGTAAAAATTATGTGTTTATGCTACCATAATGAGGTCGAGTCTTCACACCGTAATCTGTAAGACAGGTTCATTTTCGGCAGAAAAGCAGAAAAGATGAATAAAATAGATTTTGCAAAATATGCTTTTACAATGCCGTTGTTAATATGAGTTGCTTGCCGCAACGGATGAATATGGACTATGATTAGGCTGGAAAGGGGGCGTTGAAATGTTTACAGAAAACCTTAAAACGCTCAGAAAGACAAAAGGGTTGTCGCAAGAGGAGCTTGCAATTCGGCTTAATGTTGTCCGTCAGACAGTTTCCAAATGGGAAAAGGGGCTTTCAGTTCCAGACGCAGATTTGCTGATTCGGATGGCAGAAATATTCGAAGTATCTGTTAGCGACCTTTTGGGAATGAGAATTGAGGATGAAAAGGAAGTAAATGCCGTTGCGGAACAGCTATCCAGAATTAATGAGCAACTTGCTGTAAAAAATCGCCGTTCACGCCTAATCTGGAAGACTGTTGCAATTATTGTTGCTGCCGTTGTTGTCATAAATATTATCTTGATTATAATAGGCACGATATCATTTAGCTTCTACACCTCCGATGCAAACTTTTCGGCAGTTACAGAATCAGAGATAGTGATAAATGACGAGTAAATTGTAGGATGCAGCCTTGGTTCCCCTTTTTAACCAAAGCAAAACCTGCCCCTTCTTAATGCGGTTCTCCGCAATTTAGAGGGAGGATTTCACTTTTTGAGGGAAATCTGATTTTTGAAATGCCGAACTCGTCGCGCGGTTTAGAGGGGTTTTTTCCAGAAACCTTCCGGCAAATGAAACATTGATAACAGTTTTGTTCTGCACTATGATTATGTCATGATTCGGCGGAGAAAGGTGAAAGAACAGTATTTCTGTTATATGAACATAAAAATGAAATAGGAGGGATTGTTAAATGAAGAACTGGTTAAAAAAGAATGCATACTTTGGAATAATGATGTGGGCAATACTTGTCTGCGCAGACATTTTTATTGGAATACCACGTTATATTTATATACCATTAACAGTTGTAATACTAATTATTTTTCTTGTACAAATTCGTGCATCTAAAAGTTCAAATGATCAAAAAGATGAATAGTATGCATACTGAGTAGTCAGCTTTATAAGCCAAAGTAAAACCTGCCCCCTCTTAATGGTTTTTATCGAGAGGCGCAGGTTTTGCTTGTTTTAATTTTTGCCCCCTCTAAAACTTGTAAAACCGCCTCAGCTGTAAGCTTTACATTTAGAAAGCCAGAGACTATAATAGAAAGAGCGGATGAACCGAAATACACCGGAAATGAGGACATGGGTTTATGGATGTAACCAGTTTTGGCATTGATCATGACACACTGCTGCGGGGTGTGTATGTTTCCCGCAAGGACGAGGTTGGCGGCCAGGTTGTGACGACTTTTGACGTGCGCATGAAGGAACCCAACCGCGAACCAGTGATGGATACTTCGGTGATGCACACACTGGAGCATTTGATTGCCGTTTATCTGCGGCTGCATCCGGTGTGGGCCGACCAAACGATATATGTGGGGCCCATGGGCTGCCGTACCGGCATGTACATTATTTTCAAGGGCGATTTGGAGCCCGCCGATGTGTTGCCGATTTTGACCGAATGTTTCCAATATGTGGTGGATTATGAAGGCAAAATACCGGCTACCCTCACTTCCCAGTGCGGCAACTGCCTGGACCATAATTTGGTGATGTCCCAGTGGGAAAGCCGCAAATTTATTGACGAAGTGCTGACCAAGATGAAGCCGGAAAATATGGTGTATCCTGTGGGCAAAGAATCTATTTTTCAGCAATAAGGCCTTTAGGCATTCAAAGAAGGCAGAACGGAAATTTCCGTTCTGCCTTCTGCTTGCAGGTACAATGCGGGCCGGTGCCGTTGACTGAAAGTGGGCCTGGTGAAAACCCGATTTTACACAGGTGTTTGCATTTGCAAGTTTACAAAACCTCCGATGCCCAAAAGCAGCCGATTCGCCTTGTTTTTTGCCAAAAGCGGCCGATTTGCCCTTTACAAGCGGCCTGGAATAACATACAATACTTTTGTAAAACGCATCGTTACTCTATCATGGTTAGGAGGATTCCCTGTGTTTGAGAAAGAAAAAAGAGAGGTCATCGTGGCCGGCATGAAGCTGGACCGCTACGGATTGATTGCTTTGTCCGGCGGCAATGTCAGCGCCCGTATGCCCTCCGGCGAAATTTTGGTCACTCCGTCCGGCATGATCTATGAAGATATGGTGGAAGACGATATCCTGGTGGTGGATTTGGACGGCAATATCATCGAGGGTACCCGTAAGGCGTCGGTGGACACCGAGGCGCTTTTGTATATATTCAAACACCGCCCCGACTTAAACGCCGTCATCCACACCCACCAGCCCTACGCCACCGCCATCGGCCTTGTGGAGGATGAATTTAAAGTGAACCTGACCACACTGGCCAACGGCTGCTGCGGCAATGTAAAGGTCAGTCGCTTTTCTTCCGCCGCCAGCATTGAAATGGGCATGGACACTGTGGAATACATCGGCGACACCCTGGCCATTATTCTGCGCCATCACGGCGTGATTGCCGTGGGCAATTCCCTGAAGCAGGCGTTATATTCCTGCGTTTATTTGGAGGAAGCCGCCAAATGTTACATTGCCGCCAAGTCTATTGGCACCCCGCGAATGCTGACCGATAAACAAATTGAGCAAGCGGTGCAGGTGTTCAAATACTACGGCCAAGGCTCCCCCGATATGCCCGATGGCCTGACGAAACGCATTACCGACTGATTGGTTTGGTTCATTTTATGGTAAAAAAGGGACGGGAAGGATGTACATCCTTCCCGTTTTTGGCGTTTTGTCCCCCGTTTGCTTTTGTCGCCGAACCCACCGCCCATCCCCGGCATAGTATGATTTGTACTGGAATTGACATTTGTTTTCCGATCATATTATGCCGAGGTGAATCCTGTTGAGTTGTGCCAATAAAATTCTGTATGCCGTGCAAAAAGGAGATAGTCTTTATAAAATTGCCAGACGCTATCAAACCACCGTCAGCCAAATTTTATCCGACAATCCCCACATCAGCCCCAATGTGCTGTATTTGGGGGATGTGTTAACCCTCTGCCCCAACTCGGCCCAGCAGTCTGCCCCATCCAAAAAAGGAGAAGCGCCGCCGGCGAAGTCACCTTCTTCCATTCCCACGCAGCCTGCCAAGCCGCCAAAAGCGCCTTTGCCCGGCATGCCGGAAGCCCAGTTTGCCGCTGCCCATGCCTCCCCCACGATACATAGCGGTCCTCTTGCCGTTCAGCTGCAGCTGAACAACGATATGCGCAAAGCATGGGCGCAACAAACCATGTGGATGCGCAGCCTGTTGACAAGCATTGCTGAAAATCTGGAGGACAAAGAGGAAGTATCCAAGCGGGTTTTGCGTGGCGCCGGCCATATGACGCGCATTTTCAGCCAGTATTATCCCACCGAAAATGCCGAAAAGCTTAAAGAACTTTTCACCCGGCATTTGCAAATTGGCATGGATTTTGTGGAAGCCTACAAAACCGGCGCCGCCGGCCAAACGGCTTTGGACAGCCTGAATGCCGGCTGGTACCAAAACGCCGATGAGCTGGCCGCCTTTTTGGCCTCTCTCAACCCCAATTATGACAAAGAGGCATTGACCCGAATGTTGTATCAGCATCTGGATTTGATAAAACAGGAGATCGGGTTTTTGATGGCCAGAAAGTATGCGGCCGACATCGCTCTTTACGATGCCATCGAAGCCGATGGGTTGTCCATTGCCGATGAATTGACGCAAGGTATTATCAAGCAGTTTCCCAATCAGTTTTGATAACATAGTCCATGGGTGCGGGTGTAACCCTTGTGTACGGGCCATGCCGAAACGGCGTTAATATGCCGGCATACATGCAAGGTGAATGGTTCTTTTTTTCTTCATACTCCGCACCCCAAAAGCAGAACTAAAACCCTTCTCCTCATAAGCCAGGCGTTTACTGTGCAGATATGCCCTCGCCCTAAGGATGGGAACTGGGGAACCCATGTGGTTTCCCCGAAAAATGTTTTTGCATACTTTTTGCGTCAAAAAGTATGAGCCGGTCGCGGCTCGAGCGACAGGCTATATGCCTGCCGGAGCGGCCGTACATCTGCTTCACATTGATTTGATATCAGCACCCATACTGTTTGTGTCAAAAAGTATGGCCGGTCGCGGCCCAAGCGACAGGCTATATGCCTGCCGGAGCAGCTGTACGTCTGCCATGTTTTGATTTGACATCAATATCCATATCGATATCGACCTTTTTTCCCATCACCAAAGCGCCACGGAACCCTGGCATCTAACGCAGAGGCTTCTGAGACAAAACACGCCATGATCAAACGATCATGGCGTGTTTGCATTGGCAAGCTAAAATATATATTAGACGCTACGGGGCACAAACCCCACTTTTTTGTACACTTTTTGCAATGTGCGCTCGGCCATTGCAGATGCCTTTTCAGCACCCGTCCGGTAACAGCTTTCCAGGTACCCCTTATCGGTCATCAACCGGTCAAACTCCTGGCGGATGGGGCGCAGCACTTCCACCACCGTCTCCCCCACTGCAGTCTTAAAGTCGCCATAGCCTTTGCCGGCAAATTCGTTTTCGATGGCGTCGTAACTTTTGCCGGTGACAGCGGCGTAAATGGACATGAGATTGTTAATGCCCTCTTTGCCTTCCCGATAGGCCACCTGTGCGTCGGAATCGGTGACGGCACTTTTGAATTTTTTAATAATTTGATCCGGCTTTTCCAGCATACCCACATAGGCCTTGGGGTTGGGGTCGGACTTGGACATCTTTTTGGTGGGATCCTGCAGCGACATGACACGGGCGCCCTCCTTGGGAATATAGGGCTCGGGAATTGTAAAAGTGTTGCCATAGGCAGTGTTAAACCGAATGGCCACATCACGGGCCAGCTCGATGTGCTGTTTTTGATCGGCGCCCACCGGCACCAAATTGCTTTGGTATAAAAGGATATCCGCCGCCATCAGCACCGGATAGGTAAAAAGACCGGCGTTGATATTTTCGGCGTAGCGGGCCGATTTGTCTTTGAACTGGGTCATCCGCCCCAAATCGCCAAAGGGGGTGAAGGTGTTGAGCACCCACGCCAGTTCCGCATGGGCGGGTACATGGCTTTGGATAAAAGCGATACATTCGTCGGGGTTGACGCCGGCAGCCAGCAAAAGGGCGTAAGCCGACAGGGAGTTTTCCCGCAGCGCCGCCGGCTCTTGCCGCACGGTGATGGCGTGGAGATCCACAATGCAGTAGGCGCAGCGGTAATCTTTTTGCAGCTGTACCCAGTTGCGCACCGCACCCAGGTAGTTACCCAGGGTCAGCACCCCCGAGGGCTGGATGCCCGATAGGATAATTGGTTTTTGGGGGGCGTCTGTTTTGATCGTTTCGCTCATGGCGGTTCCTCCTGTTAGATGAAAAGTAGGCGATATAATCACGCGGCGGGTAAATTACGCAAATTTTTCGGCCAGCAGTTTGCCCAGAATCTCCACACCCTCCTCAATTTGCCGGGGGGCAGGGGTGGAGAAGTTAAGCCGGAAGTGGGTGGTTGGGTCGCTTTCGTCCACCATAAAGGCGCTGCCGGGCACAACGGCCACCTTCTTTTCCACAGCCTCTTTGCAAAAGCCCAGCATATCGCTGCCGGCGGGCAAGGCCGCCCAAATAAAGAGTCCCCCTTCCGGCCGGGTGTAGGTGACGCTTTTAGGAAAATGCCCGTCCATCAGCGACAGCATCTGGCCGCATTTTTCTTTGTAGATCTCACGAATGCGGCGGATGTGGGCGTCGGTGTCGCAGGTAGTGAGGAAGCGGTGGCAAATCATTTGGGCCAGAATGTTGGAGTGGACATCGCTGCATTGCTTGGCCACCACCAGTTTGGCCGTCACCAGCGCAGGTGCCACCACAAAACCCACCCGCATACCGGGGGAGATAATTTTGGAAAAGCTGCCGCAGTAAATGACAATTCCGTCCTCATCCAGGCTTTTGATGGCCGGAATATGTTCCCCCGCAAAGCGCAAATCGCCATAGGGGTTATCCTCCAGAATCATGACGCCGTATTGCTTGGCCAGCGCATAGATATGCCGCCGTTTTTCCAGGGAGGTGGTAAGACCGGCGGGGGTTTGGAAGTTGGGAATGGTGTAGATGAACCGGGTGTTGGGGTTGGCTTTCAGCGCCGCTTCCAATGCGTCCATATCCATGCCGTCTTCTTCCATCGGCACACCCACCAAGTGGGTTTTATAAGAGCGAAATGTGTTCAGGGAGCCGATGAAGGACGGCGCTTCGCAGATGATCGTATCCCCTTCGTTACACAGGCATTTTGTGGTAAGCTCGATGCCTTGCTGCGCACCCGAAACAATGATGTACTGGTCAAACATCCGCCCCAGGTTTTCCCGCTGCTGGACAAAAATTTCCACAGCCTCCCGCAAAGGGGTGTAACCCTCGCTTACTGAGTATTGAAGGGCGGAAATCGGTTCATTGCTGAGAATATCCGCCGTAATCTCCGCAATCTCTTTTACCGGAAACGCCTCCGCGGCCGGATTGCCCGCCGCAAAGGGGATGACGGACGGGTCGGCGGTGAATTTCAATATCTCACGGATGACAGAGGGTTGCAACGATATAATCCGCTGGGAAAAACAATAGTCCATAGTAACGCTCCTATCTGCAGCTGACATAATCTCTTTTAGTATTTTACCACAAAGCTTGTCCTTGTAAAAGAGGGTGGCAAAAGAATGGCTGCCCGTGTGTAGGCGTTGCGTTCCTTTTGCGATAAACAGAAAAAGCGTCAATGCCAATATCAAAATCAAATCAAAATGAAGTAGACGTATAACCGCCCCGGCAGGGATATAGCCTGTCGCTCGGGCCGCGACCGGCCCATACTTTTTGGCGCAAAAGTATGCAAAAACTTTTTTTGGGAAAACCACATGGTTTCCCCGCACCCCATCCTTAGGGCGAGGGCATAGGTACGCAGGAAACGCTGGCTTCGCGGAAGAACGGTTTTGGGTCTGTGCTGGGGGGTAAAACATAATGAAAAAAAGAGACCATGCGTCTTGCCATCTGCCAGAACGTGATAGTACAAGCATTGTTCAGGCGTTGCAAATAGAAAAGAGCTGCACCCGTGAAAGACGAACCACCCGCTCATCTGCGGGTGGTTCGTGACTGCTGTTGATGGCAGGGCTACTGTTACTTAAAGGTCATGACCCGCATGGAATTGAGGACAGCCAGCAACGTGACCCCTACGTCGGCGAAGACAGCCATCCACATTTGGGCAAATCCCAGGGCCCCCAGCACCAGCACAAGGCCTTTGATGGTGAGGGCAAAGATGATGTTGGCCCGGGCCACACTCATCGCCTTGCGGGAAAGGCGCACGCCGTCACAAAGGCTGCGGAGCTTATCTGTTACCAGCACGACATCCGCCGCCTCCATAGCCGCGTCGGTGCCCAGCCCCATGGCCACGCCCACACCCGCCGCCGCCAGCACCGGGGCGTCGTTAATACCGTCGCCCACAAAAAGGCATGGGCCGTGGGTATTTTGCAGTTCCACCAGCTTCTCCACCTTTTGGGCAGGCATCAGCTGGCTGTATACCACATCGGCCTTCACCTGGGCGGCCACGTCCTCCGCCGCTTTGGTCCCGTCGCCCGTCAGGATAGCGGATACCGCAAATCCCATCTGCTTGAGGGAGGCCAGCGTCTCTTTGGCGTCGGGGCGCAGCTCATCCGCTAGCTGGATGTAGCCCTCTACCCTGCCCTCCACCGCCAGATAAAGGTTGGCGGGCGGCAGACCCGTCAGCGCGATCCCCTTTTCCGCCATCAGCTTGCCGCTGCCGCAAAGGAGCGTCTTGCCGTCATATGTGGCCGATACACCTAACCCGGCCAGCTCGTCGTAGCGGGTCATTTTGCCATTGTCGATGGCGCCGGCATAGTGGGCGGTGACCGCTTTGGCAATGGGGTGGTTGGAGCGGCTTTCCGCCGCCGCGCAATAACGCAGGACATCTTCCTGGGACAACGCGCCGACAGACACCGTTTCGGACACCTGCAAATGGCCGGTGGTGATGGTACCGGTCTTGTCCATGACAACGCCTTTGGCTTTGGCCAGCATTTCAATGTATCGGGAACCTTTCACCAGCACACCGGATTTGGCGGTGCGGCCGATGCCTGCAAAAAAGCTGAGGGGTACGGCGATGACCAGGGCACAGGGACAAGAGGCGACAAGGAACACCAATGCCCGCTTAATAAACTCGGGAAAACTGCCCCACCCCAACAACGGCGGGACAAAGGCGATGACGGCGGCCAGCGCCACCACCACTGGGGTATAGACTTTGGCAAAACGGGTGATAAACGTTTCGGTATTGCCTTTGTGCTTTTGGGAATCCTCCACCAGGGAAATAATGCGCATGGCGGCCGAATCCTGAAAAGTGTTTTCAGTGCGGCACACCGGCGCGCCCTGAATGCTGATCATGCCGGAAAGCACTTGGTCCCCCACACCGAGAAAGCGGGGTACGCTTTCGCCGGTAAGCGCGGAGGTGTCTACCGATATCTCCCCTTCCAAAATAACGGCATCCAGCGGCACACGCTCGCCGGTGTGCACGACAATGCGGCTGCCCACCGGCACATCCGCCGGGCTTACAGTGGTGACGGTGCCGTCAGCCAAAAGGAGGTTGGCTGTTTGGGGCACAATGGCCGCCAGCTTGGCAATGGAACGGCGGCTGCGCTGCACCGCCAGGTTTTCAAAAATGTTGCCCAGGCGGAATAGGGCCGTTACCATAAAAGCCTCCTGCCATTCCCCCAGCGCCCAGGCGGCCACAATGGCAATGGTCATCAGGGTAAATTCATCCAGGCTTAGCTTGAAAAGCCCTTTGACCCCTTCAATAAACATGCTGTAGCCCGCCAGCACTGTGGCCCCCGCCAGCAGCGCCGCAGCGACAATGGGCGGGAGCAGGCCGGGGATAAAGGTTACCGCGCCCAATGCCAGCGCGGCGCCAAACAGAATGAGGGGGCGGCGCCCGGTGTCGGATTCGTGGCTATGTTCGTGGCTGTGTTTATGGTCGCTATGCGGCGCAGGATGATCTTCATGCTCGTCGGCGCAGCAGGCGCAGGCCGGACGGTCTATATCGGTAAATGCCATTGAATTCATTCCTCTCGTATATGTTCAAGGCCCAGTTGAATCATGGAAGAAACGTGTTCGTCCATGAGCGAATAGTAGGCCAGTTGGCCTTCCCGCCGGCAACGCACCAAACGCGCCTGGCGCAGCTGGCGCAGCTGGTGGGAAACCGCCGATTGGCTCATGCCGATGCGCTCGGCCAAGTGGATTACGCACATCTCCACCCCCAAAAGGGCGATAATGATGCGCAAGCGGGTGGAATCGGCAAACAGTTTATAAAGGTCGGCCAGTTCGATGGCTTCTTCCTCATCCAGCGGGGGCAGATCGGCGGTTTTTTCCGGGGCGGAGGGATGATACTGGTCGTCGCAGCAATTGCCGTTGACATGATTGGATTCCATGGGGGCACCTCCCGTATGTACAATTTCATAATATTATATGACAATATGAATATATGAGTACTTGTTCATATATTCATATTATAAATTGTGGGTAATTGTTTGTCAATACTATATCTTGCGAAATAACCATAAAAAGAGTATACTCATTCCAGCAAAACGTCCCTCGCGCAGATGAGTAAAGGATGAGTGATGATGATCATATTTCCAATGATGATGGCCCTGTTGCTGATTGTGACCGCAGGCTTTTTCTTTGTTTTTGCCATTATCAAACTGCTGCAAAAGCCGGAAGGCACCAACAAGCGCAGCTATCAGATATTGGCGGTTGTCACCGGATGCTTGATGGCACCGATTGTTGCCTGCATCTTGTGGCGGGCGGCCGATGTGGCCTTTGCGCCCAAAATGACTTTGATTGGTGATGGCATCTATTCCTTCCGCGGGCATACATATGTTTGTAGCCCCTTTAGCGCGGAAGAATTTCCCGCTGAAGATGAGCTGAAGCATGTGGGACTTCGGCTGGGAGAAGGGACCCCCCACGCCTTTTCCCTGCTGGACGACTTTATTTGGCCCTACCATCTTTATGCCGAAAAAAACGACCCGGAACAAATGGCCCTTTGGGAAATCGGGCTGATGTATGAAGGGCAATACATCCGAACAGATGAATAGAAATGAAATGTCCCCCTTCCCGCCTCGCTGCCTGCCAAAACAGGCGGCGGGGCTTTGTCTAGGAAAACCCCGCGTTAGTGAACTGTCCAGAACCAGAAAAAAAGGGCCTTTTCCCTCTTCACCCCTTGCATCCCCAGAACAGACTAAAACCCCTCCTCCCCATAGCCCAAGCGTTTCCTGCTCACCTATGCCCTCGCCCTAAGGATGGGGTTTAGGGGAAACCATGCGGTTTCCCCTAAAAATGTTTTTGCATACTTTTTGCGCCAAAAAGTATGGGCCGGTCGCGGCTTAAGCGACATGCTATATACCTGCCGGAGCGGCTGTACGTCTGCTGTTCTTCTATTTGATATCAGCACTACCCATTCGCCTGCGCAGTTGCTATACCTTGATCGTATCAGCGCCGTTTAAGGATGGTTTGTTATGATACGCGCCAAAGGCGCCTATCAAAAAGGCGGTCGGCAGGACTTCGACAGAGAAGCGACAGAAAATCGAGACCAACCCTTTTTCGACCGGTTGTCTTTTGGTTTATCATTTGTTACAATAAAATCAGTCAGATATTAACCAATACAATCTCAGCGGGTGGAAGCAATATGCTAGTTTTGGGAGGGTAATATAGATGCATGCGCAGAGCGAAAAGATTTTGGAGAAATATCTCTATAGCATTAAAGGCATTTTGCTTCCGGGAGAAGCTATCAAGGAAGCATATAACGTGATATGCCAGGTTCATGCTCCCGAAGAAAAATTTGCAGATACTTACCTAGGTATTATTGTACTTACCGACAGCAGACTTATATTTGTTAGCGAAACAAACATGTTTAAAGATATATATCCATACTCCGAAATGCAAAAAATAAGCGTTGTTAGGTATTCGTCTGGAGGGGTGAGGGAGATTCGCATCGAATTACGCGACGCGCTTTCTCAAGTTGACCTTAGCTCAATGAGAGGCTTTTCAGACAAAAGATTTTTAGATATTATTGAGGAAAAAAGCAACGCTGAGATCATCTCGCTCTCGCATAGCCAAGAGCCTCTTTCCCCCGAGGACGCCGCCAAACAAATTGACGCAAGAAAGTTTGCAATCGTCGGTTTGATGGCAATACTGGCCTTATTTGCTGTACTGGGCTTGCTCAATGCGATCCCCCTTTTATTCCAATAATATAGTTATCATTTTTTGATCAAGACGGCTTTACGTCATCCTTGCGGATTGCGGTATTATTCACGTCCCTCGATACAGCACATGAATAAGCCGGATGACGCTGACTTCGCACACGCAGCCGAAGTGATTGGGCATCTCCACGCCGGCGTTGTGCAGAAGGGCAGCTTCGCGTGAAAAAGTCATGCAAAACCAAAAAAAACCCGTAAAATTTATGTACATTATTATATTTTTTTGTTATAATTTGATACAACAAAGTTGGTCCAGTATAAACCAACAAGATCTTAATGCGATTATGAGGAGAGTGATATGGATGGATGCGCAGAGCGAGAGAATTTTAGAGAAATATAGTTATCCCCTGAAAGGCATCTTGCTTCCGGGAGAAGTCGTTGAGGAAGTATATAACGCGGTCTATCAGGTCCATGCTCCTGGGGAGTCTTTTGCAGATACTTTCATTGGTGTTATCATATTGACTGACAGCAGATTCATATTTATGGATGAAGCAAAAACGTATAGAGAAATATATTCGTACTCCGAAGTTCAAAAAATAAACGTTGTCGGATCGTCGGCTGCAAAGGGAGGGAAAATTCAAATCGGATTACGCGATGAGAGTTCTCAAGTGGACATAAGCTTAATGAGAGGATTTTCAACTGAAAGTTTTTTGGATATTTTGAAAGAAAAAAGTGGTGTTGACATGATCTCGTTCTCGGATACTGAAGAGCCTCTTTCTCCCGAAGACGCCGCCAAACGAATTGATGTGAAAAAATTTGTGATCGCCTGTTCACTAGCCATACTGGCATTCGCTGCTTTATTATTCTTGCTAGATTTAATCCTATAATGATTATTTTGATCAAGACAAAACCGCCCTGTTCGTTTTCGATCAGGGCGGTTTTACGTCGTCTTTGCGGATTGCGGTAGGTCAGGCTTTGGGGGTTAAAATAGCCGACGCCTCTTTCACATCTTTGGCAATTTGGTCGGAAAGAGCCTGCGTATCGGGGAATTTTGTTTCGGGGCGCAAAAAGCGTGCAAAACGCACAGCCACCAGCTGGCCGTATAAATCTCCGCTGTAGCCAATAATGTGGGTTTCGGCGGACAACGGATCGTCGGCGCTTACGGTGGGTTTGTGGCCCACATTGGTGACGGCAGGGTAACTTTTGCCCTCCAGGGTGACCCGGGTGGCGTATACCCCTCTTTTGGGCAGTGTAAACCGCGGCGGAAAAAGCTGGTTGATGGTGGGGAAATGGAGCTGGCGTCCCAATTGGCGACCGGTCTCCACCACCGCCTCCAGTGTAAAGGGCGCGCCCAATAGCTGGGCCGCTGCTTCCATATTGCCTTCTTCCACCATTTTGCGAATCAGGCTGGAGCTGATAATCTGGCCTTCCCAGAGGACCACCGGGCAAAGAATGACCTGGATACCGTGGGGCGCGCACAGGAGGGTGAGCTCCTCGACTCCGGCGGCGGCGTCTTTGCCAAAACGGTAATCTTGGCCACAGCATACGACCTTGGCCTGCAGAATTTTGACGACCACATTCTCCACAAATTCTTTGGGAGAAAGGGTGGCAAAGGCCCCGAAGTCGGGGCAAACGGTATAGTCAACCCCCAGCGACGCAATGGCGGCATAGCGGCTGGAAGCCGTTTGCAGCAGCGTCAAACCGGCTTTCCCCAAGGGAATGGCCGTATCGGTTTCAAAAGTAAAAACACAAGGGGCAAGCCCCTGATCTTCCGCGGCTTCCGCAGCCGCCGCAATCACTTCCCGGTGGCCCAAATGCACACCGTCGAACAATCCCAGGGCGGCGGCCGTGGGCCGGGGCAAAGAATGTTCTAAATCCCGTATGATCTCCAAAATCACAAGCCTCCATTGGCAAAACTTTTTTCTTGCTTTTCACATTTTCATCGGGGCGCAAACAACCGCACCGGCAGCAGCAACCCCTCTTTGCATTGGCCCAGCCCTAAAAAACCATCGGGGCCGATGACGCGCACCTGCGTACCCTCATCATTTTGATCATATGCCGCGGCGGGCAATTTTACGCCGTTTGCGAAAGCCCGGGCGTCCGCCGCCTCCAGCCGTATGGCCGGCCAATCGGCAAAACAGTGTTCCACCGGTGTGACCAACGTATCCCACTCGCCGCGCGCCGCCGCCGCTTCCACATCGGCAAAGCTGTGGCATTCGGCCAGGGTAAAACCCAGCGCCATTTCCCGGCGCAAAGCGGACATGACCGCGCCGCAGCCCAAAAGCTGTCCCAACTCGTGAATGATGCTGCGAATATAGGTGCCTTTGGAGCAGTGGATACGCAATGTGCCGCCTTGGACGCTTTCGTTGTAGGCCACCAGATCAATGCTGTGGATGTGTACAGGGCGTGAAGGCCGCTCGACCTCGATGCCTTTGCGGGCCAGCTGGTAAAGCTTTTGCCCGTTTATTTTAATGGCGGAATACATAGGCGGAGTCTGCATCATATCCCCGGAAAAGCGGGGCAGCAGCGCCGTAATATCCTCTTTTCTCACATGGGCGGTGGTGGTGGACAATGTCTGACCTTCGCTGTCGTATGTATCGGTGGTGATGCCGAGGGTAAACCCGGCGGCATATATTTTATCCTGGGCCGAAATCAGGTCAATGGCACGGGTGGCGCGGCCCACAAAAACCGGCAATACCCCGGTCGCCATGGGGTCAAGGGTGCCACCATGGCCCAGCCGCCGCAGCCGTAAAATACCTCGCAGCTTGGCAACCACATCAAAGGAGGTAAACCCTTCCGGCTTATCCATGCAAATGACGCCGCACAATTCCAGGGCGGCTTCTTTGGGAGCGGTCATTGGGCCTCGCCCTCCAAAAAAGGTTTCAGCGCTTTCAGCATTGCCTGCCGGGCTGTCAGGACATCGCCCTTTACAGTGCAGCCGGCAGCCCGGGGATGACCGCCGCCCCCCAGTTGTTGGCAGACAGCGGAAGCGTCCACCATACTGCAAGTGCGCAGGGAAATGCGGCATTCGCCCCCTTGCTCCCGGATGGTGACGCCGGCCTCCACCCCTTCAATTTGGCGCGGCATGGCCGATATGCCTTCAATGTCATATTCGCTGACGCCGGTGGCAGCCAACATCGCTTCGGTAATATAGATAATGGCGCAGCGGCCGTCATAATCATACTCCACACTGCCCATGGCCATGGCCTCCACCGCCAGACGGCCTTTGGACTTTGTCTCAAACATCAGCCGGTTGATGAGTATACTGTCCGCCCCCGCATCAATCAGCGAGGCTGCAATGCGCAGGGTTTGGGCGGTCGTGTTGGTATAGCGAAAGCAGCCGGTGTCGGTGGCGACGCCGGTGTACAGCGCCCCGGCAATGGCGGGGGTGTAGCCGGCCCCCAACAAAGGAATTAGCTGAAAGATCAGCTCGGCTGTCGCGCCTGCCGCCGTGTCCACAATCGTATTGGGGGCAAAGCGGGTGTTGGAGCCGTGGTGGTCGATAATCAAATCAATTTTGTCTTTATAGCGGTCGCCCAATGTACCCAAAAGCTCAAGGCTGGCCGTGTCCACTGCCACCACAAAATCCTCTTCATCGGGGGCAAAAACAGGTGGAGTGTAGCCGTCGGGGTACAAAAAACAATAGCGGTCGGGGTAACCGTCGGCGCACAGCACCCGGGCGGCTTTACCCAGGCCCTCCAGCGCCCAGCACAGCGCAAAGGCACCGCCCAACGTATCACCGTCGGGTTTGCGGTGGGACAATATGGTAATATGTCGACGCGCCAGCAGCAGCGCGGCCGCCTCTTGCAGGGTTAAATCCATGGGTGCTCCTCTCTCAAAAAAACCGTGTTTCATCCAACCGTCAGGTAGGGAAAAGAGGCCGGCGTATCATCACCGGCCTTGTAGTTCGTTTAATTTTTGGGCAATGTTGGCCGAGTAGGAAATAGAATCGTCGGCAATGAATTTGAACTCCGGCGTATGGCGCAAATTCAGCCGCATGCTCACTTCCCGGCGAATGAAACCGGCGGCGCTTTTCAGGCCGGCCACCGCCTCTTTGGCGGCATCGGCGCCTGCCATGGCGCTCACGTACACTTTGCAATAAGAAAAATCGCCGGACAAATCTACTTTCACGATACTCAGCATCCCCTTCACACGGGGGTCTTTCAATTCTTTCAAAATGTCGGTCAGCTCACGGCGAATGTCTTGCGCCGACCGCTCTAATTTATGAGAAGGCATGGGCACACCGTCCTTTCCCAAAGGAGATTTTGGCTCAAATCTCGGCGTTTAATCTCTGTATTCCTCAATTTCATAGGCCTCAAAGAAGTCGCCCTCTTTAACGTCGCTGAATTTTTCCAGGCTCATGCCGCATTCATAACCGGTGGCCACTTCTTTCACATCGTCTTTAAAGCGCTTGAGGCTATCCAGCTTGTCATCAGCCACAATAATACCATCCCGGACGACGCGGATTTTGGCTGTGCGGGTAATTTTGCCCTCGGTCACATAACAACCGGCCACCGTGCCCACGCTGGAAATTTTGTAAACCTGGCGCACTTCGGCGCGGCCCAAATCCACTTCCCGGGTTTTGGGCGCCAGCATACCCTTCATGGCCGACTGTACATCTTCGATGGCGTCGTAAATGATGCGGTAAAGGCGGATTTCCACACCAGCCAGCTCGGCGTTGTCGCGGGCGGCGGGGTCGGGCCGGACGTTGAAGCCTACAATGATGGCGCCACTGGCATCGGCCAGCATGACGTCGGATTCGCTGACGGCGCCCACGCCGCCGTGGATAACACGGACGCGGACTTCCTCGCCCGACAGTTTCTCCAACGACTGCTTTACCGCCTCCACAGAACCCTGCACATCGCCCTTGACGATGATGGGCAGCTCTTTAATGTCGCCTTCGGAAATATGCTCGAACAGATTTTCCAGCGTCACTTTCTGGAACGCCTGGAACTGATTTTCTTTTTGCTCATGGCGACGCTGCTCCACCAGTTCGCGGGCCAATTTTTCGTCTTCAACGGCGTTAAAGATATCGCCGGCGGCAGGCACATCGGCCAAACCGGTAATTTCCACCGGGCAGGAGGGGCCGGCCACTTCCACTTTTTCACCCCGGTCGTTGAGCATAACGCGCACGCGGCCCACCGCGGTGCCCGCAATCAGGGCGTCGCCGGTGTGCAGGGTGCCGTTTTGCACCAACAGGGTGGCCACAGGTCCTCTGCCTTTGTCAAGGCGGGCCTCAATGACGGTACCGGTGGCCATCCGGTCGGGATTAGCCTGCAGTTCCCGCATTTCGGCCACAAGCTGAATCATCTCCAGCAGGGTATCGATATTTTCATGGGTCTTGGCGGAAACAGGGACACAAATAACGTCGCCGCCCCATTCCTCCGGCACCAGTTCATATTCGGTTAAAGATTGCTTGACTTTATCAGGGTTGGCCTCGGGTTTATCCATTTTGTTAATCGCCACGATGATGGATACTTTGGCCGCTTTGGCGTGGTTGATCGCCTCCACTGTCTGGGGCATAATGCCGTCGTCGGCCGCCACAACCAGCACGGCAATGTCGGTGACCTGGGCGCCGCGGGCCCGCATCGAAGTAAAGGCGGCGTGGCCGGGCGTATCCAAAAATGTAATGGGCTTGTCGTTCACCATCACCTGGTAAGCGCCAATATGCTGGGTGATGCCGCCGGCTTCGCCCTCGGTGACGTTGGCGTCGCGAATGGCATCCAGCAGCGAGGTTTTACCGTGGTCAACGTGGCCCATCACCACCACAATGGGGCTGCGGGGCAATTTGTTCTGGTCGTCGTCCTCTTCCACCTGGAACAGGCGGTCTTCAATGGTAACCACCACTTCCCGGGTCACTTTGGCGCCAATTTCAATGGCGACCATGGCGGCGGTGTCGTAGTCAATCACATCGCTGACAGCGGCCATAATGCCAAGGCCCATCAGGCGTTTGATAATTTCACTGGCCTGAATTTTCAGGCGCAGCGCCAAATCACCCACAGAAATTTGCTCTGGCAGCTCAATTTCCAAACGCTGGCGGCGCTGGCGCTCCAGCTCCAGCCGGCGCATTTTTTCGGTCTCCTGCTCTTTGCGGGATTTAATGGGCTTGCCCCGCTGGGCGCTTCTTTGGGTAAGCTTTTGTTTGCGCACGCCGGTGTCCTTGTTCTGCAGGTTGGTGGGCGCAATTTGCTCATAGCGCTCGTTGTATTTATCCAGTACCACATCCGCTGCCCGCATGTCCACGGTCTGGGTGACGCGGCCCTGTATCGGCTGCTGATTTTGTCCCGCTTGCTGGCCACCCTGGGGGGGCTGCTGACGGGGGGGATAACTGGGCCGGGGCGCTCCAGGGGTGCGCTGGACCGGGGGTTGGAAAGGCGCTTTGTTGTGGTTATGATTCATCGGACGCTGTCCCTGATGCTGGGGAGCCGGGGCCGCCGGTCTTGGGGTGTGCTGGGGTGTGTGGGCGGGCGCAGCTGGCTTGGGCTGGCCGGCCGGGGCGGCGGGCTGGGGAGCCGGAGCCGCCTGCGGCACAGAAGCCTTGGGGGGCGGCGCCTCCTCTTTATGGGGCTTGGCTTTTTTGGGAGCGTCGGAGGTAGTGGCAAAATAAGCGTCAAAGCTCTCCACACTGTGCTGTTGGGTAAAAAACTCGAACAAGACGTTCAGCTCGCCATCGCTGAGCGCCGTCATATGTTTGACAACCGAGGAGGGAAAATGTTTCCCCAAAAGATCAATAATATCCTTAGAGGGTATCTCCAGATCTTTGGCCACCTCGTGGACTCTGTATTTGTTTAGCATAATGTATTTTCCTCCCTCATCTGTGCCTGGTGTTGCCCAAGCTCGCACAACTTTTTGGCCAGCGACCGGTCGGTCACACCCAGCACTCCCACACGTTTCCCCGCAATGAGCGCAATATCATCCATCCGGTCGTCCAAAAGAACAACAGGCACGGGATTTGGCAAATGGCCTGCAATGAATATAATGTTTTTCTTTGTTTTGTCGGACAAATCCACCGCCAGTGCGGCGGCAAAGATGCGTCCTTCCTTCAACCCTTCCACAACGGCGTCAAAGCCGCCTTTCAATTTGCCTGCCTTACGGCACAGAGACAGATGCATCACCGTTTTTGTTTTCACCGGCCGACATTTCCTCCTCCATGGCGCTATATACCTCGTCGGGAATGGCACATTCAAAAACACGCTCGAACCGGCGGGCTTTGCGGGCTTTTTTCATACAGTCCACCTTGGGGCAAACATAGGCCCCCCGTCCCGCTTTTTTGCCGGTAAGGTCAAGGGAAATGACCCCCTCGGGGCTTTTGACCACCCGCACCAGCTCTTTTTTGGGAATATGCTGGCCACAGCCGGCGCACATTCGAATGGGTACTTTTCTGGGATGCATATGTTTCACCTCCCGGGACAAGTTGTTGCTATTACCTATTCATACAAGCGCCGGTCTATGCCTCTTCGACGCCGGCTTTTTTGCGGCTGCGTTTGGCCTTGGGTTCCTCTTCGACTTCGGCGGAGGTTTCCTCCGCTCCTTGCGTCTCTATACCCTCATCCGCCGCTTCTATAACC